>NZ_JBITTM010000008.1:0-221992 GCF_044541955.1 Kitasatospora sp. NPDC085464
ATTCGGGGTCAGCCGGATGACCGCCCGGGCGGCCGTTCAACGACTCGTCACGGAAGGTCTGGTGTACCGGGTGTCCGGGCGCGGGACATTCGTCGCGGAACCGCCGACCCACCGTCGCGCGGAGAACCTTGTCCGATTCAGCGAGGAAATGCGCAGACAGGGCCGGAAGCCCTCGTCACAACTGATTTCGGCGAGCCTCCGGGCCGCCCTGCCGGAGGAGGTCCACCGGCTGCGGCTGCGGAGGTCCGCCCGGGTCGTGGAGGTCGCCCGGGTGCGGCTGGCCGACGGGATCCCCACCGCACTGGAACGGGCGGTGTTCCCCGAGGGCCTGGCCGCGCTGCTGGAGGTCGACTTCCGCACGGCGTCGATGCACGAGACGCTCGTCGGGCTCGGCCGGACACCGACCCGCGGACACTCGTCCATCAGGGCCGCCACGGCCGGCGAGCGGGAGGCGGAGCTGCTGGCGGTGGCTCCGGGAACCGCGCTGCTCGTCGAGGAGCGCCTCATCACGGACCAGGACGAGCTCCCCCTGGAGCTCACCGAGACCCGGTACGTGGGCGACAGGTACGCGCTGGACGTCGCCTTCGAGGTCGATTGCTGAGCGCGGAGGCGTCTCCCGGGGGCGAACGGCGCCGACCGAACCACGCAGGATGAATTTCCGGCGGGGGAACTGCACGATCGGCGGGCGATCCCGCCCGCCGATTCCGGTGGTGGAATGAAACACAGGCGTGGAGGGAACAACCTTGTACGCGTACCTGATGACCTCGCCCGGGAAACTGGAACGCACCCGGGTGCCCGATCCGGAATGCCGCGAGGACGAAATCCTGCTGCAGACCGAAGCGGTTTCCATCTGCTCGACCGACGTCTCCTACTTCCGCGGCCACCTCTTTCCGGAGGACTGGCCGATCATTCCCGGGCACGAATACGTGGGAAGGGTCGTCGAAGTCGGGAAGCGGCTCCGGGACGACGTCCGGCCGGGCGACCGGGTGACCTACTGGGGGCAGACCGACTTCGGCGGCATGGCCGAGTACCGGGCGCTCCGACCGCTCTTCCCCGGCCGGCTCGGCGTCGAGACGGCCTGGTACACCGGCCGCAACTTCTACGACGCCGACCAGGCCGCGGCCGTCGTCCTGCCGCCGCACGTGCCCTCGGATCTGGCCTCCGTCATCGAACCGCTGACCTCCGTCCTGCGGTCGTTACTGCTCAACCCCCCGAAACCGGGCGACACCTGCGTCGTCCTGGGCTGCGGCCCCAGCGCCCAACTGGCCGTCCAGGTGCTGCACCGCCACCTCGGCGCCGGCCCGATCACCGTGCTGGACCGCAACAGCGACCGGATGGCCGTCGCGCTGCGCCACGGCGCCTCCCGCGCCTTCAACACCGACACCCAGGCGGCGGAGCTCGAAGCGTACGTGCGTGAACACCACGACCAGTACGCGGACTACGTGTTCGACGCGCTGCCGCACATCGCGGCACCGCGGCGCTCCGCCGGGCAGGCCGACGGCCCGGGCAAGGACATCCGGGAGATCGCGATGGGCCTGCTGCGCCCCGGCGGCTCGTACGTCATCTACGGCGCGACGGCCGTCCCGCAGCGGCTCAACACCTGGATGATCCTGGCCAAGGGACTGAAGCTGCTCTCCACGCCCTTCGACGTCCGCTCGTTCCCGATGGCCCGCTCCGCGCACGTCACCGCCGTCGCCCTGCGGCTGGTCGAGTCCGGCCTGGTCGACCCCGCCCCGCTGATCACCACCCGGGCCTGCCTCGACGACGAGGACGCCGTCCGCGAGGCGTTCACCGGCTACGGGCGGGGCGCCTCGATGAAGACCTCGCTGCTCGCCCCGTCCGTCCTGCTCGACCACGTTCGCCGCTCGGCCGCGGCGGCCACCGGGGCCCCCGCGACCACCGCCACTGCCCCTGCCACTGCCCCCGCCGACGGAGCCTTCGCCGAGCAGGCCGGGATACCGGGGTGACCGGCACGTCGGTGCCGGTCGGTGCGGATCGCCGCACACCCGTCTTCGTCCGGGACCGGCTGACCGCCACCGCCTACGCCGGCCTGGCCGTCTACGCCTACCTCCTGTACGCACTCGGCCCGCTGCTGCCGCTCCTGCGCCAGGACCTGCAGCTGTCGTACGCCCTGATGAGCCTGCACTCCACGGCCTTCGCGGCCGGCGCGATGCTCACCAACCTGCTGTTCCGCCGCCTCCGCGCCCGGCTGGGCCACCGGCTGCTCTTCTGGTCCGCGCTCGCCGCCCTGGCCCTGGGCTCGCTCCTGCTGGCGACCGCGCTGTCGGCCGCCGTCACACTCGGCGCGGCGGTGCTCGGAGGCGTCGGCGGGGCGCTGCTGCAGACGACGGCGCTGGCGGTGCTGGCCGAACACCACGGCGCGCAGGAGTCCCTCCGGGCACGCGCCCTGGTCGAGGCCAACGCGGCCGCGAGCGTCAGCGCCCTCGCCGCGCCCCTGGTCGTCAGCGGCCTGGAGGGCGCCGGGGTGTCGTGGAACTGGTCCCTGGTGCTGCCCGCCCTCGCGCTCGCGGCGATGTACCCGGTACTCCGCCACGAACCGCTGCGCCCACGCCCCGCCACCCCCGCCACCTCCGCCACGACCGCCGCCTCCGCCGCGCCCGCCCGGGGCGTGGTGGAGGCCCGGCGGCCGGCCGGCGCGTTCCCGCTGCGGGCCGCCCTGTGCGGCCTCGTCGTGGGCTTCGAGTTCTGCCTCGCCTACTACGCCGCCCCCCTGCTCACCAGCGCCTTCCACCTGACGGACAGTCAGGCGTCGGTGGCACTGGCGCTGTTCTACGGGGGCGAGCTGATCGGCCGCCTGGCGGGGAGCCGGCTCACGGCCGGCACCCGCCCCACCCGCTCGGCCGCGCTGGTGGCCGGCGCCCTGACCGTCGCCGCCGTCGGCTTCCTCGCCCTGTGGCTCGCCCCCACCACGTGGCTCGCCCTGGTGGGCCTGACCCTCGGCGGCCTCGGCGTCGCCAACCTCTTCCCCCTGACCCTCTCGCTCGCGGTGAGCACGGCGCCCGGCCGCACCGACCAGGCCACGGCCCGCGTCCAACTCGCGGTCAGCACCTGCATCATGCTCGCGCCCCTGCTACTCGGCACCCTGTCCGACCACCTCGGCGTCCGTTCGGCCTTCGGCCTCGCCGGCTGCCTGCTGCCCCTCGCCGCGCTGCTGCTCGCCGCCGGGCGAAGCCGCCCGGCCGCCGCCGACGCGTCCCCCTCGGGAGTCACCCCGCATGTCCGTCACTGAGAGCTCCGCCAAGGCCCGCGACACGCTGGCCCGCAACCACCGCACCGGCTTCTCCCGGGCGGCCCAGCGCAGTTACGACTTCACCTGCCCCTCCCCCGACAGCTACCCCTTCCAGTGGGCCTGGGACAGCAGCTTCCACGCCGTCGCCCTCACCCACGTCGACACCCGGCGAGCCCGGGACGAACTGCGCTCCCTGCTCAGCGCGGTCACACCCACCGGCTTCCTGCCGCACATGGTCCTCTGGCAGGACGACCTCCGACCGCGCGCCACCGCGGACTTCAGGATCGACCTCTGGGAGGGGTGGCGGTCCGTCACCATCGCGCCGCCCGTGGTGGCCCGAGCCGTCGAGCGGGTGTACCGGGCGACCGGCGACGACCTCTGGCTGCGCCGCGTCCTGCCGCCGGCGCTCGCCTTCTTCCGCTGGCTCAGGGACCACCGGACCAGCCCCGGCACCGGGCTGCTGGAGATCTACCAGCCCGACGAGTCCGGACTCGACAGCAGCCCCAAGTACGATGCCGCGCTCGGCATCCAGGCCGTCCCCGAGGGTGCCGTGCACACCGCCTGGCACCGCGCCATGCGGTCGCTGATCACGGCCTACGCCTCCCCCGCCCGCACGCCCGAGGCCCCGCTCCGCGACCGGAGGCTGTTCGTCTGGAACGACGTGCTGGTCAACACCGTGTACGCCGACGGGCTGGCCTGCCTGGCACGCCTCGCCCGGACCGCCGGGCCGAACGGGCGCACGGCGGACCGGCTGGCCGAGGAGTCCCGCGCGATCGGCGCCGCGCTGATGCGGCACTGCTGGGACGAGGCCGACGGCGCCTTCCACGACCTCGACCTCGTCGCCGGGCGGCGCAGCGACGTCCTCACGGCGAGTGCGCTCCTGCCCGTCCTCCTCGACTCCGTGCCGGACACCGCCGCACACCGGGTCATCGAACAACACCTCCTGAACGAGCGGGAGTTCTGGCTCCCCCACCCCGTCCCCAGCGTCGCCGCCACCGAGCCGTCCTACGACCCCTCGTTCCGCACCGGGGCCATCTTCCGCGGCTCCAGCTGGGTCAACCTCAACTGGTACCTGTACTGGGGCCTGCGCCGACGCGGCTATCGCGCGGAGGCCGACACGCTCGCGACGCGCACCTGCGCCCTCGTCGCCGCCTCGGGCACCCGGGAGTGCTACGGCCCGGAGGACGCCGCCGGGCACGGCGCACGCTCCTTCGGCTGGAGCTCACTCGTCCTCGACCTGGCCGCCGCGACGACCGCCGAGCCGACGACGGCCAGCGGTCCGACCGCCACGCCGGAGGAGGACTGACCATGGCCAACTGGGGTTTCCTGGGCGCCGGTTCGATCGCCGCCTCCAGCCTCGCACCCGCCGTCCACACGGCCGACGGCCCCCGCCTGCACGCCGTCGCCGCGACCGACCCCCGGCGCGCCCGCGCCCTCGACCCGGCCCGGGTGTACACCCACTACCAGGACCTGCTGGACGACCCCGACGTCGACGTCGTCTACGTCGCGCTCCACAACAGCGCCCACCGCCCCTGGGTGGAGCGCGCCCTGCGGGCGGGCAAGCACGTGCTGTGCGAGAAGCCGCTCGGGCTCACCGCCGCCGAGGTGGGCGCCATGACCGCCACCGCCCGCGCCACCGGACGCCTGCTCGTCGAGGCGGCCTGGAACCGCTGGCATCCACGCACCCGGGACCTCGAATCCATGATCACCCGCGGCGCGGTCGGCACCGTCCACACCGTCACCGCCCGGTTCGACGGCCTCGCCCCCGCCGCCGGCAACTACCGCCTCGACCCGGCCCTCGGTGGCGGCGCCCTCTACGACGTCGGCTACTACGCCGTCGCCGCCGCGCTCGCCGCCTTCGGCTGGCGGAGCCCGAGGGTCGTCCGGGCCGAACAGGACCACTGGCACCCCGGCTCCGCCGACTCCGCCACCCGCTTCCTGCTCGACTTCCCCGGCCGGGGCACGGCCGAGATCGGCTGCTCGCTCGTCGGCGGTATGTCCGAGACCTTCACCACCACCGGTACGGACGGCTCCATCACCCTCACCCCGCCGGCCTTCTGCGCCGGCTCGGCCCCCAGCATGCTCACCACCAGGGGAACGCCCGCCGCCGAGGGCCACCACCGCCACTACCCGCCGCAGGACCCCTACCGCCTCATGGTCGAGTCGATGGACGCCGCGGCCCACGGCGACAGCGGTGCCCACCTCGTCCCGCTCGCGCAGTCGCTCCTCATCGCCACCACCCTGGACTCCGTCCGCAGCCGGCTCGCCCGGCAAACGGCATGACCCTCGACCGCTGAGCCTCGCCCGCCCGGGCCCCGCAGCCGGTGCGCCCCGCGGCCGCCCGGGCAGGCGGTGCGGGGCGCCGGGCGCCGGGCGTTCAGAGCGTGCGGCGCACGCCCGCCTGGCGTTCCAGGTTGCGGAGCTGGACGGCCAGATCGCCGTGGACGGCGGCGCGGGCGGGGCCGCGGCGGCCGATCGGCAGCACCTCCTCGGCCCGCATGTCCTCCAGCATCAGGGCGAACGCCGCGTACGTCGCGACGAGCGCCACCAGGAGACCGAGCGCTCCGGACGTGCGCGTCAGCCACTCGGCGCCCGTGAGGCCGGCGAGCCCGGTGGCCGCCCAGCGGGGCAGCGAGGCCGCCAGCACGAACCAGAGCGCCCGCTTGGGCCGGGTCACGGCGGTCATCAGCGCCCCGAAGCAGAGGAACGCCAGGTTGAACACGCCCAGCACGCGCAGGCCGTCGGCCGCGCCGGTGAACATGACGAGCGCGTAGGCCAGCCAGCTGCCCGCGAACACCCCCATGAGCGTCGCCGCGATCACGTCGCGGGCGCCGAACGCCAGGACGCTGACCAGGAGTTGCAGGGCGAAGGCAGGCAGCACGCACAGCGCGACGGCGCCGCGCGCCTGCGGCCCGAGGATCCCCAGCTGGAGGCAGCCGGTCATCACGGAGGCGATCGCCACCGTGAAGAAGCCCAGCGGCATGGGTGAGGCGATGGGACGCAGGTTGATCCGGGTCATCGACCGGAGGTCCGGTTCGAAGCGGCGTTCCCGGGGAGCGCCCGCCCGGTCGTCCGGTGCGTCGTCGGGGGAGGCTGTGGTCATCGTACGGATCCTCGTTCGGTGGTCGTCGCGGGGGCCGAGGAACCCGCCGCCCCGGCGGCTCGGCACGCCCCGACGCTACGACCGGCGGGCCGGCCCCGCTGTGCGCCCCGCGCCCGGAGGCCGGCACGACAGCGCACGACGACCAGACACCCCACGACAGCGCACGGGCGGAGGCGCCCCGCCACGAGGCCGCCGCGGCTCAGCCTGTGAGCCGGAGTCACAGGATCACCGCCTGTCTGGCTGGCCGCCCGAGCGGTCCGCAGGATGGCCGCATCGGACGTCCTGTCAGCCGTCGCGCGGCCGCTACCGCCCGCCGTCCGAGGGTCGGCCGCGCCCGTACGAGAAGGTGGTACTTCACCGTGAGCAGCATCTCCGACCCGCCCCTGCCCGACCGGGCCGAGGACGTCCCGCCGGTGGACACGTCGGCGCGGGGCTTCGACCGGTGGCGCTACGCCGGGGTGTTCCTCCTGCTGTTCCTGTTCGGCACGGAGACCTTCCTGGTCTCGCCGCTGCTGCCGACCATCGCGGACTCGGTCCACACCAGCGAGGCGGCCGCCGCCTCCAGCGTCACGGCGTACGTGCTGGTGTACGCCGTCGCCGCGCCCTTCCTCGGACTGCTGAGCGACCGCTTCGGCCGCCGCCGCACGCTCGTCGCGGGCAGCCTGCTGTTCGTCCTGTCCAACGCCGCGGCGGCGCTGTCCACCGGGCTGACCCTGCTGGTGGTCTCCCGCGCGGTGGCCGGGCTGGCGGCGGCCGCGGCCGGGCCGGCGATCTGGGCGCACATCGCCGAGACCGCGCCGGAGGCGGTGCGGGGGCGGGCGCTGGGCCTCGGGATGGCGCTGTTCTCCTGCGGCCAGGTGATCGGCGTGCCGCTCGGCGGCTTCCTGGCCGGGCTGGCCGGCTGGCGCTCGGCGTTCTGGGCGCTGGCCGTCGGCACCGCAGCGGCCGTGCCGCTGCTGCTGCGCCAGGTCCGGGGCCGTGCACCACAGGCACCGGCCGAGGCCCGGGCGCCGCGGGTGGGTGCTGTCCGGGCGATCCTGGCCGGCTGGGCCGACCCGACCCTGCGCCGCGCCCTGCTGGTCAACACCGTGTTCAACACGGCCAACCTGGGCGCCTACACCTTCCTCGGCGCGGTGCTGGTGCAGCGCTTCGACCTGTCGGTGCAGGCACTCGGCCTGGTGGGCGTGCTGGTCGGCGCCGGCAGCATCGCCGGCTCGCTGCTGGGCGGCCGCCTCGGCGACCGGGCCAGGAGCGCCGGGCGCTTCGACCTGCCGCTGCTGCCGCTGTGGGGCGTCCTGCTCGCGGTGGGGATCACGGTCGCGGCCAAGGGTCCGGGCCTGGTGCTCGCCCTGGCCGGGGTGACGGTGTGGTTCCTGGCGTCGGGCGGCTTCGTGACGGACCAGCAGACGCTGGCGGGCACCGTCGCCCCCGAGCTGCGCGCGACCTCCAGCGCGTGGCTGACCTCGACCATGTACGCGGGCACCGGGGTCGGCGCCTGGGCGGTGGGCGCGTTCGGCGACGTCGCGGACGGCACGCTGCTGGTCGGCGGCGGACTGGCCCTGCTGGCCGCGCTCGGCGCGGCGGCGGTGAGCCTGGGGCTGCGCCGGGCGAGCGCGGCGAGCCCGGCCGCCACCACGACCACCACAGCCCCGGCCACGGCCACGGCCACCACGGCCACGGAGAAGGTCTGAGGCCCCGACGGGCTCAGCCCACCCGGCGCTCCTGCTCCGCACCGCCGACCGCGCGCAACGGATGCTCGACCAGTTCGGTCATCCGCGCCCGGTCGGCGTCGCCGCGCGGGGTGAACAGCAGCACCGTCGCCGAGGGGTCGTCCACCGGGTGGAAGGAGGACAGGGTCAGCCGGACCGGTCCGAGGCCGGCCGGCTCGACGGTGACGGTGCGGACGGTCAGCTCCGCCACCGAGTGGCACCCCCACCAGTGGCGGAGCTCCGGCGCGTCCTCGTCCAGGTGCCGGTAGACCTCCCGGGTGCGGGGGTCGGCGAGGGCGGGGCCGGCCTGGGCGCGGAAGTGCTGGAAGACGTTCATGGCGAGCGGTTCCCAGTCGCGCAGCACCGCGCGCACCTGCCGGTGGGCGGCCATCACCCACATCAGGTTGCGCCGGTCCGCGGGCACGCACTCGGGCGAGCCCCAGAGCGCGGCCCACGCGGCGTTCCAGCCGCGCAGGTCGAAGTGCCGGTCGAGCAGCACGGCCGGGCTGGCGGTCCAGGAGTCGAGGACGGGCTGGATGGCCTCGGCGATCCGGCCGCTGCCCTCCGGGCCGGCGGCCTGCGCGGGCTCGTGGTACCCGGCCAGGCGCAGGGCGTGCCGCAGGCCGGCGTCGTCCAGCCTGAGCACGCGGGCGATGGCCTCCAGCACCTGCCGGGAGGCGGCGACCCTGCCCTGTTCGACCCAGGTGTACCAGGCCAGGCCGACCCCGGAGAGGGAGGCGACCTCCTCGCGGCGCAGGCCCGGGGTGCGGCGACGGGTGGTGGCGGTGAGCCCGACGTCGGCGGGCTTGAGGAGTTCGCGGTGGGCGCGTAGGAACGCGCCGAGTTCCCGTCCGGCGGGGGGAGTTGACACGGGGGCTCCTCGGCCATGCAGGTCGGTCCGGTGGTGACAGGCCTCAGCGTAGGCGCAGCCCGCCGCTCCTCCCAGGGGTGAGCGGCGGGCTACACATGCTGTTAACGATCCGGGCTAGCGGGGGGTCAGCGTCCAGAGCCGGACGGCCATGTGGCTGACGTGTCCGCGCTCCCGCTGTCGGCGCCAGGCGCTCTCGCCGACGGCGCGGAAGAACGCGGCGCGCTGCTCCTCCGGCACCAGTCGGCTGTAGTAGTCGCCGAAGGTGGCCGCGTGGAAGTGCTCGTACTGCGCGGCGCTGTCGACGGTGACGACGGCGTCGCGCTCCCGGTGCGCGGCGACGGCGAGGTGTGGGGCGATCACCGCCGTGAGGCCGTCGACGGTCCTGGTGCGGGTCGCGATCGGCAGCACCCCGCCGCGGGCGAAGGCGCCGGGCACCTCGTCCTCGGGGGTGCCGAGGGCGACCAGGGCGTCGCGGACGAGCTCGTCCTCGCCGCCGAGGCCGTGCTCGTCCCGGGCGGGGTGGTAGGTGGTGAGCAGGAACGTGCCGCCGGGGGCGAGGTGGGCGGCGGCCCAGGCGAAGATCCGTTCCTCGTCGGGGTGGAGCCAGTGCAGCACCGAGGTCTGGGTGATCACGTCGGCGCGGAAGGGCAGCGGTTCGGGCGCGGTGAGGTCGGCCCGGTACAGGGCGGCCCGCTCGCCGTACGGCCGGAGCCGGGCGGCGGCCTCGTCGATGCGGTGCTCGGAGCGTTCCAGGCCGACGGCGCGCCGCAGGGTGGGGAAGCGTTCCAGGGCGGCCTGGAGCAGCTGGCCGATGCCGCTGCCGAGGTCGATCAGGGTCTCGGGGGCGCCGGTGACCTGGTCGAGCACCCAGTCGCGGTCCTGGACCTGGCGCAGCCGGCTGGCGTCGGCGTACCCGGCGAGGGTGCGGGCCTGGATCTCGACGGCGGACGTGCTCACTTCTCGTTCTCCTCGGTGCCGGTGGGCCGGTCGACCAGGTCCAGCAGGCGCGCGCGGGCCCCGCTCTGGTCGTACCGCTTGAAGATGTTGATCCGGTTGCGCGTGAGGTCGCCACGGTGCACGTACTCGTAGAGGTCCTGGCGCTGGCCGAAGCCGTCGCCGGTGAGCTCCCAGGCGATCCGGAACAGCCGGGACTTGCGTTCGGCGTCGATGCCGCGGCCGCGCATGTAGCGGTCCAGGTGCGGGCGCAGCCGGGGGTGGGCGAGGTCGGCGGCGGTGGGCTGGATGAGCAGGCCCGAGGCGCCGATCCGGCGGACGATCTCGACGGCGCTGCCGGCCACCTCGGCCGACCAGACCCGGGAGGCGGCGGTGTCGCCGGGGGCGAACAGGCCGCCGTCGGTGAGGCCGCCGCGGGCCTCGGCGGCGTCCAGGAAGTACTCGGTGAGTTCGGCGTAGCCGGCGAGGCGGCCGAGGTCCTCCTGGACGTTGCGGAAGCCGTCCACGCCGATCGACTCGGCGACGAGGGTGGCGGTGGCGAGCAGGGTGCGCAGGCGCTCCCGGTAGCGGACGTGGCCGATGTAGGCGCTCCAGGCGTTGATCCGGCCGAGGCCGAGCCGAGCGAGGGCGGCGTCGCGCAGCAGGAAGACGCGGTCCCAGGGCACCAGGACGTCGTCGAAGAAGAGCATCGCGTCCTGCTCGTCGTACCGCGCGCCGAGCGGGTGGGCGTGGCCCCAGGGGGCACTGCCGAGCGGTTCGCGGGCGAGGGTGACCAGCCCGGGGGTGTTGAGCGGCAGGGCGAACCAGCTGACGAACTGCTCGCCGCGGCCCTCGGTGAAGGAGGCGGAGAGGTAGACCAGGACCTCGTGGGCGAGCGGGGCGAGGGTGGTGAGCTGCTTGGCGCCGCGCACCACGATGCCCCGGTCGTTCTCCTCGATGACGCGCAGGGCGAGGTCCGGGTCGTCGAGCGGGTCGGCGGAGCGGTCGATCTGGGGGTCGCCGAGGGCGTGCGAGAGGACGAGGTCGTTGGTGGCGCAGTACCGGTACCAGGCTTCGGCGTTGGCGCCGAAGCGCGGGTCGGCTTCGGCGAGCCGGTGCCGGAAGTCGTGGACGCCGACGGCGATGGAGGCCATGAAGGCGGGTGAGCGGCCCTGCTGCCCGAGGGCTTCGGCGTGCCAGAACTCGGCGCTGCGGCGCTGGAGCCGGAGGTCGTCGAGGGTGCGCGGGGGCTGGTAGGCGCGGGCGAGGCGCAGCCCGCTGTCCGGGTCCTGCCAGGTGAGCAGTTCGCGGTGGTCGGGGTCGTGCTGGAGGTCGAGCAGGCGGGCCAGCTCGTCGACGGCCGGTCGGAAGGCCGGGTGCCGGGCGGGGTCGGAGATCCGCCGGCCGTCGAGGTAGAGCTCGCGTCCGTCGTCGAGTTCGGCGCGGTAGCGGTCGCCGGTGAGCAGGCCCCGGGCGGTGGCGGGCGCGCCGCGGCCGGTGGTGGTTTCCAGCAGTGTCATGCGCGGACTCCGGTGGTGGTGAGGGGGGTCGGGGCCAGGAGGCGGTACTGGCCGTCGTGGTAGAGGAGGGGTTCGCCGTCGGCGCGGTCCGCGGCTGCGACCCGGCCGATCAGGATGGTGTGGTCGCCGCCGGGGAGGGCCGAGTGCAGCCGGCAGTCGAACCAGGCCAGGGCGGACTCGACGAGCGGCGCGCCGGTGGCGGCCGTCCGCATCGGTACGGCGGTGAAGGTGCCGCTCGCGCGTCCGGCCCCGGGGGTGGCGAACCGCCGGGCCACGTCGGCCTGGTGGGCCGTCAGGACGGACAGGCCGAAGCGTCCGGAGGCTTCGGCGGCGGCCACCAGCGGGCTGTGCCGGCCGACCGCGACGGTGACCAGCAGCGGGTCGAGGGAGAGGGTGCTGAACGAGGAGACCGTCTTGGCGAAGACCTCCTCGTCGGCGGTGGTGGTGACGACGGCGACCCCGGTGGTCCAGCCGCGGGAGGCGGCCCGGAAGTCCTGTTCGGTGGCGTTCCCGGCGGATCGGGTCAGGGCTCCGCTCATCGCAGCCCCACCCGGTAGGCGCGCAGCCACTCGTCGACCTGGACCAGGTGGTCGAGGCCGCCGACGGGGTTGGGCGCGGTGCGCGGACTGGGCAGCGGCCGGCCCTCGGCGAGCAGTCGGCGGACCAGCTCGCGGTCCACCAGCTCGAAGACCGGCGCGTTGGGGTCGGCCAGCAGTTCCTGCGCGCGGGCCGTGAGCACCTCGGTGTAGCGGACGGCGGGGGTGGAGGGGTAGCCGCTCTTGGGCCGGTCGGCGACCTGCGGCGGCAGGAGGTCCCGGACGGCGTCCCGGAGCAGGCCCTTGGCCCGGCCGTCCGGTGCCTTGAGCGCCCACGGGACGTTCCACAGGTACTCCACCAGCCGGTGGTCGCAGAACGGCACCCGCACCTCCAGGCCGACCGACATCGACACCCGGTCCACCCGGTCCAGCAGCGGCGGCAGCCAGCGGGTGAGCGCCAGGTGGAAGACCTCGCGGATCCGCGCGTCGCGGGCCGACTCGCCGTCCAGGCGCGGCACTTCGCCGAGCGAGCGGTGGTACGCGGCCGCGGTGTACTCCTCGGGGCGCACCTCGGCCCGGACGTCCGCGCGCAGCAGGTCCGCCGGGGTGGCCCTGCCGTGCAGCCACGGGAAGGTCGTCGCGGCGACCGCGTCGGTGTCGTGGAAGTAGGGGTAGCCGCCGAAGATCTCGTCCGCGGCCTCGCCGGAGAGCGCGACGGTGGAGCGCCGCCGCACCTCCCGGAACAGCAGGTGCAGGGAGGCGTCCATCTCGCCCCACCCGGGGCGGTCGCGGGCGCGCAGGACGGCGTCGCGGGCGTCCAGCAGGTCGTCGTCGGGCACCAGGACGGTGGTGTGCAGGGTGCCGATGTGCTCGGCGGCGGCCTCCACGTAGGGGGCGTCGCGGGTGGTCCGCCAGGCGTCGGGGGTGCGGTCGGCGCTGCCGGGGAAGTCGACGGAGAAGCTGGTGATCTTGCCCTGGCCGGCCCGTTCGCGGGCGGCGGCGGCCAGCGCGGTGACGGCGCTGGAGTCGACGCCGCCGGAGAGCAGGGTGCACAGCGGCACGTCGCTGATCAGCTGGCGCTCGACGGCGTCGGCGAGCAGCTCCCGGACGGTCCACCGGGTGGTCGCGGCGTCGTCCCGGTGCTCGGCGGACTCCGGCCGCCAGTAGCGGACTTCGCGGGTGGCGGTACGGGTGACGACCACCAGGTGGCCGGGCCGGACCTCGTGCAGGCCGCGGAAGAGGCCGTGGCCGGCGCTCGGCGCGGCGGGCAGCGCGAACAGCTCGGCGATGCCCTCGGCGTCCAGTTCGGCGCGGAACAGCGGGTTGGCGAGCACCGCCTTCGGCTCGGAGCCGAACAGCACGCCGCTGCGGTGGGCGTGCCAGTACAGCGGCTTGATGCCGAGGTGGTCGCGGACCAGCAGCAGCTCCGCGCGCCGGGTGTCCCACAGGGCGTAGGCGTAGATGCCGTTGAACCTGGTCGGCGCCGACCTGCCCCACTGGAGGTGGGCACGCAGGACCACCTCGGTGTCGGAGCGGGTGCGGAAGACGTGCCCGAGGGCCTCCAGTTCGGTGCGCAGCTCGCGGTGGTTGTAGAGCTCGCCGTTGTAGGAGAGGACGGCCGTCGGGTCCGCTCCGGGGCGGTCGGCGAGCGGCTGCGCGCCGCCGTCCGGGTCGATCACGGACAGTCGGCGGTGGCCGAGGGCGGCGTGCCGGGAGAGCCAGAGGCCGTCCGCGTCCGGGCCCCGGCAGGCCAGAGTGGCGGTCATCTCCCGGACGGTCCGGGCCTGGTGGAGCAGGTCGGTGTCCCAGTCGATCCAGCCGGTGATTCCGCACATCTCAGGACTCCCCGGGTTCGTCGGTGGCGGTGGGCCCGGTCGTTCCGGCGGGCGGCCCGGGCTCGGTCGAGGTCGCGGTCACGGGCTCGACGGCGGTCGCGGTCGCGGTCGCGGTCGCGGGCTCGACGGCAGCCGCGGTCGCGGGCTCGTCGGCGGTCGTGGACTCCCAGCGGCAGCCGTGGCCGGTCGGGCCGTGGGTCAGCCGGTGCGCCGGCCGGTAGCCCTTGGCGCGGATGTTCGCGGACAGCGCCTCGGTGCAGTAGGTGCAGGGCGAGGCGAGGGTCAGCCGGACGCCCGAGCGCCGGGCCTTCTCCCGGTAGTCCCAGATCGCGCAGTGCGTGATGGTGAGCGCCGCGTGCTCCGGGCCGGGCGGCGTGTCGTCGTCGAACTCGTAGTGCGAGCCGTACAGTTCGGCCTGCCGGGCGATCCGGTGGATCGGGTCGGCGGCGCCCCGGCCGTGGTCGGGCTCGACCTCCCGGTGCACCTCGGCGTTGGACCGGGCCCAGTCGCCGAGCACCTGCTCGCCGTAGCGCAGGACGAGGAAGCGTTCCATCAGCGCCTGGTCGCGGAAGAACACCCGCTGCCACTCGACGGCCGGCGCGTCCGGCCCGGGCAGGTCGGCGAAGAGCTCGGACTGCAGGACGAACCAGTCCGTGAGGTGCAATTCGTCCCCGCGTGACACCAGGTACCGCGTCAGGCCGGCCTCCGCCTCGTGCAGCCGCTGCCGCCAGAGCGCGGACCGCTCGGCGTCCGGCATCCCCCGGTACGGGGACCTCGGCTGCTCCGCGCCGGGGTGCCGTTGGCTCGCGGCTGCCAGGACCGCCGTACGCGGGCCGGCCTCGCCGCCCGCCCGGGCAGCGGAGCCGGTCGGAGCGCCGGTCCCGTCGGACACACCCCCCATCGGGCCATCTCCCTTCGGCTGAACGATCCTTCGGACCGTCGTGTCGTCGTCGTTCCCGCCACGCTACGAAGCGGCCCGCGCGGCCCGGTAGCCCCGAACGGCGCCGGTCGGGGCGCCGATCGTCGCCGTGCGGATGCTCCGAAGGTCGCCCTGCGCGAGCCCTTCCCGCCCCTCCCGGGAACCGCGCGCCACCCGCCCGGCCCCGGCGCGACCAAGCGCGGGCCCCGGGCACGACGAAGGGCGGGCCCCGCGTACCGGCGGGACCCGCCCTCGGGCGGTGACTGCGTGTCTGCGTGTCTGCGTGTCCGGGCGTCCGGGCGTCCGGACGTCCCCGTGGGGGCGGCGGCGGGACTACCCGGCGAGCCCGTGGCGGTGGGCGTAGAGCGCGGCCCGCAGCCGGTCGGGCTGCCCGATCTTGCGCATGGCCTGGGTGAGGTGCTTCTTCACGGTGGCCTCGGCCAGGGCGAGTTCGCGCCCGATCTCGGCGTTGCTCAGCCCGAGCCCCAGCTTGACCAGCACCTCCCGCTCCCGCTCGGTCAACCCGGCGCGCTGCGGCGGCAGTTCACCCAGGTGCCGGACGGGGGCCGCCGCGTGGATCCGGGCGGGCGGCGGCGCCGGCAGGAACACCGACGCGCCGGCCGCGGCGAGTTGGACGGCGCCGATGATCCGCTCACCGGCCAGGTCGAGCGGGAAGCACCCGCCCGCTCCGGCCAGCAGCATCCGGGAGGCCTCGGCGGTCGACTCGGCCCGGCGCAGCAGCAGGACCCGCGCGTCGGGCGCCCCGTCCGGTCCGCGCAGTGCCACCACGGTCGCCAGGTCCTCCTCCAGGCTGGCGCCGCGGCCGAGCAGCACGACGTCGGGGGCGATCCGGCGCACGGCCGCCACCGCGCGCAGTGGGTCGCCGGTGGAGCCGACCACCGTCAGGCCGGGCGCGGTGGCCAGCACGCTGCGCAGTCCGGCGCTGGCGACGGAGTGCCGCTCGACCAGGAAGACCCGGGCGAGCGCGGTGCGGTCGCGGTCCTCGTCCACGCACATCGGGTGGCCGCAGCCGCAGCCGGCCGCAGCCCGGCCCGCGGCGGGCGGCGCCGGTTCGGCCAGCAGCTGGTGACCGGCGATCAGGTCCAGCGGGTTGTCGGTCTCGGCCTGCGGCCGGTCCGGGGCGGTGGCGGTGACGGTGGCGGGGGCGGTGACGGGGCTGGTGGCGGGGACGTCCCCCGCACCGGTGCCGCCGCAGGTGCTGCGGCGGGCGGGGAGCCGCCGGCCGCGCGGGCCGGTCGGGGCGGTCGGCCCGGCGAAGGTGCTCACTGCTGCCATCGGGCACCTCCGGGGGCGGAGGCTGGATGTCTGTGGTGTGGCATGGCGATGCGGTCCCCCTAGCCGGCGGCCGGTCGGCCGCCATGGACGCGGTGTGCTGCGGCGGGGATCCGTCGGGGACGCGGACGGGCGTCGGGCGCGGATCCGGGAGAGGAGGGAGCGCCGACCGCGGCGGATGTGGACCGGGGCGGTCAGCGCGCGGCGCGCGGTCGACAGAGCTCGTCGAAGGACCTGCGGTGCCACGAGCCGCCGATCCCCACCAGGGTGAAGTCGGTCCGCCGGATAGCCATGCCGGGAACCCTAGGTCCGGTTCCTTGTGCAGGTCAAGGACGGGACCGGGCCCCGGCAGCCCCGGCAGTGGCGCTCCCGCCACCGCGGATCCTGTGACCACGGGTAACAGCATCAGGAACTGACTGGCTGTCCGGGCCGTCCGTCCGCAACGCTCCTCCAAGCGGCCGCGGCCGTCGCGACGGCGCCCCGACGGCGCCGGCGACCCCCGTCCCGTACGGCCGAACGCCCTTGCCCCGACGGCGTAATGACGGCCCGACACCCCGACCGGAAGGAACAGCACCGCCATGCCCGCGCCACCCCACCGGCCCGCCGCCGGCCCGCCCGGCGCCCCGTCCCGGAGGGCCGACGGGTGACCGGGTTCCTGCTGCGCCGGCTCCTGCCGGCCGTCCCCACGCTGCTCGGCGTCACCGCCGTCGTCTTCGCGACCGTCGCGCTCGTCCCGGGCGATCCGGTCGCCGCCTTCCTCGGTCCGGGCGCGCCGCCCGAGGCCCGCCGGGAACTCGCCGAACGGCTGGGCCTGGAACAGCCGTTGCCCGTCCGCTACGCCGACTGGCTCGGCCACGCGCTCACCGGCGACCTCGGCACCTCCGTCTCGGGACAGCGCCCGGTCGTCGACCTTCTGCTCCCCGCGCTCGGCCAGACGCTCGTCCTGACCGCGGCCGCGTTCCTGCTGGTCCTGGTCGGCGGGGTGGCGCTCGGCGCCCTCGGTGCGCTGCGCCCGCGCGGTCCCGGCGGCCGGATCTCCGGCGCGCTGTCCACCCTCGCGGTGTCCGCCCCGCAGTACTCGGTGGCGCTGCTGCTGATCGCCGTCTTCGCGGTCGGGCTGCGCTGGCTGCCGGCCGGCGGCACCCACGACGTGTTCGGCCCCGGCGGCCCGGCCGACCTCGCCCGGCACCTGGTCCTGCCGGCGGTCGCCGCCGCGCTCGTACCGCTCGGGCTGACCGCGCGGGTGTTCCGGGCGGCGCTGGGCACCGTCCTGGCCGGTGAGCTCGCCGACTCGCTGCGCGCCCGCGGCCTGCGCCCCGCCGCCGTGCTGCGGCACTGCGTGCACAACGCCTCGCCCGCGCTGCTGACCATCGGGGGCCTGCAACTCGCCTACCTGCTGGAGGGGGTGGTCTTCGTGGAGACCCTGTTCGCCTGGCCCGGCATCGGCCGGCTGCTGTACGACGCGCTCACCGCCCGCGACCTGCCGCTGGTGCAGGGCGGGGTGCTGGTGGTGGCGGTCGCGTTCGTCGGCGTCAACGTCCTGGTGGACGCGGCGCACGCGGCGATCGACCCGCGGGTGAGGATCTGACGTGTCGACTCCGTGGCTCAGACGCAACCTCGGCCTGGCCGTGCCCGGCACCCTCGCCGTGCTGCTCGTCCTGCTCGCCCTCGCCGCCCCGCTGGTCGCCCCGTACGACCCGGCCGCCGGACGGCTCGCGGACCGGCTGCTCGACCCCGGCAGCCCCGGCCACCCGCTCGGCACCGACGGGCAGGGCCGCGACCTGCTGAGCCGGCTGATCTGGGCCGGGCGCGCCTCGCTCACCGGCGGGCTCGTGCCGGTCACCGTCGCGACCGTCGCCGGCACGCTGCTCGGCATCACGGCCGGGCTCGGGGGCCGCCTCACCGAGCAGGCGCTGCTGCGCGCGCTGGACGTGCTCTACGCCTTCCCCGGTGTGCTGCTGGCGATCGCCGTCGCCTCGCTGCTCACCCCCGGCCTGGGCGCGACCGTGCTCGCGCTGTCCGTGGTGCTCACCCCCGCGGTCGCCCGGGTCGCCTTCACCGAGGCCCGGCGGATCCGCAGCTCCGAGTACCTGGAGGCCGCCCGGGTCAGCGGCGCCGGCCGGAGCGCGCTGGTGCTGCGCCAGGTCGCCCCCGTGGTGGCGCCGGTGGTGCTGGTGTACGCCTCCTCGCTGGTGGGGCTGGCCGTCGTGTACGCCGCCGGGCTGTCCTTCCTCGGGCTCGGCGTCGCACCGCCGACCGCCGAGTGGGGCGCGATGCTGGACGAGCTGCGGCCCGCGCTGCTCACCCACCCGTGGGTGGCGGTGCTGCCGGCCCTCGTCATCCTCGCCGTCTCGGTGGTGTTCAACACCCTCGGCGAGGCGCTGCGCACCCGCGTCGGCGACGGCGCCGCACACCTGCCGCGGGCCGTCCCGGCGGCGCCGCGACGAGCCGCGGAGCAGGTGGTCCGGTGAGCGCGCTGCTGGAGGTCGACGGCCTGTCCGTCGGGTACCCGGGAGGCGTCCGGGCCGTCGACGGGGTCTCCCTCGCCCTGCCGGCCGGCGGCGCCCTGGTGCTGCTCGGCGAGTCCGGCAGCGGCAAGACCACCGTCGCCCGTACGGTGCTCGGGCTGCCCGGGCGCGGCGCCGCCGTCACCGGGGCCGTCCGCCTCGCCGGGACGGACCTGCGGGCGCTCGACGAGCGCGCCCTGTGCGACGTCCGCGGCCGGCGGATCGGCTACGTGCCGCAGGACCCGGGCGCCTCGCTCGACCCGCTGCGCCGGATCGGCCCGCAGATCGCCGAGGTGCTGCGCCGGCACGGGAGTGCCACCGGTCGACGGGCCGCCCGCGCCGCCGTCCCCGGGCTGCTCGCCACCGCCGGCGTCCCGGATCCGGAGCGGGTCGCCCGGGCGTACCCGCACGAGCTGTCCGGCGGCCTGCGCCAGCGCGCCGCGATCGCCCTCGCGATCTGCTGCGGCCCGGAGCTGCTGATCGCCGACGAGCCGACCACCGCGCTGGACGCCCTGGTCCGCGGCCGGATCCTGGACCTCTTCGGGGCCCTGCGCGCCGACTGCGGCATCGCCCTGCTGCTGGTCACCCACGACCTGGCGGTGGCCCGGCGGATCGGCGGCACGGTGGCCGTGATGCGGGCCGGGCGGGTCGTCGAGCTCGGCCCGGCCGAGCGGGTGCTCCACCGACCCGACCACGCCTTCACCGCCGCCCTGGTGGCCGCCGAACCGGGAGCCCGCCGGTGAACCACGACGCCACGGCTCCCCTGCTCGCCCTGGACCGCGTCGGCAAGCGCTACGGCGACCGGACGGCCCTGCAGGGCGTCAGCCTCGCCGTCGCCCCCGGCGAGACCGTCGGCCTGGTCGGCGAGTCCGGCTCCGGGAAGTCCACCCTGGCCCGCCTCGCGCTCGGCCTGCTCGCCCCGGACTCCGGCACCGTCCGCTTCGCCGGCCGCGACCCGTACCGGCTGCGCGGCCGGGCCGACCGCGCGCTGCGGGGCCGGCTGCAGTTCGTCCCGCAGCACCCGCGCGGCTCGCTCAACCCGGCGCTGCGGGCCGGGGAGGCGGTCGGCTTCGCGCTGCGGCTGCACGGCACGCCGCGCGCCGAGCGTGCCGCGGCCGTCGCCCGGCTGTTCGCGCAGGTCGGTCTGGAGCCCGCGCTCGCCGCCCGCTATCCGCGCGAGCTGTCCGGCGGGCAGCTGCAGCGGGTGGCCGTCGCCCGCGCCCTGGCGACCGGGCCCGACCTGCTGGTCTGCGACGAGCCGACCTCCGCCCTGGACCGCGCCGCGCAGGCCCGCCTGCTCGACCTGCTCACCGAGCTGCGCGAACGCACCGGCCTGGCCTACCTGTTCATCTCCCACGACCTCGCCGTCGTGCGCCGCCTCGCCCACCGGGTGCTGGTGCTGCGGCACGGCCGGGTGGTCGAGGAGGGCCCCGCCGACCGGCTCTGGGACTCCCCCGCGCACCCGTACACCCGGGCCCTGCTGGACGCCGCCACCGGCGCCGCCCCGCCCGCACCCGGGCTCCCCCGCACGACGAACCACCTGACCACCGACCACATCTGACGAGGAACCACCATGACGCGCACCGCCCGTACCCGCTCCAGAGCCGTCGCCCTGCCGGCCGCCGCCGTCCTGCTCGCCGCGGCGGCCGGCTGCGCCGGGCCCGGCGGCGGCTCCGGCGACGGCTCCACCGGGGCGGGCGGCGGCACCGGCCGCGGCGGGACCCTGGTCATCGGCGCCACCGGCAAGCTGCCCAACACCGACACCGTGATCGGCGGCGCGGGATTCGAGGGCAAGCGGCTGGTCTCCTTCCAGCTGTACGAGGGCCTCACCCGCTACGAGCTGCTGACGGACACCGACAAGCCGCCGGCGGTCACCGGCGCCCTCGCCACCGACTGGCAGGTCGCGGCCGACCGCAGGACCTGGACCTTCACCCTCCGCAAGGGCGTGAAGTTCCAGGACGGCACCCCCTTCGACGCCGACGCCGTGGTCTTCAACCTGGCGCGCTACCTCGACAAGAGCAGCCCCGAGTACACCGACGCCCTCGGCGCCGCCGCCGCGGAGTACGCGGGCGACATCGCCTCCTACCGCAAGACCGACGCCGACCACGTGGAACTGGTCACCAAGGAGCCCAACGGCCACTTCCCGGAGGACCTCGCGCACGTCCTGATCGCCAGCCCCACCGCCGTCCGCAGGACCGGCTCGGCGGACTTCGCCCGGCACCCGGTCGGCACCGGCCCGTTCTCCTTCGTCTCGCAGACCGAGGGCCAGCAGATCGAGCTCGCCGCCAACAAGGACTACTGGCGCGGCGCACCCAGGCTCGACCGGCTCGTGATCAAGGCCCTGCCGGACGCCGCCGCCCGCACCGCGGCCCTGCGCTCCGGCGGCGCGAACTGGATCGAGTACCCGAATCCGGACGACATCGACAGCCTGAAGGCCGACGGCGTCACCATCGCCACCAACAGCTACGACCACCTGTGGTACTGGATCCTGGACACCTCCAAGGCCCCCTGGAACGACCCGCGGGTGCGCCGGGCCGCCAACTACGCCATCGACCGCCGGGCCATCGCCGAGAAGCTGCTGCACGGCACCGCCGACCCCGCCTACCAGGCCGCGCCGCGCGCCACCGCCGCCTACGACCCCGCCGGCGACGCCTACTCCCACGACCCGGCGAAGGCCCGGCAGTTGCTCGCCGAGGCCGGTCTCCCGAACGGCTTCACCACCTCCGTCACCGTGCCCACCGGCGGCAGCGGCAACCTGCTGCCGGTGCCGATCGCCGAGGCCCTCCAGCGGGACCTCGCCGCCGTCGGCATCAAGGTCGAACTGCGCACCACCGACTGGACCACCCTGATCGGCGCCGAGGCCAAGGGCCAGGTGGCGCTCGGTTCCGACGCCGTCGCCCAGTCCACCACGCTGTTCCAGTCCGAGGCGCTGCTGCCGCTGTTCATCGGCTCCACGAGCCCGTTCTGGACCGGCCACTACGCGAACCCGCAGGTCGACCAGCTGCTCGCCACCTCCGCCGCCGACGCCGACCAGGCCGCCCGGCAGACCGGATACCGCAAGGCCCTCACGCTCGTCACCCAGGACGCGCCCTGGCTGTTCGTGGTCAACGACCGCAATCCGCGGGCCCTTTCGCCGAAGGTCCACGGACTCGTCCAACCGCAGTCCTGGTTCCTCGACCTGACCACCGTCTGGGTCGGCTGAGCCCCGCCCCCGAGTCCCACAGAACGGAAACCCGCCCGATGACCAGCCCGCACCCGCCGCACCACCACACCGAGACCGAGCCGCCCAAGTGGGGCATCACCCTGCCCCTGCCGGGCCTGACCATCGACCGGCACCGCTTCCTGGTCGAGCGCCTGCCCGACCTCGGCTACACCGACGTGTGGAGCGCCGAGGGCGGCGGCACCGACGCCTTCACCCCGCTGGCCGCCACCGCGGCGTGGTCCACCTCGCTGCGGATCGCCACCGGCATCGTCCCGGTGCACACCCGCGGTCCGGCGGTGCTCGCCCAGACCGCCGCGACGCTCGCCCAACTGGCGCCCGGCCGGGTCCTGTTGGGCATCGGAGCGTCCGTCCCCGCGCACGTCACCGACATCAACGGCATCCCCTTCGACGAGCCGTTCAAGCGCACCCGGGACGTGCTGCGCTTCGTCACCCGGGCGCTGCGCGGCGAGTACGTCACCGGCGGGTTCGACACCTTCGACATCACCGGCTACCGGCTGCCGCACCCGCCGGCCGAACCGGTCAAGGTGATCCTGGGCGCGCTGCGGCCGAACATGCTCAGGCTCGGCTTCACCGAGGGGGACGGCGCCATCACCAACCTGCTGTTCCCGCACGACGTGCCGAAGATCCTGGACACCGTCGGCCCGCAGCCGCCCGGCAAGGAACTCGTGGTCAAGGTCTTCGTCTGCCCCACCGAGGACACCGACTACGCCCACCGCGCCACCCGGCCGTTCCTGGCCTGGATCCTCAACCGCGAGCCGTACCGGAAGTTCCACGAGTGGCTGGGCCACGGCGAGTTGCTCGCCGAGACGCACCGCCTCTGGGCCTCGGGGGACCATGAGGGCGCCCAGAAGGCCCTGCCGGACGAGGTCGTCGACGGGCTCTTCGTCAGCGGCTCCCCGGAGGAGTGCCGCGAGCGCATCCTGGCCTACCACCGCCCGGGCGTCACCACCATCCAGTTGTACGTCTCGCTGCCGCCCGAGGTGTTCGTCAGCCGGGCCAAGCTGCTGGACACCCTGGCCCGGCTCGGCCCGGCCGCCCGCTGACCCGCCCCTCCCCCGCCCGCCCCACTTCCCGACCGTTTCCCGTCCACCTTCCCGTCCGAGTTCCCCCGAGGAGAGCCCGTGCCCCTGGAGATCCGCGGCGGGGTCCGCGCCGCCCCCGTCCCCGGCAGCACCCCGCAGGAGCGCCAGGCCCTGCGCTGGGCCCCCGACGGCCGCGACCGCACCGCCGACCCCGCGTACGTCGCCCGCACCGCGCGCGAGAACGAGGAGGACGGCCTGGACAGCGCCCTGGTGGTGCAGTCCAGTTCGTGGCCCGACCCCTGGCTGGTGGCCTCCTGGGCGCTGGCCGCCACCAGCCGGCTGCGCGTCGCCGTCGCCCACCGGGTCGGCACCACCGCGCCCACCGTGGCCGCCCGCACCCTGGCGACCCTGGACCGCCTCTCCGGCGGACGGGCGGCGGCGCACGTCATCATCGGCTCCAGCGACCGCGACACCGCCCGCGACGGCGACGTCCTCGACAAGGCCGGGCGCTACCGCCGGGCCGAGGAGTACCTCGACCTGTTCACCCGCTACCTGGCCGCCGACCGCGACATCGACCACGAGGGCGAGTTCTACACGGTGGCGGCCGCCCGTCCCGGCCTGCGTCCCGGACCGGGCGGCGAGCTGCTCTCCTTCGGCGGCTCCTCACCGCAGGGCCTCGACCTCGCGGCCCGCTACGCGCAGGTGTACGCCGTCGGCCCGCTGCCGCTGCCCGACACCCGGCGGCGGATCGCCGAGGCCCGCGCGGCGGCCGCCGTCCACGGGCGTTCGCTGCGGATCTGGCGGCACGTCACCGTCGTCCTCGCCGAGACGGACGAGGAGGCCCGCGACCGCGTCCGCCGACTGCGCCGGGACGCCCTGCGCCTCACCTCCGGCGGCGCCGACGGCCGCTGGCGCGAGGCCGTCCAGCTCGACCGCGACCGCGAGCGCGGCCGCTCCGACCCCGACCACGGCGACGAGCAGGTGGCCGCCTACATCCGCCGCTCCCTCACCGCCGCCTACGCGGGCTCCCCGGCCACCGTCGCGGCCCGCATCGGGCTGCTGCGCTCGGCGGGCGTGGACATCGTCCAGCTCGACCTCTCCGTGGAGACCGATCACGACCGGGAGCTGCGTCGCGCCCTCGTCCGCCACCTGCGCGCCGGGCTCGGCACCCCGGCCGACCGCCGCGACTGGTGAACCGCACCGACCGCCCGAACCCCGCGCCCGAGGGCGTCAGCCGTACAGCGCCACCCGGGGCTGGATGGTGCCCGGCGAGGCCTTCAGCACGGTGATCCGGTAGTGCTGGGTCAGGGTGTGGTGGCTGTGCAGGACCAGCTTCGCCGACGTCAGGGTGGTGAACAGCGTGCCGGTCTGGCTGCCCAGCGGCACCGCCCTCCAGTGGCCGCCGCTCAGCACCTCCAGCTTGACGTTCGCCGGGGTGAGGAAGGGCCCGTCGTCCGGCGACTCGACGAGGATCTGCGGGGCGACGGTCTGGTCCGCCGCCGTCGGGTTGCGGTAGGTGACGGTGATCCGGTGCGGCGCGTGGTCGGACGGCAGCGGGCGGCTCGGCAGGTCGACGAAGGACGTCGGCACGGCGACCGCCACCGCCTGCGGGGCGGAGGCGGCGGAGACTGCGGGGGCAGCGGCGGCCGGGGCCGCGGCGGCGACCGCCGGCGAGGGCAGCGCGAACCCGGCGGCCGGCAGGGCGGCGAGGGCGGTCAGGGCCAGGGCCCGGCCGAGGAGCTTCCTGGTCGGCATGGCGGCCTCCTTCGATCGTTCTCGGCTCCCCGGACGTCCACCGGTGGCCGGATCTACCCGTCCACCCTGCACTCCGACGGCCCAACGCGCATCCGCGCCGGACCGGGCCGCCCGCCCGGGCCCGCCCCGCGAGGTCCGGGAGCCGCCCGGTGCCGGGGCGCCGACAATGGCGGTAGGGGTCCGTAGCCGGCGGGGGCCGGATCCGTCGAACGGCCCGGCCCCGGGCCATCCCCACCGAAGGGTGTGAGCCGCCATGACCACCACCGTCGCCGCCTACGCCGCACCCGCCGCCAGGGCCCGGCTTGAGCGCACGACCGTCACCCGCCGCTCGGTCGGTGAGCACGACGTCCTGATCGACATCGCCTTCGTCGGCATCTGCCACTCCGACATCCACCAGGTCCGCGAGGGCTGGGGCACCGCGATCTTCCCGATGGTGCCCGGCCACGAGATCGCCGGCGTCGTCGCCGCCCGGGGCCCCGGCGTGGCGGCGTTCGCCGTCGGCGACCGGGTCGGCGTCGGCTGCATGGTCGACTCCTGCCGGGTGTGCCGGAACTGCCGGGCCGGCCTGGAGCAGTACTGCTCCGACGGCCCGGTGTGGACGTACAACGCCGTCGGCCGCGACGGGCAGCCCACCTACGGGGGCTACTCGCAGAAGATCGTCGTCGACGAGAACTACGTCGTGCGCATCCCGGACGCCCTGCCGCTGGACGTGGCCGCCCCGCTGCTGTGCGCCGGCATCACCACCTACTCCCCACTGCGGCACTGGCACGCCGGCCCGGGCCGGACGGTCGCCGTCGTCGGCCTCGGTGGTCTCGGCCACCTGGGCGTGCAGCTCGCGCACGCGCTCGGCGCCCGGGTCACCGTGCTGTCCCAGTCCCTGCGCAAGAAGGACGACGGCCTGCGGCTGGGCGCCGACCACTACCACGCCACCGCCGACCCGGCGACCTTCGAGGAGCTCGCAGGCGCCTTCGACCTCGTCCTCAACACGGTCTCCGCGCCGCTCGACTTCGGCGCCTACCTCGCCCTGCTGCGCACCGACGGCGCGCTGGTCAACCTCGGCCTGCCCGAGGACCCGGTGCACCTCGAACTCCAGTCCCTGAACGGCAACCGCCGCAGTCTGAGCAGCTCGGGCCTCGGCGGCATCGCCGAGACCCAGGAGATGCTGGACTTCTGCGCCGAGCACGGCGTGGCGGCCGAGATCGAGACGATCCGCGCGGACCAGGCCGACGAGGCCTACGAACGGGTCCTGCGCAGCGACGTCCGCTACCGCTTCGTCATCGACACCGCGACCCTCTGACGCCGCGTGCGCCGCCGGGAGCGGTGGCCGGGCACGACCGCCGGGGCGACCCTGGAGGAGGCAGTCGACTGCCCCTGCACCGAGCCGAGGAGGCCGCCACGTGAAGTTCATCCAGATCATCGAGTACCGGACGAGTCGCATCGACGAGTTCACCGCCCTGCTCGACAGCTGGGTCGAGGAGAACGCCGGCCACCGTCTGGTGACCCGCTCCGTGCAGACCCGTGACCGCGACGGCCAGGACGTGTACCTGGACATCGTGGAGTTCCCCTCCCACGAGGTGGCGATGGAGAACTCCGCCCGCCCGGAGACCGCCGCGTTCGCGACCCGGGTCGCGGCGCTGTGCGACGGCCCGCCGACCTTCCGCAACCTCGACGTGCTGAACGAGCGGACCTTCCAGGACTGAGCCCCCGCCCCGCGCACCCGCCGGAGGGCCCCCGGCCGGGCGGCCGCCCGCCCGGCCGGTAGATTCGCTCCCCCGCCACCGACCGAGGGAGCGCCCGTGCCCGACCGTCCCAGCCTGCTGTACGTGACCGATCTGGCCTACCCGGCCCGGGGCCGCCGCTACGGCGACGAGGACGTCCTGCTCACCTCCCGGCTGCGGGAGTGGTTCGACCTCGCCCTGTGCCACCCGCTCGACGCCCGGGCGCTGATGGGGCGCTTCGACGCGGTCGTCGTGCGCAACAGCGGGCCGGTGCTGCACTACCGCGAGGAGTACGCCCGCTTCCGCGCCGAGGCCGTGGCCGCCGGCGTCCGGGTGTACAACCCGCTCACCGGCCGCGGCGACATGGCCGGCAAGCGCTACCTGCTCGACCTCACCGAGGCCGGCCTCCCGGTCATCCCCACCGTCGACCGGCCGCAGGACCTCGCCCGGCTGCCCGTCGCCGACCGCTACGCGGTGAAGCCCGAGGAGGGCGCCGACAGCATAGGTCTGCGCTTCCTCGGCCGCGAGGAGCTGGACGGCCTCGCATGGGGCGGCCTGCTGGTCCAGCCGCGGATCGACTTCCGCTACGAGGTCTCCTTCTACTTCGTGGACGACGCCTTCCAGTACGCCCTCCACGCGCCCGACCCGGACCGCCGCTGGGTGCTGGAGCCGTACGAGCCGAGCGCGGCCGACCTCGACTTCGCCCGGCGCTTCGTGGACTGGAACACCCTCGACCACGGGATCCAGCGGGTGGACGCCTGCCGGGCGCCGGACGGGCGCCTGCTGCTGGTCGAGCTGGAGGACCTCAACCCCTACCTGTCGCTCGACCTGGTGCCCGAGGAGACCCGGGAGCGCTTCGTCCGGGCGATGGCGGACTCGCTGCACCGCTTCCTCGGCCGCCCGGCCGGCTGACCGGCTGACCGGCTGTCCGACCGGCGCTGCGCCACCCGCCCGGGGGCCCCACTCCTCGGGCCCCACTGCCCGGGCCCCACTGCTCGGGCCCCACTGCTCGGGCCTCACTGCTTGGGGACGCCCCCGACGAAGTCCTTCAGCGCGTCCATCCGGGTCCGCCGGCCGGGCGGGTAGCGGCGCAGCGCGCGCTCGGCCCGGCGCGAGCCCGGCCGGTAGCGCCAGCGGGCCCACGGCGACTCGGGTTTGGCCAGGCGCAGGCAGGCGACCAGCGACACCAGGGGCACCAGCAGCCCGATCACCCCGGTGGCCGTCTTGCCCTTGAGGATCGCCCCGACGGAGAACATCAGGTCGACCAGCAGCAGCACGGCGAAGGCCACGTTGGCGGCGGTGCCCCGGCCGGTGTCGGAGAACGGGTTGAACCCGGCCACCAGCAGCAGTCCGACCGCCACCGCGAGGAAGGCCGCGTCGACGGACTTGCGGCCCTCGCGGCTCCAGTAGACGTCCTCCAGGTGCAGCCACAGGGCGTACTCGTCGAGGGTGAGTGCGGCGCCGGCACCGAACAGCACGGCCAGGATCTGCGCCCCGGGGGTGTCCGGGCGGTAGGCGAACTCCATCGCGCCGGCCACCAGCATCGCGATGATCCCGTACACCTGGTGGTGCACGTGGGTGCCGCCGACCTCGACGTTGCGGAAGGGGCCGCGGCCCGCCCGGATCAGCCGGGTGATCACGCGGGTGCCCACGAAGGTGACGACGAACGCGCCGACCATCCACAGGCCGATGCCGTGGTTGGGCACGGTGATGACCACCTCGACCTCGGGGTCCGCGGTGCGCACGGTCGTGGTGTCCCGTCAGGCGCCGTGCGCGGGCGGCGCACCGGGCCGGGAGTGGGTTCCGGACCATCGGCCCCCGCACCGCCGCGGTCTGCTGTCCTCCGGCACCACGCACCTCCGCACCAGGCCGAACCGCTCCGTGCCGCCCGCCCTCACCGGGCGAGCCGCCCGCCCGCACCAGGGCGAGCCGCCCCTCACCGGGGGCGAGGGGCCTCCGTGCTCAGCGTATCCGGGTTCGGCGGACGGAGCCGGGCGAGCCCTCCGCGCGACCGCCGCCCCGCACGACCGCCGCCCCGGAGGCGGTCCCCCGGGGCGGCGGTGCGCACGCGCCGTCAGCAGATCCGCGGCAGCTGTTCGCCCATCGGCAGGTCCACCACCCGGGTGCCGCCGAAGCCCGTCCGGGCGACGACCATGCCGGGGTGGTCCTCGACGCACTCGCCGATCACCACCGCCTCTGCGCCGAGCGGGTGGGCCCGCATCGCGGCGAGGACGGCGTCCGCCTCCCGGCGCGGCACGAAGGCGACGAGCTTGCCCTCGTTGGCGACGTACATCGGGTCCAGGCCGAGCAGGGCGCAGGCGTTGGCCACCGCTTCCGGGACGGGGACGGCCCGCTCGCTGAGCGTCACCCCCACCCCGGCGGCGGCCGCGATCTCGTTGAGCGCCGCGGCCAACCCACCCCGGGTGGGGTCGCGCAGCACGTGCAGGTCGGGGGTGACGGCGAGCATCGCCTCGACCAGGCCGCCGAGCGCGGCGCAGTCGCTGCGCACCTCGACGCCGAATTCCAGGCCCTCGCGGACGCTCATGATCGCGACGCCGTGCAGTCCGATCGGCCCGCTGACGATCACCACGTCACCGGGGACGGCCCGCTGCGGCCGGATGTCGACCCCGGCGGGCACCAGGCCGATCCCGGCGGTGTTCAGGTAGACGCCGTCGCCGCGCCCGGCCTCGACCACCTTGGTGTCCCCGGTGACCACCTCGACCCCGGCCGTCCGGGCCGCGGCGCCGAGCGCCCGGGCCACCCGGTCGACCACGGGCATCTCCACGCCCTCCTCCAGGATGAACCCGCAGGAGAGGTAGGCCGGCCGGGCGCCGCTCATCGCCAGGTCGTTGACCGTCCCGTTGACGGCGAGGTCGCCGATGCTGCCGCCCGGGAAGAACAGCGGCCGCACGACGTAGGAGTCGGTGGAGAAGGCTAGCCGGGCGCCGCCGAGTTCCAGGACGGCGGAGTCGCCGAGCCCGGCGAGGGCCGGCCCGCCGAAGGCCGGGGCGAAGAGGTGCTCCACCAGTTCGGCGGACATCGCCCCGCCGCCGCCGTGCCCCATCACCACCCGGGGGTGGTCGCGCAGCGGCAGCGGGCAGCTCCAGCCGGAGAAGTCGGGCGCGGACGGGGCCTCGGGGGCCGCGCCGGTGAGGCTCTCGGTGTCAGCCAACGGTGCTCACCGCCTCCGCGGCGACCGGCGTGCTCAGCCGCCGGTAGAGGTAGTACGCCGCGCAGGCCCCTTCACTCGAGACCATGGTGGCGCCGAGCGGGGTGCGCGGGGTGCACAGCGTGCCGAAGGCCTCGCACTGGTGCGGCTTCAGCAGGCCCTGCAGCACCTCGCCGCTGCGGCACGCGGCGGGTTCGCGGGTGCTGATCCCCGCGACGTCGAAGCGGTGTTCGGCGTCGTGGTCGCGGTAGCGCGGCGAGAGCCGCCAGCCGCTGAGCGGGATCACGCCGATGCCCCGCCAGGCGCGGTCGGTCACCTCGAAGACGTCCTCCAGCATGGCGCGCGCCGCCGGGTTGCCCTCCGGCCGGACGGCCCGCTGGTAGGCGTTGTCGACGCTGTGCTCGCCGCGCTCCAACTGCCGTACGGTGCGCCGGATCCCCTCCAGGATGTCCAGCGGTTCGAAGCCGGTGACCACGATCGGCACCCGGTGCCGTTCGGCGAGCGCCGGGTACTCGTCGGTGCCCATGACGCTGCACACGTGCCCGGCGGCGAGGAAGCCCTGGACCCGGCAGTCCGGCGATTCCATGATGGCGTCGATCGCCGGGGGCACCCGGACGTGCGAGACCAGCATGCTGAAGTTCCGCAGGCCCTGCTTGCGGGCGAGGTGGACGGCCATGGCGTTCGGCGGCGCGGTGGTCTCGAAGCCGATGCCGAAGAAGACGACCTCCCGGTCCGGGTTCTCCCTCGCGATCCGCAGTGCGTCCAGCGGCGAGTACACCACCCGGACGTCGCCGCCCTCGCCGCGGACCCGGAACAGGTCGCGGTCGGTGCCGGGCACCCGCAGCATGTCCCCGAAGGAGCAGAAGACGACCTCGGGCCGGGCGGCGATCGCCAGTGCGCGGTCGATCACCTCCAACGGGGTGACGCACACCGGGCACCCCGGCCCGTGGATCAACTCCACCTCTTCGGGGAGGAGTTGGTCGATGGCATGCCGGATGATGCTGTGCGTCTGGCCGCCGCACACCTCCATCAGCGCCCACGGCCGGGTGACCGTGGCCCTGATGTCCGCGAGCAGGCCCTCGGCCAGCTCCGGGTTCCGGAACTCCTCCAGGTACTTCACCGTCCGGCCTCCTCAGCCGCTCGTGCCGCGTCGGGCCCGCCCGCCGCCGGCCGTTCCCCGGGCGCCTGCCACTGTCCCGCCGCCTCCCACGGGTCGCCGAACTCCTCCTGCAGCAGCCCGAGTTCCTCGAACAGCGCGAGGGTGCGCCGGGCGGACTCCTCGTCCAGCCGCTGCAGCGCGAAGCCCACGTGGACGATCGCGTAGTCGCCCACCGCCAGGTCGGGCAGGTACTCCAGGCACACGTCCTTGACCACCCCGCCGAAGTCCATGACCGCCATCCGGGTCCCGTCGCGTTCGCCGATCTCCGTCACCCTGCCGGGCACTGCCAGGCACATCCGCTCTCACTCCTCCCGGGCGGCCGCCGCGCGGGCGGCCACCATCAGCTGGCCGAGCGCCAGTCCTCCGTCGTTGGGCGGCACCCGGCGGTGCCGCAGTACGGTGAAGCCGTCCTCGCCGAGGCCGCGCGCGCAGGCCGAGGAGAGCACGGCGTTGGCGAAGACGCCGCCGCTGAGCGCCACCGTGGTCGTGCCGTACCGCTCCCGGGCTGCCGCGCAGATCCGCCGGCACAGCTCGGCCACCGCGGTGTGGAAGCGCGCGGCGACCAGTCCGGCGGGCCGGCCCGCGACCACGTCCGCCACCACCGCGGCCAGCACCGGCCCGGGGTCGGCGGTCCAGCCGTCCGCCCCGGCGAGCAGCCCGAACCGGTAGCCCGGAGCCGGTCCGAACTCCGCGGCCGCGGCCTCCAGTTCGATCGCCGCCTGGGCCTCGTACCCGGCCCGCTGGCAGATCCCGGCGAGCGAGGAGACCGCGTCGAAGAGCCGGCCCATGCCGGAGCTCGGCGCGGTGTTCAGCCCGCGTTCCAACTGCCGTTCCAGCAGTCGGAGTTCCTCCGACAGGCAGGCCAGGACCGGCGGCAGTCCGGCGGTCCAGGGCAGCCCGGCGGCCCGCAGGTGCGCCAGCGCCGTCCGGTACGGGCGCTCGACCGCCGCGTCCCCGCCGGGCAGCGGCACGTAGGCGAGGTGGGCGAGCCGGCGGAAGCCGTCGTAGTCGGCCAGCAGTACCTCGCTGCCCCAGACCGCGCCGTCCTCGCCGTAGCCGGTGCCGTCGAAGGCCAGGCCGAGCACCGGCCGGCTGCCGTCCAGCCCGTGCTCGGCCATCACGGCGGCGATGTGCGCGTGGTGGTGCTGCACCCGGTGCACCGGCCGTCCGGCGGCGGTCCGCTCGGCGTGCCGGACCGAACGGTAGCCGGGGTGCCGGTCGGCGACCAGCAGTTCGGGCCGCACTCCGCTGACCGTGCCGAGCTGCTCGACGGCGTTGTCGAAGGCGCGCAGCGTGGCCAGGTCGTCCATGTCCCCGATGTGGCCGGACAGCCAGGCGTAGCCGTCCCGGGCCAGTGCGAAGGTGTTCTTCAGGTCGCCGCCGACCGCCAGCACCGGGCGGACGGGCACCGGCAGGGGCAGCGGCAGCGGGGCGTACCCGCGCGAGCGGCGCAGCGGCAGCTGCTCGCCGTCCACCACCCGCACCACCGAGTCCTCGCAGGGCACGTGGATCGGCCGGTCGTGGGTGAGCCAGCCGTCGACGAGCGGGGCGAGCTTCTCCAGCGCCTCCCGGTCGTCGGTGACGATCGGCTCGCCGGAGAGGTTGGCGCTGGTCATGACCAGCAGGTCCGGGCCGGGCGCGGCGAGCAGCAGGTGGTGCAGCGGCGTGTACGGGAGCATCACCCCGAGGTCGGGGGTGCGCGGGGCCACCGCCTCGAACCCTGGTGTCGCCGCGCCGGTTCGGCGCAGCAGGACGATCGGCCGGACCGCCCCGGTGAGCAGTTCCCGCTCGACGGCCCCGAGCGGCAGCAGGCCCTCGACGGTGGCGAGGTCACGGGCCATCAGCGCGAAGGGCTTGTCGCCGCGCCGCTTGCGCCGCCGCAGCAGGGCGACGGCCGCGGGGTCGCGCGCGTCGCAGGCCAGGTGGTAGCCGCCGATGCCCTTGACGGCGAGGACCGCCCCGGCGGCGAGCAGCCGGCGGGCCTCGGTGAGGGCGTCCTCGTCGGCGAGGTCGGCGTGGCCGGTCACGGTCAGCGCAAGTCTCGGCCCACAGGCGTGGCAGGCGACCGGCTGGGCGTGGAAGCGGCGGTCGGCCGGGTCGGCGTACTCCCGGGCGCAGTCCGCGCACATCGGGAAGCCGGCCATGGTGGTGTTGGCGCGGTCGTACGGCAGGCCGGTGACGATGGTGTGCCGGGGGCCGCAGTTGGTGCAGCTGATGAACGGGTGCCGGTGGCGGCGGTCGGCCGGGTCGGCGAGTTCGGCGAGGCAGTCGGCGCAGACGGCGACGTCGGGCGGGATCAGCGTGGCCCGGGGCCCATCGGTGCGGGACGGGGTGATGGCGAAGCCCGTCGCGCCGGTGACGGCCAGCGGGGTGTGCTCGACGGAGGCCACGTGCGCGAGCGGCGGCGCGTCGCCGGCCACCCGTCGGCAGAACGCCTCGACCGCAGCGCGGTTGCCCTCGACCTCGGCGAGCACGCCCTCGCCGGTGTTGGTGACGCTGCCGGCCAGGCCGAGTTCCCCGGCCAGGGTGAAGACGAAGGGCCGGAAGCCGACCCCTTGGACGAGGCCGCGGACGGCGACCCGGCGTCGCTCGCGGTCGAGTTCCGGGTGACCGGCCGTCACGGGGTCTCCCCGACCACCGCGGGCCCGTGTCCGTGTTCGTGCCGGTGTCCGTCCCCGTGCTCGTGGTCGTGCCCGTGCTCGTGCCCGTCGTCGTGCCCGTGCCCGTGCGGCGCGGCCGACATCACCGGCCGGTGCGGCTCGGCCCCGTCCAGCACCGCCAGCGCGCGCTCCAGCAGCGCCCCGACGCCGTCCCCGGTGCGCGCCGAGGTGTGCACCACCTCCACCCCGGGATTGACCCGTCGGACGTTCGCCGTGAACGCGGCCTCGTCGAACTCGGCCGCCGCGGCCAGGTCGGCCTTCGTCACCAGGACGAGGTTGGCCAGCCCGAAGGCGGTCGGGTACTTGAGCGGCTTGTCCTCGCCCTCGGTCACCGAGGCCAGCACCACCCGCAGCGACTCGCCTAGGTCGTAGGAGGCCGGACACACCAGGTTGCCGACGTTCTCCACGAAGAGCAGCCGGCACTCCTGCGGCAGCCAGCCGTCCAGGTGCCCGGCGAGCATCCGCGCCTCCAGGTGGCAGAGCCCGTCGGTGAGCACCTGCTTGACCGGCGCGCCCGAACGGGCCAGCCGCCGCGCGTCGTTCTCGGTGGCGAGGTCGGCGGTCAGGGCGGCGACCGGCACCCCGCGCCGCCGGGCCAGCCCCAGCTCGGCCTCCAGCAGGGCGGTCTTGCCGCTGCCGGGGCTGGACAGCAGGTTCACCGCGACCGTGCCCCGGGCGGCCAGTGCCGCCCGCAGCTCGCGGGCGCTGTCGTCGTTGCGGGCGAGGACCGCCTGACGGAGGTCGACCGTGCGGCACATCGGCATCAGCCTTTCTGTTCGGCCGGGACGTCCGGGCGCTCGGCCCACTCGACGTCGAGGATCTGGAGCTCGCGCCCGGACAGCAGCTCGACGCCGCCGCCGGAGCAGCTCGGGCAGCAGAGGTCCGGCGGCATGCCGACGGCCCACTCGGTCTCGCAGGGCCGGCACCGGGCCCGCGCCGTGACCGGCTCGGTGTGCAGCACCGCGCCTTCCACCAGCGTTCCGGCGCAGGCCAGTTCGAAGCAGAAGTCGAGGGCCTGCGCGACGACGCCGGCCAGCTCGCCCACCCGCAGCCGTACCCGCGCCACCCCGGCGGCCCCGTGGTCGCGCGCGGCCGCGTCGACCTGCTCGACCACGGCGGCGGCGATCGACATCTCGTGCATGGGTCCCTTTCCCTCGGCGGGCGGCATCGGGCCCGACGACCGGGCGGGCCCCGATGCCGAGGCGCGCCCCATTACAAGGCGCGGTGGCGGCGACGGCTCGAAGCCGCGCCGCCACCGCTCCCGGGGCTGCACCGTTCGCAGCAATGCGCGGGTCACATCCGCGAGATCTGCAGGTACCGCTTGAGGTCCGGCAGGCTCTGCCAGACCAGTGCGCCGATCCCGGCCAGCAGGGCCAGGCAGAACAGTTTCCTCAGCATGGTGTTGTCTCCCTCTCCGGCTGCGTGGCCTCGTCCACGACCCGCAGGACCACTCGGACCGCCTCCTCGACGGCGGCGGCGACGGGCGCGCTCAGCCCGATGCCCTCCTCCAACGACGCCGGCTCGCAGCCGACCACCAGCACCCGCCCGGGCGGCTCGCCGCCGGTCCCGGCCGCGAGCGTGCCCAGCAGGGCGAGCACGGCGTCCGGCCCCATCCGGTGCCCGTCCAGCAGCGGCGCCTCCAGCGGCTCGTCGGCCGCCTCGATGAGGTAGACCGTGCCGGGTGCCCCGCCGCGGCAGGTGGCGTCCACCAGGACGGCGGTGCGGTAGCCGTCGAGCAGCCGGTACGCCAGGTCGACGCCGCGCACGCCCACGTCGACCGCCTCGACGCCGTCCGGCAGCGGGTGCCCGGCGAGCCGCCGGACGGTCTCCACGCCGAACCCGTCGTCGCCGAGGAAGATGTTCCCCACCCCGGCGACCAGCACCTGACGGCTGTTCACGACCCCTCCGGCACGTCGTCGCCGTCCAGCGGGGTGACCTCGTCGGGCTGGAAGTAGCGGAACCGCCCCTGGGCCCGCCACAGGTCGGCGCCCGGGTCGTCCTCCACCGTCACGGCCAGGTGCACCGAGCCGTCGACGTCGTGCAGCACCGCCTCCACCACGGCGGTGCGCCCGTCCAGGAAGAGGTCCTGGGCGTCGGTGCGCCGTCGTCCGGGCCGCAGTAGGACCCGGCTGCCGGCGCCGACGGCGTGGCCGCCGACCTGCACCCGGTCCCGCTCGGGGTCGACCGCCGGGTCGTCGCCCGGGTCCCACCAGGGCTGTTCCCCGTCGGCGGCGCCGCCGGTGAGGTCGCGCAGCCCGCGGATGGCGCCGTGCAGCCGCTCCAGCACCTCGGGCGGCATGGACTCCGCGAGGTCGATCACGGCCGCGGCCCGCTCGTCGGTGCCCCGGGCCTCCCGCTTCTCCTCCTCGGTCAGGGCGGCCGTCCGCAGCGCCAGGATCTCGTCGATCTCGGTGGCGTCGTACAGGGTGCCGAGGCTCTCCGGTGCGACCTTGGGGTGGTCCTCCAGGATGATCGGCGAGGACAGCACCACCCCGCGCTCGCCCGGCGGCCCGGCCAGTACCGGCCAGGTGTGCCGGCTGCGGCACCGTTCGACCTCGGCGCGGGCCCACTCGGGCGGGTCGGTGGCCGACACGAAGCGGCCCTGCTCCAGCCCCAGCAGCAGGTGGGCGGAGACCAGCGAGCGCGGCAGCGCCTCCTCGCGGCTCGCCCGTCGGGGCGGCATCCAGGCGGAGACGTTCTCGACCACCACCGTCAGCCGCTGGGCCCGGTACCGGCCGGGCAGTTCCTCGACGGTCACCCGCACCAGGCCGTCGACCTGTTCGCGGCGGCGCACCAGCCGTCCGGCGGCGGTGCCGTGCGCGCGCAGCAGCTCGGTCTCGCCGACGCCCGGCAACCGGAACGCCCGCTCCACCCCGGCTCCGGTCAACTCCTCGACCGGGAAGAGGAGTTCGATGTTTTCCTCGACGCCCTCGTCCCACTCCGTGAACACCCGGTCGGCCAGCTCCAGCCGCTCCACCGGCTCGAACCCGCCGGCGGCGGTCGCCTGTTCGACGGTCCGCCGCTGCACCCGCAGGAAGCGCAGCTCGACCGCCAGCCGGTCCCCGGCACGGGCCTCCATGACGCACTCGGTGCGCTGGTGCGAGTGCTCGCCGCCCTGCGCGGTGTACTCGGGCGGCACCAGGACCCCGAACTGCCAGCGCAGCCGGTTCTTGGCCGCCGAGGCGCGGTACGGGTAGAGCACGTAGCCCTCCAGCAGCACCGCGTCGGCGATCTGCCGGGCGGCCGCGAAGCCGCGCTCGATCCCGGGCGGGAAGGCGCTCACCGGGCCACCTCCTCGATCTCGGCCGCCGCGAGCAGTTCTCGCACCGTCGCCTCCCAGGAGGGCAGGGCCCGCCGGGAGCGGTAGGCCAGCAACCGGTCCATCAGGTCGTCCGGCAGGCGCAGCCAGCCGCAGCCGGGGAAGTGCTGGTCGATGGCCTCGCGCCAGACCCGCACCGGCATCCGCACCGCGGCCTCCTTGTCCCAGGGCACCGGGGCGACCTGGAAGCCGCCGGGGCCGGCGAAGGCGGTGCCGGAGAAGAGCAGTAGCAGCGGCACCTCGCCGCCGTCGAGCGCCCGGAAGTAGCGGGCGGAGGCCACCTCCAGGTCGTAGCTGCACGGCACCACGAGGTCGGTCTCGGTCTCGCCGGTGAAGCCGGGCACCAGCAGCGGCACGGTGGCGAACTGGATCGGGTTGAGCGTGTTCGCCCAGCGCTCCCGTTCGCCGAAGAGGTCGGCCAGCCGCTCGCCCTCCGGCTCGGCGTACGACCGCCGGCCCGGTTCGATCCGCAGCTGGCAGCGGAGCGCCAGGGCGTGCACCCGGGTGTCGGCCGGCCCGGTGATCCGCAGCCGGAAGACCAGGGTCGGCACGGCCGCGTACGGGTCGGACCGCACGCCTGTGCAGGCGAAGGCGAGCGCCGTCACGCCGTCACCGCCGTGGGCAGCGGGCGGGCGCGGGCGGTCAACCGCTCGAAGAACGCGTCGAGTTCGGCCCGCGCCTCGGCGCCGCCGTCGAAGCCGTGCCAGCACCGCCGCAGCCGGCCGACCAGCTCGTAGCAGACGTCGATCGGCACCAGGAAGCACTCGACGCGGTGGTCGTGGCGGCGCAGCAGCAGGGCCTCCACGTCGGGCTCCAGGGCGGCGGCCAGCCGGCTGCCGCCGAGGGCGCGCTCCCAGGCCTCCTCGTCCACCTCGCTCTCGGTGGCGCCGGCCGGGCCGGGATAGAAGGCGAGCAGCCGGTCCAGCAGGGCGTTGCGGAACAGGAACGCGGTGCCGACCGGGATGCCCAGCACCGACCAGGCCCGCTCGTCCAACCCGCCGTCCGGGTCGGCGAGGTAGCGGTCCGGCACGGTGCGGAAGCGGCCGCCGGCCGCGCCCGGCTGCTGGAACAGCAGGCCGCAGGCGGTGCAGGTGCAGGCCAGCGCCCGTTCCTCGACGTCCACCAGGTGGCGGTGGCCGGGCGGGAGGTCCCGGCCGCAGAAGCCGCACTGCTCGGGCCTCGGGGGCGCCGGCTCGCGCAGCCGGTGCAGCAGGGCGGTCCCGTCGCGGGAGATCCGGCGGGTGTTCATCGCACCTCCGCGGCCTGCGGCGGGCGGGTGCCGATCTGCAGCAGCTTCGGGGCGCGCTCCAGCTCCACGGCCGTCACCTCGGGCGCGTGGCAGGCGAGGACGGCCTCGATGTCCCCTTCCGCGCAGCCGCAGCCGGAGGCGGTCCGGCGCAGCCGCAGGACGCCGGTTCCAGGCTCGAAGCCGATCGGCTCGACCCGTTCGGGCAGGGCCGCGAGCGCCCGGTCGATCCGGGCGGTGACGTCCTCCGGGTGCAGGTCGTGCAGCAGCAGCAGCCCGGCCACCGCCGGGTCGTCCAGCATCCGTTCCAGGGCGGGCGGGGGCAGCGCCGGGACGATCCTGGCCAGCCCCTCGCCGTAGAACTCCATCAGGTCGCGGACCAGTTGCTCGCCCGCGCTCTCGGCGCCGCTGCCGGCCAGGGCGTCCAGGGCCTCCTGGACGCGCAGCCCGGTCTGCTCGGCCGTCATGCGGTGAGCCCGCTGAGGCCGGTGGGCACGTGCATGGTCTGGACGGTGCGCCCGCCGACGTACATGTGCACGCCGCACGGCAGGCAGGGGTCGAAGCTGCGCACCGCGCGCATGATGTCGATGCCCTTGAAGTTCTCCGGGGAGTTCTCCTCGAAGATCGGGGTGTTCTGCACCGCGTCCTCGTACGGGCCGGGCGTGCCGTAGCTGTCGCGCACGCTGGCGTTCCACGGGGTGGGCGGGTACGGGTGGTAGTTGGCGATCTTGCCGTCGCGGATCACCATGTGGTGCGAGAGCACGCCGCGCACGGCTTCGGTGAAGCCGCAGCCGATCGACTCGTCCGGCACCTCGAAGCGCTCCCAGGTCTGGCTGCGCCCGGCCCGGACCTCGTCGAGCGCCTTCTCGGCGAAGTGCAGGGCGGCGGCGGCCGCGTACGCCTGGAAGTAGGTGCGGGCGCGGTTGCGTTCGAGGGCGTTGCTCCACTGCGGGATCTTCCACTCGAAGGTGACCTCGGGCTTGGTCATCGAGCGGGGCAGGTTGATCTGCACGCTGTGCCCGGTGGCCTTGATGTAGCCGATGTCGACCAGCCCGGACAGCGCGGTGGACCACAGCCGGGCGATCGGGCCGCCGCCGGTGTCCAGGGCGAGGTGCTCCTTGCCGTCGAACCAGCGCGGGGACATCACCCAGCTGTACTTGTCGTCGAAGTTGCGCTTCTGCGGCTGCGGGATGGTGTGCTGGTTCCACGGGTGCCGGGGGTCGACGGGGTTGCCCAGCGGGTCGTGGGTGACGAACAGCTCCTTGCCCTGCCAGTCCTCGTAGTAGGAGCTGCCGAGCAGGATCCGGATGCCCAGGTTGATCTCGGTGAGGTCGTTGGTGACGAGCTTGCCGTCCACGACGACGCCGGGGGTGACGAACATCCGCCGGCCCCAGTCCGTCATGTTGCGGTACGTGAAGTCGCAGTGGTCCGGGTCGTTGAGGCTGCCCCAGCAGCCGAGCAGGACCCGCCGCCGGCCGACCTCCTCGTAGCCGGGCAGGGCCTGGTAGAAGAAGTCGAAGAGGTCGTCGTGCAGCGGCACGACCTTCTTCATGAACTCGACGTAGCGCATCAGCCGGGTCAGGTAGTCGGTGAACAGCTGCACCGTGGCGACGGTGCCGACGCCGCCCGGGTAGAGGGTGGAGGGGTGCACGTGGCGGCCCTCCATCAGGCAGAACATCTCCCGGGTGTACCGGCTGACCTGCAGCGCCTCGCGGTAGAACTCGCCCTCGATCGGGTTGAGCGAGCGCATGATGTCCGCGATGGTCTTGTACCCGTGGTCGGCGGCGTGCGGCGCCTCGGTGCGCTCGGCCTGCTCCAGGACGCCCGGGTTGGTCTCGCGGACCATCTTCTCGCAGTAGTCGACCCCGACCAGGTTCTCCTGGAAGATGTTGTGGTCGAACATGTACTCGGCCGCCTCGCCGAGGTTGATGATCCACTCGCCGAGGTGCGGGGGCTTCACCCCGTACGCCATGTTCTGGGTGTAGACCGAACAGGTGGCGTGGTTGTCGCCGCAGATCCCGCAGATCCGGCTGGTGATGAAGTGTGCGTCGCGCGGGTCCTTGCCGCGCATGAAGACGCTGTAGCCGCGGAAGACCGAGGAGGTGCTGTAGCACTCCGCGACGCGCTTCTGCTTGAAGTCGATCTTCGTGTGGATGCCGAGGCTTCCCACGATCCGGGTGATCGGGTCCCAGGACATCTCGGTCAGGCCGCTGCCGTCGCCGGCCGCCCTCGTCGTCGGTGTCGCCATCGTGTTGTCGTGTCCTTCTCTGAACGGGGGCAGGGGGCGGGGCGGCGGCGAGGGGCCGCACGCCGCGGGGGCGTGCGGCCCTCCGGCGTCACCAGGGCGGGCGGTAACCCGTGGTCAGGTGGCGGCCGGTGTGGCGCCACTTCGGTTCCTTGTCGACGGTCGCCAGCGTGATCGCGCGCAGCCGGCGGATCAGCGAGCCGTAGGCGTTGCTGGCGCCGGTGGAGACGCGGGAGCCGGGCGGCGGGTCCATGAAGGGCATGAACTTGTCCGGGAAGCCCGGCATGGTGCAGGCGATGCAGATGCCGCCCACGTTCGGGCAGCCGCCGATGCCGTTGGTCCAGCCGCGCTTGGCGACGTTGCACTTGACGACCGGTCCCCAGCAGCCGAGCCGCACCAGGCACTCGGGGGTGCCGTAGTCGGTGGCGAACTGGCCCTGCTCGTAGTAGCCGCCGCGGTCGCAGCCCTCGTGGACGGTGGCGCCGAACAGCCAGGCCGGCCGCAGCTTGTCGTCCAGCGGGATCATCGGCGCGGAGCCGGCCAGCTGGTACAGCAGGTAGGTGAGCGTCTCGGCGAAGTTGTCGGGCTGGATCGGACAGCCCGGCACGCAGACGATCGGCAGCCCGGCCTTGGACTTCCAGTCCCAGCCCAGGTAGTCCGGCACGCCCATCGCACCGGTCGGGTTGCCGGCCATCGCGTGGATGCCGCCGTACGTGGCGCAGGTGCCGATCGCGACCACGGCGGTCGCCTTGGGGGCGAGCCGGTCCAGCCACTCACTGGTGGTGATGGGCTGGCCGGTGGCCGGGTCGTCGCCGAAGCCGCACCAGTAGCCCTCCTTCTTGATCTTCTCGTTGGGGATGGACCCCTCGACGACCAGGACGAACGGTTCGATCTCGCCGCGGTCGGCCTTGAAGAACCACTCGACGAAGTTGTCCGCGCCCTGGACCGGGCCGCACTCGAAGTCGATCAGCGGCCAGTGCACGGCGACCTTGGGCAGGCCTGGCAGTGCGCCGGTGACGATCTCCTCGATGCTGGGCTGCATCGCGGCGGTCAGCGAGACGGAGTCGCCGTCACAGCTGAGGCCGGCGTTGATCCAGAGAATGTGCACCACGTCGGTGTCGGTTGTTGCAGCACCCATGAGGATGCCTCCTCGGGGATGGGAGCCGGACGTAATGGCTCAAACACAGTCATAGCAACAGTCCGGTTCCGACGCCGGTCGGGGCGGGCGTCGGAGCGGCGCGGGGGGCGCAAGCCGGCGGGGCCGTTCGGGTCACGTCCCGGGGAGGAGCCCGGCGGGCACGGGGCGCTTGCGGACGAACGCGGACCGCAGCGCGTGGTACGGCGATTCGGGGGTGAAGAACTGCCGGTGCATCACCGCCAGCTCCTCCTCCCGGTAGGCGGCGAGCGGCTTGGCCTGCTCGTCGGCCTCGCGCGCGGCCTTCTTCGCCGCGATCCGCCGCCGGGCGAGCGGCGAGGCGGCGAGCAGCCCGGCCAGGTGGGCCGCGGCGGGCCCGAACTCCTGCGGCCCGCAGTCGAGGACGCGGTCGACCAGGCCGATCCGCTCCGCCGACGCGGCGGACACCGGCACGGCCTGCCGGGTCAGCCGCTCGGCCTGCGCCGGGCCCACCCGGCGCGGCAGGGTGTACGTCCAGTACTCCGAGCCGTACAGCCCCATCAGCCGGTAGTGCGGGTTGAGCACGGAGCCCCGCCGGCACCACACCTCGTCCGCCGCCAGGGCCAGCATCACCCCGCCGGCCGCCGCGTTCCCGGCCACCGCGGCGACCACCAGGCGGTCGGTGGTGGTCAGCACCTCGGCGACCAGGTCGTCCATCGCGGTGATGTTGGCCCAGGACTCCGCGGCCGGGTCCGGCGCGGCCTCGATGACGTTGAGGTGGATGCCGTTGGAGAAGAAGTCCCGGCTCCCGCCGAGCACCAGCACCGAGGTCGGCCGGCCGAGTGCGAAGCGGTACGCCGCCAGCAGGCGGCGGCAGTGGTCGGTGGACATCGCGCCGCCGGGGAAGGAGAAGCGCAGGAGGCCGACCGGGCCCTCCTCGCGGTACTCGACATCCGTCCAGGCGGGGTCCCCGTCCCGTTCCGCCGTCAGCGGCGCCGGGACCTCCGGCACCGGGGGCAGCAGGGCGCCGAGCGCCGTCACCGCCGGGAGCTTGAAGGTCGCGGGCCCGCCGGGTGCGCGCCGGCGCCGGAGTTCGGGGATCCACACCGCGCCGTCCACGGTGGCCCGGCACACCGCACCGGCGCGGGTGGCGATCAGCTCGCCCGGGCGCCCGCGCAGCTGCGGCTCCGGGTGCCCGCCGTGCAGGTACCACTCGTCGGTCCCCAGCGTGTCGAGCACCCCGGGCTGCGAGTCGGCCGCCCGGAGCCTGCGCAGGACCGTCCCGGTGGAGTCGGCCGCCCAGTCGATCCGGCGCTCCGCCTGGCGCAGGAAGGGGCGGACGCGCACCGGCTCCCGCCAGGAGGGGCCGTGCTGCGGCTGCGGCGCGTACGAGCCGGAGGCGAAGCGCTCGACGGCCCGCAGCGCGGCCAGGACGGCGGCGTCGGCGACCTCGTTGCGGTACAGGTCGCTCTTCCCGAGCGCCGGCAGCCGGCAGGGCTCCCAGGCCCAGACCGGTCCGGCGTCCATCTCCGCCTCGGCCTGGAGCACCGTCACGCCCCAGTCGGCGACGCCCTCCTGGACCGCCCGGTCCAGGGACGAGGGGCCCCGGTCACCGGGCGGGCCGGGGTGGACGACCAGACAGGTGAGCGCCGACCAGACGTCCGCGGGGATCGCGGTGCGCAGCATGGGCGCCAGCAGGAGGTCCGGCGACAGCAGGCGGACCGACGCCCGCAGCTCCTCGTCGTCCCCGGCGAGTCGGACGTCCACGGTGTGCCGCCGGTCCCGCAGTTCGGCGTGGAGGCGCTGGCTGAGGCTGTTGAAGGCGCTGGCGAGGAGCAGGATCCGCATGTCTGCCTCCGGGGTGCGGGCGGCCGGGAACCCGGCGATCATCACCCCCGGTCCGGCGGCGCCCCGGCCGGTGCGGCGTGCCGCGCCGCCTGTTCACCCGGGTGGCGGGCCCACGGGCGGGCCAGTACGCGGGGGACGACGGCCGGCGGCGGCGTGCGGGGGGCGACGGCCGGCAGGCGCTCCGGGCTCCCGGCGACGGCGGCGGCGATGGCGGCGGAGCCGTGGTCGGGCGTCCGCTGCTCGTACTGCCCGACGGCGTCCGGGAGTTCGGCCGCCTGTTGGACGGCGGCACGGTGGGGACGGCCGCGGCGGGCCGGCGGAGGCTGCCCGTAGCATGGCGGCTTCCGGAACAAGCGGTGTGAGGAGAGGAACGGGACGTGCGCGGGGGCGAGCTGGTGGGCGGACTGGGACGGCTGGTCGGGGCGGCGGCGGGAGCGGCGGCGGGGGCCGCGGCCGGGTTGGGCGAGGCCGGGCGGCAGGCCGTACGGCGGGGCGGACGCGGCGCGGCGGCGGGCGGGCGGTGGGCGTACACGGCCCTGACCTCCGTCATGCCGCCGGAGGTACCGGCCACCGAGCCGTGGAAACTGTCGGTGGGCACCCTGATCGGCCGCCACCCGCTGACGCCGGCCGTGGTGCACAAGCTGCTCGGGCTGCTCGACGGTCTCGGCGCCGTTCACCTGGGGCCGTCGAAGGTCGGCTTCGACGGCGAGGAGGTCGAGTGGGACAAGGTCGTCGAGATCCGAACCCGCAACGCCTTCGAGGTGCTGACCACCACCGCGCTGGAGCAGGAGGTGGACCGGATCCGGGAGTTCCTGCCGCCGGTTCCCGGCCGCAAGTGGGTCGTCACCAAGGCGGGCGAGGCGCTGGCCACCGTCGTCCTCGCCGCCCTCGAACGCGGCTCGGACGACCAGCGCCTGGACGAGCTGACCGTCCCGGCCCGCATCGTCTGCCGCGGGCTGCTCGGCCGCCGACGCACCCTGGACGCGGGCGCTTTCGCCGCCGCGACGCTCGTCCTGGCCGACCGGGCCGGCGAGAGCCTGATCGCCACCGCCCGCAAGCGCGGCATCCCGGTCCTGCCCGTGGACGAGCTCGCCGAGCCGACCGACGCCGCCCGGGTCGCGGTGCTGCGCGAGCGCACCGACTCCGTCGCCCGACTGCTGGACCGCATCGAGCGGAGCGACCCCGGGGCAGCACCCGCCGGGGACGCACCGACCGGGGCCGTGCAGGCAGAGGCCGTGCAGGCAGCGGCCGGGGCGGCGCATCCGCCGTTGTCGCTCGACAAGGGTGCGGGCGACAACGGCGGCGCGGTGCAAGCGAGTTGAGCAGCCGCGCGGACGGACGCGGTCAGTGGCCGCCGCGCGGCTCCTCGCAGTTGGTGCCGTCCGGGTAGCCCGCGAACGCCTCCGCGGTGGTGGCGGCGCTGTTCATCGTGCCCTCCAGGCACAACCCGGTGGCGTCGACCAGGAAGGCGATGCCGGTCGGGCCGTTCTGGGTGACCTTCACCTTGGCGACCTGGTAGCCCAGCCCGGCGAGCTGTCCGCGGGTGCTGTCGGGGGCGAAGTCGCCCCGGGTGCGCAGGGGTTCGAGGGCGCCCTCGATGCGCTTCACGGCGTCCAGGCCGTCGCAGCGGCGCCGGCCGTGGAGCGGGATCGGCACCCGGAAGCCGTGGTTCTCGGCGTAGTGGTCGACGGGCGGCCCGGTCGGGGCCGCGCTGCTCGCGGTCGGGGTCGGGGTCGGGGCCCTGGTCGGCGTTTCGCCGGGGCAGGGGTAGTCCGCCTCGGTGGTCGGCACCGCCGCGGCCGTCGACGGCACCGCCGTCACGACCGCCGTGGGCGCCCCCGCGCCACCGGCCGCGCCCACGTGCTCCGTCCCGCACCCCGCCGCCAGTACGGCCAGGGCCGCCACCGCCGGTGTCCGGAGGCGCCCCCACCTGGTCCTGATCATCGTCATCCGGTGATCATGCCCTGGCGGCGGGGTCGGCGTCATCCCGGCCGCTCGGTCCGGGGCCCGGACCGATAATCCGCGCGGCGCGGGCCGGTTCTCGGCTAGCCTCCAGGCCCATGACCTGGTTGCCCGCCGATTTCGTCCACCCCGTCCACGTGCCGCTCCCCGGTGGCGGTTACCACCTGCGCCCCATCGCCGGGACGGACACCGAGCTCGACTACCCCGCCGTGATGGGCTCCCGGGAGCGCCTGTGGTCCATCTACGGCGAGGCCTGGGGCTGGCCCGCGGCCACCATGACCTACCAGGCGGACCTCGACGACCTGATCCGGCACGAGCGGGAGATCGCCGCCCACGAGTCGTTCAACTACGCGTTGTTCGACGAGGCGGAGTCGGCCCTGCTCGGCTGCGTCTACATCGACCCGCCGCAGAAGGCCGGCTCCGACGCGGAGATCTCCTGGTGGGTGGTGGACGACCAGGTCGGCTCCGAGCTGGAGCGGGAGCTGGACGCCCTGGTGCCGCGCTGGATCGCCGAGGCATGGCCGTTCGGTCAGCCGTGTCTGATCGGCCACGAGGTCTCCTGGGCGGAGTGGCTGGCCCGCCCCGCGATCGCCGGCGCCTGACCCGAAGGCGGTCGGGCCGGAGCCGCAGCCGGCCCCGGCGCGTCTCCAACTCGGCCCGCCCGGACACGGGTTCGGGTTCAGGAAGGTCAGCACCCGGTGTTCTGGACGGGGCCCGACGCGGCGCCCCACGATGGGTGCATGACGGACGACGAATCGGCGCAGCCGCCCGCGTCGGGTGCCGGGCCGGCGCGGCGCCCGGACTGGGGCGCGGTCGGCGCGATCGCGGGCGCGGTGGCCACCCTGATCGCCCTGGTCGCCTACCTGGTGCCACCGGACGCGCCGCAGCCCGCGGCCGCCCCGGTGGTCACCACCGCGGCCCCGCAGCCGCCGGAGCCGCTCCCCGATCCCACGCCGAAGCCGGTCCCGTCGCCCGTACCGACGCCGACGCCCACGCCGACCCCCGAGCCCGATCCGCCCTCCCCGGAGCCGAGCCCGTCGCCGATCCGGACCCGGACCGCCGCCCCGACGCCGGAACCGCCGCTCCCGGCGGTCCGGCCCGGCGGCTGCGACGAGGCCGAGGCGGCGCTGGCCGCGTACCGCCGGAACGCCGGCGACACCCGCGGCAGCCAGGCGGACGCGGCCGGCCAGGCCTACCAGGACCTGATGGGTGCCGGACTGGACGCACAGGGCGCGGTCGGTTCGACGATCCGCCGACTGGCCGCCGAGTTCTCGGAGTTGCGCTTCCGCCTGAACGGCATGGTGCTGGCCGATCCCAACCAGGTGATCACGGACATCAACGCGGACAGCGCCCAGCTCGGGCGGCTGTGCGGATCCTGACCGCCCGGGGCACGACCGCGGTCGACGGCGCCCCCGCACGCAAGGACGTTGTGGAGGTTCGGCGGAGGCCGACTGCACGGAGCGGCACCGGGTAGGCACCGGACAGGAGCGTCGGCCCGCCCGGGGACGACGCTCGCGACCGTAGGAGGGTCGTGCGATGCCCATGCCCGTCCACTCGATGCCCGTCACCTTCCCCGACAGTCCGCTGCCCGACGTCCCGGTGGTCGCGGAACTGCGGTTCGACCCGGACCTGCCGTACGCGGCGTGTCTGGCGTTCCCGATCGCCCCGTGCGAGTGCGTGACCGCGGACGCCCGCGTGTGCTGGTACTTCAGTCGCGAGCTGTTGAACGAGGGCCGGCACGCCCCCACCGGCAGCGGTGACGTCCGGGTGGGCCCGGGGCCCGCGGGCGAGGTGCTGATCACCCTGTGCGGGCCCGCCGGCAACGCCGTCCTCAGCGCACCGGAGGAGGACGTCACGGCCTTCCTCTCGGACTGCTTCAGCCTGGTGCCCGAAGGGTCGGAGTCCGAGCACCTCGACGTGGACGCCGCGCTCGCCCGGCTGCTGTCCGACGACTGACCGCGGGCCGCCCGGAGCCGCGGGCGCAGCCCGGAGGAGCTCCCGGGTGCCGCCATCCGGGTGTTCTGCCGACGGCCGCCACGGGACCCGCCCCGCTCGGCCGACCCGCGCGGAGCGCCGCGCACTAGGTTGCCTGCGTGGAGGCAACCAAGGCTACGAACGGGCGCGAGCCGTCCGCCGGTGAACGCGTCACGACCCGGCTGGACGGGCGGTTGCCGGTCATGGAGGCGGGCCGGGAGCTGCTGCGCAAGGTGTTCCCGGACCACTGGTCGTTCCTGCTGGGCGAGCTCGCGCTGTACAGCTTCGTCGTGCTGCTGCTGACCGGCGTGTTCCTGACGTTCTTCTTCGTCCCGAACATGAACGAGGTCGTCTACGACGGCGCCTACCTGCCGCTGCGCGGGGTGCTGGTCTCCGAGGCCTACGCCTCGACGCTGGACATCAGCTTCGAGGTGCGCGGTGGCCTGATGATTCGCCAGGTCCACCACTGGTCAGCGCTGTTGTTCGTCTCGGCGATCGGCGTGCACCTGCTGCGAGTGTTCTTCACCGGGGCCTTCCGCCGGCCGCGCGAGCTCAACTGGGTCATCGGGGTGACGCTGTTCAACCTGGCCCTGCTCGAAGGGTTCTCCGGCTACTCGCTGCCGGACGACTCCCTCTCCGGCACCGGGCTGCGGATCGCCGAGGGCGTGCTGCTCTCGGTGCCGCTGGTCGGCACCTACCTGACGTTCTTCGCCTTCGGCGGCCAGTTCCCCGGCCACGACGTCATCCCCCGCCTGTTCACCGTGCACATCCTCCTGGTGCCGGGTCTGCTGCTGGCCCTGGTCGGGGCCCACCTGACGCTGGTCGTGGTGCTGAAGCACACGCAGTGGGCCGCCCCCGGCCGCACCAACCGCAACGTCGTCGGGATGCCCTTCTTCCCGCAGTTCCTGACCCGTACGGTCGGTCTGACCTTCGCGGTGGCCGGCATCATGGCGCTGTCCGCCTTCCTCGCCGAGGTCAACCCGATCTGGCGCTACGCCTCCTACCGGCCCGACGTGGCCGCGGCCGGCGCCCAGCCGGACTGGTACATCGGCTTCATCGAGGGCGCGCTGCGGCTGATGCCCGCCGCGGAGACCTCCCTGTTCGGGCACACGGTGTCGTGGAACGTCCTCCTCCCGGCCCTGGTGCTGCCCGGCCTGCTCTTCGCGGTGCTGTACGCCTACCCCTTCGCCGAGCGCTGGCTCGACCCCGAACGCGGCGAACAGCACCTGTGCGACCGCCCGCGCAACAAGCCCACCCGCACCGGGCTGGGGGTCGCGGGGATCACCGTCTACGCCGTGCTGCTGATCGCCGGCGGCAACGACGTGATCGCCTTCGTCTTCGGCCTCTCGGTCAACGCGATCACCGTCGTGCTGCGGGCGGCGCTGATCCTGCTGCCGCCCGCGGCCTTCCTGCTCACCCGGCGGCTCTGCCTGGCCCTGCAGGCCAGGGACCGCGACCGGCTGCTGAAGGGCGACGAGACCGGCCGGATCGACCAGGGCCACGACGGCGGCTTCACCGGCCACCGCCGCCCGCTGCCCGCCGACGAGCGGTTCGTCCTGCTCGCGCGGGCCACGCCGGACCCGCTCCCGGCCCCGGACCTCGCGCCGCGGCGCGAGCGGGCCCGGGCCGCGGCGGGCGCCTGGTTCTACCGGGACCGGGTCGAACTCCCCGCCACCGAAGGGGAGTCGGAGTTCATCGCGGGTGTCCTCACCGGCCCCGCCCACCCCGAGGCGCCCGCCGGACCGCCCACCGGGCCGACCGGGGCCGGCCCGGTCCGCCGGCTGCTCCGCCGGCTCACCCGTCGTCGTCGCCGTACTGGAAGATGAACCCGGACACGGCGAGGGCCAGCACGACGGCCCCCACCACGACCAGCCAGCGGGCGAAGACCAGGCCGAGGGCGAGGACCGTCAGGCCGGCCGCCGTCAGCACCGGGTAGCCGCTGCGGGCCGGGAAGAAGCCCACCGGGCCGACGGCCTCCGCGATCTCGGCGTCCCCGCGGTCCTGCGGCCGGCCGCCGCCACTCCGCCGGTACTGGACGAACCAGAACAGCGCGATCAGCCCCGACATCAGGAACGCCACCGCCAGGATCGCCGTGCCGGCCGGCTCCTGCGCCCAGAACCCGTAGATCAGCCCGGTCACCGCGAAGAACACCGTCATGACGGCGAACAGCCGGCCCTCCCCCTTCATCGCCCGCTCCCCCGCCCGCCCGTACGGTCGGCCGCCCCGCCCACCGGCTCCTCCGTCGGCACCTCCGGGTGGTGCAGGTCGAAGGCCGGCGACTCGGAGCGGATCCGCGGCAGCGCCTCGAAGTTGTGGTGCGGCGGCGGGCAGGAGGTGGCCCACTCCAGCGAGCGGCCCCAGCCCCACGGGTCGTCCTCGGTGACCCGGGTGCCGTGCCGGGTGGTGGTCCAGACGTTGTAGAAGAACGGCAGGTTGGAGACGCCGAGCAGGAACGAGCCGATCGAGGCGCACACGTTGAGGGCGGTGAAGTCGTCCACCGCCAGGTAGGTCGCGTAGCGGCGCGGCATGCCCTGGGCCCCCAGCCAGTGCATCACCAGGAAGGTGGTCTGGAACCCGACGAACAGGACCCAGAAGTGGACCTTCCCCAGCCGCTCGTCGAGCAGCTTCCCGGTCAGCTTCGGCCACCAGAAGTAGAAGCCGCCGAAGGTGGCGAACACCACCGTGCCGAACACCACGTAGTGCAGGTGGGCCACCACGAAGTAGCTGTCGGAGACGTGGAAGTCGATCGGCGGCGCGGCCAGCAGGACCCCGCTCAGCCCGCCGAACAGGAAGGTCACCAGGAAGCCGAGCGACCACAGCATCGGGGTCTCGAAGGACAGCGAGCCGTTCCACATCGTGCCGATCCAGTTGAAGAACTTCACCCCGGTGGGCACCGCGATGAGGAAGGACATCATCGAGAAGAACGGCAGCAGCACCTGGCCGGTGACGAACATGTGGTGCGCCCACACCGTCATGGACAGGGCGGTGATGGCGATGGTCGCGCCGATCATGCCGTAGTAGCCGAACAGCGGTTTGCGGCTGAACACCGGGATGATCTCGCTGATGATGCCGAAGAACGGCACCGCGACGATGTAGACCTCCGGGTGGCCGAAGAACCAGAAGAGGTGCTGCCACAGGATCGCCCCGCCGTTCGCCGGGTCGAAGGCGTGTGCGCCGAACTTCCGGTCCGCCTCCAGGCAGAGCAGCGCCGCCGTCAGCACCGGGAAGGCCAGCAGCACCATGATCGAGGTGAACAGCACGTTCCAGGTGAAGATCGGCATCCGGAAGAGCGTCATGCCGGGCGCCCGCAGGCAGGTGATGGTGGTGATGAAGTTGACCGAGCCGAGGATCGTCCCGAGGCCGGCCACCACCAGGCCGAAGGCCCAGAGGTCCCCGCCCTGCCCCGGGGAGTACACCGGCCCGTTCAGCGGCGCGTAGGCGAACCAGCCGAAGGCGGGCGCCCCCGTGGAGGTCAGGAAGCCGCTCAGCACCATCAGCCCGCCGAGCAGGAACGCCCAGTAGGTGAAGGCGTTCAGCCGGGGGAACGCGACGTCCGGCGCCCCGATCTGCAGCGGCATGATCGCGTTGGCGAACCCGGCGAAGGTCGGGGTGGCGAACAGCAGCAGCATGACCGTGCCGTGCATGGTGAACATCTGGTTGTAGCGCTCGTTCGACAGGAACCCGGTGTCGGGGCCCATCAGCTGGACGCGCATCAGCAGCGCCAGCACACCGCCGACCAGGAAGAACCCGAACGCGGTCGCCAGGTAGAGGTTCCCGATGACCTTGTGGTCCGTGGTGAACAGCCAGCGCAGCAGCGTGCTGCCCTGGTGGAGACGGGCCTGGGTACGACGCGACGCGGTGGACGTGGCGCTCATGGAACCTCCGCAGCGGAGCCGACGAGCCCCCCTCGCGGCGGCGCCACCCCCTCCCCCGCTCGACGGGAGGGCCCACTCCCGCGCGCCACCGCCGACCCTAGCGGCGGCCGTCCGGCCCGCCGGGGCGCCACGCGGTGCGGCGCCCCGACCGGGCGGTGTCCGGGGCCGGGCGGCCCTGCGCTCGCGGCCTGAGTGGCCCTGCGCTCGCAGGCCGGGCGGCTCAGCGCTCCAGCAGGTCCGGGACGACCTCGCGCAGCCGCTCGGCGCCGATAGCGCCCGCGCGCAGCAGCACGGGCACCTCGCCGGTGACGTCCACGATCGACGACCCCACCGCGGCCGCGGTCCGGCCCCCGTCGAGGTAGACGGCCACCGAGTCGCCCAGCATGCCCTGGGCGGCGTCGCAGTCCTGCGGGGAGTCCTGCCCGGTCAGGTTGGCACTGGAGACCGCCAACGGGCCCGTGGCGTTGAGGAGTTCGATGGCGACCGGGTGCGCGGGCATCCGAACCGCGACCGTTCCGCCGGTCTCGCCGAGGTCCAGCTCGACCGACTTCAGGTGACGGGCGACCACCGTCAGCCCGCCCGGCCAGAACGCCGCCACCAGGGCCCGCGCGCGGTCCGTCACCTCGACCAGGCCGTCCAGGCCCTCCGGGGAGCCGACCAGCACCGGCGAGGGCATGTTGCGGCCGCGGCCCTTGGCCGCCAGCAGGCGGGCGACCGCCTCCGGCGCGAAGGCGTCCGCCCCCACCCCGTACACCGTGTCCGTGGGCAGCACGACGAGTTCACCGCGGCGCACCGCGGCCACGGCCTCGCGCAGCCCGGCTGCGCGCTCGGACGCGTCCGAGCAGTCAAAACGACGAGTCATCAAGGTTCTCCACGGCGGGCCTCGGCCCGCACCGTCCATCCGGCCCGGCCACCTCGCCGGCCGGGCACGACCCGGTCAGACTACCGGGCGGGGTCCTGCTGACCCGCACCGCCGGGACGCCGGGCCACCGGGCCCTGCGCCGCTCGGGTGGATCACGCGGCCGCCGGGCCGCCGGAGGGGGCGGCGGCGCCGGGCGGACGTAGGTTGCGGGCATGACCAGTGACGAGACGATCCCGGCCGTGGGGGTGCGCCCGCTGGACGAGGTGTTCGCCGCGATCGACACGGCCAACCGGCGCCCGCGGCCGTGGACCGGCTTCGAACACGGCGTGCTGGGGGCGTACCGGTGGGCCGCCGGGGCCCAGGTCGCGGCACCGGTCACCGCCACCGCCGCGGTCGGCACGGCCGAGCCGTGCCGGGCGCAGCTGCTGGCGGAGTGCCAGGCCGCTGCCGTTCGCCTGCGCCGGGCCCTCGTGCAGGGCACCGACCACGCGTACGTCCTCGGCGCCCACCAGGCGCTGGCCTGGCTGTGCGGGCTGCACGAGGAGTGCCCCTGAGAGGTGCGGCCGGTTTTCGGGGCGGGTCCGGCGGCCATATCCTTGGGCCGTGGAAACCGGCCCGGCCACGGCGCGGCAGTGGACCTTCCTGACGAACCACGCCCGCGTCCTCGTGCAGATCGCTCGCGACCCCGGCATCCGGGTGCGCGACATCGCGGCCCGGTGCCTGCTCACCGAGCGCGCCGTCCAGCGGATCATCGCCGACCTGGAGGAGGCGGGCTACCTCGCGCACGAGCGGCGCGGCCGCGCCAACCACTACAGCGTGATGACCGGCAAGCAGCTGCGGCACCCGGCCGACGCCGGTCCGACCATCGCCGAGCTGCTCGCCGCACTGCTGCGCTGACGCCGGCCGGCGGGGCGCCGAGCGCCCGCACCGGCCGGCACGGCATTGAACGGGGGTCACATCACCGGCCTCGTCAGTAGTAGTGGCGGCGTCCGCCGACGGCGTGGCCGAGCGCCCCGGCGACCCACAGGATGAGGCCGACCAGGAGCAGCACGAGGCCGATGGTCCACAGGATCGAGATGCCGGTGACGAAGCCGATGATGAGCAGGATGACGCCGAGCACGATCACGGGAGCCTCCCGGGGTTGACGAGGGGGACGGGCGTCGAACGGGCGGCCTCTCGACGCCGCCCGTCCTCGGCCCGGTTCACAGCTGCGCGTCTACCGCGCCGGCCGCACGTCAAACGGTCGGACGCCCAACCGTTCGTACGCCGAACCGGTCGGACGCCCAACCGGTCGGCCGGCACGCACCCGCCGTCACCTGCGGTGGCGGCCGCCGCTGCGGCGGGCGGGCGGGGCGGCGCGCGGGGCGGGCAGGAAGAGCCGGGCCAGTTCGCGGCCCAGGTTCACGCCGATCGCGAGGGCCATCGACATCGCCACGGCGCGCCCGATGCCGCTCAGCCCGACCTCCGGCCGGCCCCGGACGAAGGCGAGCATCCCGAAGTACAGCACCGACCCGGGCAGCAGCGGGCCCAGCGCCGCCGTGACGTGCGGCAGCACCGGGCCACCCCGGTAGCGCGCCATCAGCTGGCCGGACAGGCCCACCAGCCCCGCGGCGAGTCCGGTGGCCAGCATCGGCTCCACACCGGCGTTGGCCAGCACCCCGTACGTGGTCCAGCCGGCCGCGCTGTTGAGCATGACCGCGGGCACTGCGCCCGGCTCGGTGTTCAGCAGCACCGCGAACGTCAGGGTCAGCAGCACCGCCGCGGCGAGCTGCAGCGGCGGGTTCACGGCCCCGGCCGGGGCGTCCTGGGAGGCGAGGTCCGCGCCGTTGTTGACGCCGACGTAGAGCACCGTCATCACGCCGATCACCACGCCGGCCATCAGGTACAGCGCCTCCAGCAGGCGGGCGGCGGCGGTCAGGTAGAAGCCCGCCAGGCCGTCCTGGGCCGCCGCCACCATGGGCCAGCCCGGCAGCAGCGCGAACAGTCCGCCGGTGATCACCACCGATCCGCGCAGGTGCAGCCCGTTGAACGACAGCAGGATGCCGATCACGGCCGCCGGGGCCGCGGCCACCACGAACCGGTAGAAGGCCGGGAGGTCGTGGCGCGCCACCAGGGCCGAGAGCCGGTCGCCCGCCAGCGCCGCGACGACGGCGCTGGCGAACACCAGCCAGGCCCGGGCGTCGGTGCGGCCGCCGACCAGCAGCGTCGCGGCTCCGGCCAGCAGGCCGCAGCACAGCAGGAGCAGCCAGCCGGGGTAGCGGCGACCGCGCCGGTGCACGGCCACCAGCCGCTCGTACGCCTCGTGGACCGGGACGCCGCCGGCCGTGATCGCGGTGACCTGCCGGAAGACGGCGGCCAGCCGCGCGTAGTCCCCGGCCGGGCTGCGCACGGAGCACTCCGCCGTCAGCGACGGCTCGGGCGCGCCCGGCTGGTAGGAGATCGCCACCCGGGTGAAGGTGACCTGCGGGTCGCACGGATGGACGCGGTAGGCCCGGGCGACGGCGAGCATGGCCGCTTCGACGTCCTCCGCCGCCTCACCGCTGGCCAGCAGCAGCTCCCCCACCAGCAGGGCGAGGTCCAGGACCCGGGCCGGCTCGGCCGCGCCCGGCCGCCCCGCCCCGGGGGCCTCCGCCACCCGCCTGCGCTCGGCCGCCGGGGTGCGCAGCAGCGGCAGCATCCGGTCGGGCCAGGGGTCCGCGGGGTCCGCGTCCTCCTCGGGGCCCGCGGAGTCGTGGCCGCCCGGGCCCGCCGGGCCGGCCGGGGCGTGCCCGGCGTCGCTCGCGGGCGGTGGCAGCTGCGGCGGCACCCTGCCGGACTGCACCGGAGGCCCTTCCGAACCGGCACGCGTGCCGAGCGGATCGTGTTCCGACATCGTGACTCCCTGAACCACCCCCCTGGCACTCTTTGCACCTGATCAACTACCCGGAGTGATGGTTTCGTGAACACTCCGGCGCTCGGCGCGCGCTCCCCGACGGAGCGCGACGGGCCGTACACGCCCCATCGGCGCGGCGTGCCGTCGTCCGGTGGCGGAGCCGGGCCGGTTCCGGGTGGCGGGGCCGTGGCAAACGGCCCGGTGCGCAGGCGCGGGCCCGAGGAGCGGCCGTAGCATCCTGACCATGGCCGACAGTGACGAGGAGCAGGTCGCCGACCTGGTCCGGAGCTGGGCCGCCGCGGTCCATGCGGGCGACCTCCGAGGGGTCGTCGCCGACCACGCGGCGGACATCGTGATGTTCGACGTGCCGCCGCCGTACGAGGGCGTGCGCGGGCTCGACGCGTACCGGGAGACCTGGCCGCCGTTCTTCGAGTGGCAGGCGCAGGGCGCCGCGTTCGAGATCGAATCGCTGGAGGTGACCGCCGGTGCGGACGTCGCCTTCGCGCACGCCCTGCTGCGCTGCGGCACCCCGCAGGACTTCGCCGACCGCCCGGCGCAGCGGCTGCGGCTGACCGTCGGCCTGCGCAAGGAGGACGGGCGGTGGCTGGTCGCGCACGAGCACCACTCCTTCCCGGATCCGGGCGAGGCCTCGTAGCACCGCCGGGGATTCGCGGGGGGCGCGCCGGGTAGGCGCGGCGGCGCAACCACCCGACCAGGAGGTGCGCGATGACCATCCCGACACCCCCGGACCCGGACACCGGGCCGATCCCGCACCCGTACCCCGCGCCCCGGCCGGGCGAGCCGCCCGACCCGGTACCGCCGCCGGTCCCGCCGTTCCCGGACCCGGCGCCGCCGCCGGAGCCGCACCCCGGACAGGCCTGAGCCGCCGGGTGCCGCCGGAACAGCGACGCCGTCAGGCCAGGGGTGCCGTCAGGCCGTCCAGTTCGGCCTCGAAGAGCAGCTCGGGCCGGAAGCCCATGCCGGTGAAGTGCCCGGCGAGTTCCAGGGACAGGACGCCGTGCAGGCGGGTCCAGAGGACCAGGAAGCGGTGCAGGGCCGCGGGCGTGGCGGGGTGGTCGCCGACCCAGCCCCGGTGGGCCGCCAGGTGGTCGGCGAACGGGGTTCCGGGCGTGTCGGCGGGAGCGGGGGCGAGCGCGGCGCAGGCGTCGAGCAGGGTGCGCATGATCTCGTCGGCGATGGCGGTGGTGTCCTCGGGCGCGTGGTAGCCGGGGACCGGGGTGCCGTAGAGCAGGAAGTACCGCTGGGGGTCGGCCAGGGCCCAGCCGCGCAGGGCGCGGGCGAGCCCGGCCAGGTCGGCGCCGTCGTCGTCGGCGGCGGCCAGCGTGTCGGCGAGGCTGCGGTAGGCGTCCCGGACCAGCTCGGTGATCAGCTCGTCGCGGCCGGCGAAGTAGCGGTAGAGCGCGGGGCCGCTGAGGCCCATCTGCTTGGCGATCGCGTTGAGCGAGAGCGCGGAGGCGCCCGCCGTGGCGATCTGCTGCCAGGCGTGCTGCTTGACCTCCTCGCGTAGCTGGGCGCGGTAGCGCTCGCGCGGGGTGTCCGCGCCCGTCTTCGCCATGGTCCGCCCGCTCCCGGTGGTCCGACTACATGCTCACGCTTTCGTTAGAGGTTATCACGGAAGCCCTTGACGCCCCGGGCGCCTGGGAGTTAGAACTTCTAACGAACGCATGAGTATCTAGCTCTCGCGAACCGCCCCGTCCGTCCCGACGGCCCGTCAGCGAAGGGGACCCCCATGTCCGCGATCCGCCGCGCCGCCCTCCTCACCGTCCCGCTCGTCCTCGGCCTGCTCGGCACCGCCGCCGCGCCCGCCGGAGCCACCGCCTCCCACCGCGACACCCCCCTCACCTGCCGCGGCGCCGGCGTCGACCCCGACGCGCAGGTCCGGTACCGGACCGAGACGGTCGTCCACGCGCCGCTGCGCACCGTCTGGAAACTGCAGACCGACGTCGCGCGCTGGCCCGCCTGGCAGGCCACCGTGGCGACCGCCGAGCGCCTCGACCACGGACCGCTGCGCCCGGGCTCCGCGTTCCGGTGGACCACCCCGCTGCCGCCGAACCCCGCCACCACGGCCACCAGCCTCGACATCACCTCGACCGTGCGGCAGCTGCGGCCCGGCTCCTGCATCCGCTGGACCGGCCCGGCCGACGCCGCGGGGCTGCACATCGACGGCGTCCACGTGTGGAACTTCGCCGAGGTCGACGGCGGTGTCCTGGTCCGCACCGAGGAGACCCACACCGGCCCCCAGGTCGACGCGAACGCCCCCGCCGCCACCGCGCTCCTGCGCCAGGGCCTGGAGGGCTGGCTGCACGACCTGAAGGCCGCCGCCGAGGCCGGCGCGCGGACGAACTGACCGCACACCACGGCGCATGGAACCCGGCCCCCGGGGCAGACGCGGCCCGGGGCGGACTTCGCCCCGTCGACGAGAGGAGCGCCTGCCATGGGCACCGACGACAAGATGCGCAACATGGCGGAGAAGGCCGGCGGCAAGGCCAAGGAAGCCGTCGGCAAGGTCACCGGCGACCGTTCGACCGAGCTCAAGGGCAAGGGCGAACAGGTGACGAGCGACCTGAAGCAGGCCGGCGAGAAGATCAAGGACGCGGGGAAGCACTGACCCGGCGGGGCGGGGACCGTCGTCGGACGGTCCCCGCCCGCTGCGGCCCGCGCCGCACCCGGTCCGGCCCACGACCCGGACCGGAGGCGTCGCGCGCCGGTCAGCCGGCGAGCAGGCCGTGACGGGCCGCGTAGTCCGCGAGGCCGTCGGGGGTGCTTCCGGCCCAGCCGAGGTAGCCGTCGGGCCGGACCAGGAACACGCCGGTCCCGTACGCCTCGTAGGCGGGGATGCGGACGACCGGAGCGGCGACGGCGGGCAGCGGGTCGTCGGTGCCGACGGCGAGCAGGGTCCAGTGCGGCCCGCGGAAGGCGTCGAACAGGCGGGTGCCGCCCCGGCGGCCGTCGGGGGCGCGGTCACCGGCCCGCAGCGCGTCCTCCGGGAGGTCCGGGCGGGTGTCCACGGCGAGCGAGGACTCCCGGTAGCCGAGGCCGAGTTGCTGGGTGGCCCGGCCGCGGCGCTCCTCGCCCCGGTGGACGCGGGTCGACAGGTCGAGCATCGCCGCCGCGTTGGCCCGGCGCTCCTCCTCGTAAGTGTCCAGCAGCGACGCGTCCGCGCGGCCGGCCAGGACGGCGGCGAGCTTCCAGGCCAGGTTGTACGCGTCCTGGACGCTGGTGTTGAGGCCCTGCCCGCCGGCCGGCGAGTGGACGTGCGCGGCGTCGCCGGCGAGGAAGACCCGGCCGGCGCGGAAGCGGTCGGCGAGGGCCGCGCGCGGGCGGAACTCGGAGGCCCAGCGCAGCTCGGTGACCTGGTCGGCGGTCAGGTGGGAGCGGGCGGCGACCACCGCGCGCAGACCGTCGAGGGTGTGCTCCACGGCCGCCCCCTCGGGGAACTGGGCGACCAGCTGGTAGTCCTCGGTGCCACCCAGCGGGCAGATCGCCAGCAGGCCGTCGTCGGACCGGAACACGTGCCAGTGTTCGCGGTCCAGCCCGGCCACCCGGACGTCCGCGACCAGCATCGGGGCCGGGTCGACCGTCTCCCCGGTCATCCCGATGCCGAGCAGCCGCCGGACGGTCGAGCGTCCGCCGTCGGCCGCGACGAGGTAGCGGGCCCGGACCGGCGCGCCGGTGGCGAACTCGGCGGTCACGCCCTCCTCGTCCTGGGTGAGGGCGACCAGCTCGCGGCCGAACGCGACCTCGCCGCCCAGTTCGCGCAGCCGCTCGTGGAGGACCTGCTGGGTGCGCCACTGGGGCAGCATCAGCGTCTCGGTGTACGGCTCGGGCTCGGTGGGCTCGGTCGGGTCGTACATGCTCTGCCCGTCCTGCGGCTCACCGTCCTTCCAGAACAGGGTGGGCGGGTACTGGCCCGCGACCGCGCGGACCCGGTCGAGCACGCCGAAGTCGTCGAGGACCTCCAGCGTGCGCGGCTGCAGGCCCTTGCCGCGCGAGCCGGGGAAGAGTTCCGCGCCGCGCTCGACCGGCAGCGCGGTGACGCCGTGCCGGGCGAGGTCGAGTGCGAGGGCGAGGCCGGTGGGCCCGGCGCCGATGATCAGGACGTCCGCGTGCATGCCGAGAGCAGTCACGGCAACCCCCTTAACGTTGTTAAGTAGCCGATGCCGGAAGCGTGCACTTAACGGCGTTAAACTGTCAAGCGTGACCCCGCAGAAGACCCCCAAGCTCGACCGCAAGCAGGTCGTCGACGCCGCACTGAAGCTGCTCAACGAGGTCGGCCTCGACGGCCTCACCCTGCGCGCCATCGCCGCCGGACTCGACGTCAAGGCACCCGCGCTGTACTGGCACTTCAAGGACAAGCAGGCACTGCTGGACGAGATGGCGACCGAGATCATGCGCCGCATGACGGCCCGGACCGCCGAGGCGGGCGACGGATGGCGCGCCGGCGACTGGCGGGACGCCTACCTCGCGACGATGCGCACCCTGCGCGCCGAGCTGCTGCGCTACCGCGACGGCGCCAAGGTGTACAGCGGCGCCCGGTTCACCGACACCTCGTACGCGGCCGGCCTGGACGCCTCGCTGCGCCTGCTGATCGACGCCGGCTTCACCCTGACCACCGCCACCCGGGCCTGGTACACGGCGTACAGCTACACCATCGGCTACGTCATCGAGGAGCAGGCCATGGCTCCCAATCCGTTCGACGGCGACGAGGGCTACGACGTCGAGGCCCGCGCCGACCGGCTGGCCGCCCACCCGCTCGCCGCCGAGGCGGGCCGGGCGATGTTCGTGGACTTCGACGAGGGCTTCGAACAGGGACTGGCCCTGGTGCTGATCGGGGCCGAGTCCCTGCTCGCCGACTGACGGCCGGTCGACCGCCGGGCCCCCGGAAGGCGGTTGACGAACCATCGCCCGTCCGACCGCACCCGAACCGATTCGAAGCCCGAAGGCTCCCCCTCGGACCACCCCGGTTCATTCCGGGTTCACATGCACATGTAAATTGCGTTCACCTCGCCCGTCTACCTTCATGGCGCCCCGCCACTCCAAGATCCACACGAAGATCCACCCGAAGATCCACGTGGCGGGGCCCAACTCCGAAAATGACATGACGTTCGAGGTACCAACCATGCACGCAGTTCCCACCCGCTCACGGTGGCTCCGGCACGGCGCCGGCCTGGTCGGCGCACTCTCGCTGGCGACCTTCGGCGGCGCGCCCGCGGCCTTCGCGGCCGACGCCCCGCAGACCACCACCCCGGTCAAGCACCTGGTGGTGATCTTCCAGGAGAACGTCTCCTTCGACCACTACTTCGGCACCTACCCGAACGCGGCCAACACCGCCGACGACAAGGTGAAGTTCACCGCCAAGCCCGGCACCCCGAAGGTCGACGGCCTCTCCGACGACCTGCTCCACCACAACCCGAACGGGACCAACCCGAAGCGGCTGAGCCCGGCCCAGGCCGTCACCTGCGACCAGGACCACACCTACAAGGACGAACAACTCGCCTTCGACGGCGGCAAGATGGACAAGTTCGTCGAGCACACCGACGTCGAGAGCTGCAAGGCCCCGATGTTCACCCAGCCCGGCCTGGTGATGGACTACTACGACGGCAACACCGTCACCGGCATGTGGAACTACGCCCAGCGCTTCGCGATGAGCGACAACTCCTTCGGCACCAACTACGGCCCGTCCACCCCCGGCGCGCTCAACCTGATCTCCGGGCAGTTGCACGGCGGTTACCCGGTCGACCCGAAGACCGGCCAGAAGACCACCGACGCCTACGTGGTCGCCTCCCCGGACGCCAACGGCGTCGGCACCGTCATCAACGACCCGGACCCGGGCTACGACGAGTGCTCCAACCCCCAGCACAACCAGCTCGTCATGACCGGCAAGAACATAGGCGACCTGCTCAACGACAAGGGCGTCAGCTGGGGCTGGTTCCAGGGCGGCTTCAAGCCGACCGGCGACAAGGACGGCAAGGCCGTATGCGGGGCCGCGCACGACAACATCGTGGGCGCCTCCCAGACCGACTACAACCCGCACCACGAGCCGTTCCAGTACTACAAGTCCACGGCGAACCCGAAGCACCAGGCGCCCAAGGACGTGGACGAGATCGGCCACAACGGCCAGGCCAACCACCAGTACGACCTGACCGACTTCGACGCCGCCCTGCAGCACGGCAACCTGCCCGCCGTCAGCTACCTCAAGGCCGCCAACTACCAGGACGGCCACGCGGGTTACTCCGACCCGCTGGACGAGCAGCACTTCGTCGTGGACACCCTGAACAAGCTGCAGAAGTCCAAGGACTGGGCCTCCACCGCCGTCGTCATCGCCTACGACGACTCGGACGGCTGGTACGACCACAAGTTCGCCGAGCCCGTCAACGGCTCGCGGGACGCCGCCAACGACGGCCTCAACGGCCCCGGCCAGTGCGGCAAGGACGCCGGGTGGGGCGGCTACGCCGACCGCTGCGGCTTCGGCCCGCGCCTGCCGCTGCTGGTGGCCTCCCCGTTCGCCAAGGCCAACTTCGTCGACCACACGCAGACCGACCAGACCTCGATCCTGCGCTTCGTCGAGGACAACTGGAAGACCGGCCGGATCGGCGACTTCTCCTTCGACGAGCACGCCGCCTCCATCGAGGGCATGTTCGACTTCAAGAACCCGCAGCCGGCGACCCTCCTGCTCGACCCCGCCACCGGCCAGCCGGCCGGCACCGCCACCCCGACCGGCGGGCCCACCGGCGGTGCTTCGACCTCCGCCCCGGCCGGCCCGACGGACGGCTCCGGCAGCGGCACCGCCGTCGCGGCGCCCACCAGCGGCGCGTCCGGCCCCGCGCTGGCCACGACCGGCGCGGACTCCAACACCCTGCCGATCGCGGCCACGGCCGTGGCGCTGCTGGCGCTCGGCGGCGGCGCGGTGTACGTCACCCGCCGCCGGCGCGGCCGCCGCGCCTGACGACCCGTGCCGCGCGCGCCGTCTGCGGTGACGCCGGCGACGCGCGGTGATTGCGTGTGACGCGCGGTGATGCGTGTGACGCGCGGTGACCCGACACCGCCGGGCCCTCGACGGGCCCGGCGGTGTTCGCGCGTCCGGGGGGCGGGCAGGGGCCGTGAACCCGCCCACCGGGTCCTGCGCACCGGGACCTGCACACCGGCTCGGCAGCGCGCCAGCCGGTGTCGCTCGTTAGGGTCGGGAGCATGGGACGAGGCCAGACGGCACTGCTCGACATCGACGGCGTGCTCACGATCGGCTGGAAGCCGCTCCCCGGCGCCGTGGAAGCCCTCCGGCGGCTCGACGACGACGGCGTCCGGTACGTGCTGCTGACCAACACCACCTCCCGCACCCGTCGTTCGATCGCCGACACGCTCGCCGCGCACGGCTTCCCGGTCGACATCGAGCAGGTGCTCACCGCGCCCGCCGCCACCGCCGAACGCCTCGCAGGCACCCGATGCCTGCTGCTCAACAGCGGCGACATCGAGGACGACCTGGCCCCGCTGCGGCTGGTGGACGACCCGGCGGACGCCGAGGTGGTGCTGGTCGGCGGCGCCGGGCCCGAGTTCGGGTACCGGGCGCTCGACCGGGCCTTCGCCGCCCTCCGCGGCGGGGCACGCCTGGTCGCCATGCACCGCAACGCCTACTGGCGGACCCCGGAGGGCCTCCGGCTGGACAGCGGCGCCTTCGTCGCGGGGCTGGAGTACGCGACCGGCGTCCGGGCCGAGGTGGTCGGCAAACCGGCCGGGGCCTTCTTCGCCGCGGCCCTGACCCACCTGGGGGTCTCGGCGGCCGAGGCGGTGATGGTCGGGGACGACATCGAGTCGGACGTGCTCGGGGCGCAGCGTCACGGGATCGGCGGCGTGCTGGTCCGCACCGGCAAGGCGGCCCCGGGCGCGCCGGAACGCGCGGACGGCGAACCCGACCACGTGCTCGACTCGGTGGCGGACCTGCCGGAGCTGCTGGCCCGGCTGCGCGCGGACTGAGGTCGCGGCAGGCCGGGGTGCGCGAGGCGCACCACCGGTCGTAGAACGGAAGGGAACGAACCCGACCGGGAGGAGGCGCGGCCATGGGCCTGCCCCTGGCGGCCGGACACGTGCTCGTCCGGCTCGGCGACGGCCCGCAGCAGGCGGCGGAGGCGGTGCTCGACGCGCTGGAGGCCGCCTTCCCCACCCACACCGGGCGCGGGCGGACCAGGATCGGCAACGCGTGGGAGGACCCTGCCACCGTGACCTCGGAGGGCACCCGGGTGGTGGCCGGAGCCCAGCCCGACGGCGTCTCGGTGCGCCTCTCCCAGTCCTTCGACGCGCGCGATCCGCGTGATCCGCCGGAAGCCCGGGAGTCGCCCGCAACCGGGAGCCCGGACGGGCCTGCGCACCCGATCGCCCTGGCAGGCGGAGTCGGCGCGGACCTGCTCGGCTCGCCCGATGACGTCCGACGGGTGCTGGGCGTGCTCGCCGGGCTCTGCGCGACGGAGGAGGAGTCCCGCGAGGAGCAGGGCCCCCAACTGGCCGTACGGCTGCGCCTCGGGCGACTGCACGGGTAGCGGGCCTGCTGGGGGCGGACGTCGGGTGTGGCCGCGCGTGTGCCACCGCCGTGCCGGGGTGGACGCGGACGGCAGCAGACCGGTCACCCAGACCGACCACTCCGTTCGGGGGCCACCATGGCCGTACAGCGCCGACCGGGCTTCCTCCGCGGGACCCGACGCCGGGCGGGCGAGCGCCACGACTTCCCGCACGCCCCGCAGGGCCCCGGCCGGACCACGCCCCAGCTGCGCCCGCAGGACACGGTGCGCCGGGGCAGCGAACCCGTGACCGCGCGTTCGGACCTTGAGCTGCGCCGCCTGCTGTCCCGGGTCGTCCTGGTGCTGTTCGCCGTCGGGGCAGCGGCCTTCGCCGTCCTCACCGCCCTGGCCTCCCCAGGACCGGCCCCGAACCAGGGCAGCCACGCCTCCCGGCGGCGGCGGTACTCGGCCAGGGTGTCGTTCGTCGGCGGTCCTTCACGGGATGTCCTTCACAACCATCCCACCGGGTCTGGCCCGGTGGCCGTTCGGAAGACCCCCGGAGAGCATGGACTGACCGAGCCCCAGCGATCCGGAGGTAGCGCCGTGTACGAGATGTGGGCCGAGCACGACCCGGCGGTGTCCCCGCCCGCCGTGGTGTGGCACGTGGTGGCGAAGGACGACGCGTCGTCCTCGCTGTGCGGACGGTTCCTCGAACCGTCCCAGCGCGTCGTCCCGGCGGGGGACGGCACCGACTCGGCCGGGCCGGACCGGTACTGCGATCCCTGCCTGGTCACCGTGCGTGAGGCCCTGGCGGCCAGCGCCCGGTAGCGGTCCCGTCTGCTCCGTCACGACGGCCGTCACCGACAGCTCCCGTCCCGGCTCCCGTCCCGTTCCCGCGTCGGTGCCCGCGTCAGCGCCCGCAACGGCTCCCGTGTCAGCTCCCGTGTCGGCGCCCGGGCCGGTCCTCCTTCCGGCACGCGTCACGGCGGACGCCGCGGCCTCGACCGCGGCGTCCGTCCTCCGTCCTCCGTCGGCCGCGGCGCCCCGTGGTCGCGGCCCTCGTTCGTCACGGCAGTGGCACGGCCAGCAGACAGGGGTGTCGGCTGCCGGTTCCCTGGGCGGCGAGGACCGTGGCCACCTCGCCGCTGATCTCCACCCGGAGCCCACCGTCCGTACTCTCCCAGACGAGGCCTCCGTCGGGCCCGACGGTCTGCGTCTCGTAAACGACGACGACGGCCGGTGGAGCGTGCCCGCCGATCGGGCCGGGGAGCGTCACCGCGTAGCGGTGCGTGAGGCTTCCCATGACGGCCTCCTTCTCCCCCCACCCTGCGCCATCGATTCTCCTCCCGCACCAGGCCGGTTGTACACGGACCGCCCGCCTGTTCCGGCAGCCCGCGGTGATCGGCCGCTGCAAGGGAGTCCGGCTCGGCGTTTGCCCGCTCCGGGCCCGGCTACACGCACCGGTGGAGCAGGACTCGGAGGCGACCCCATGACCACGACGCCGGACACCGGCCGGACCGGCCCCGCCGAGTACCGGACCGGACGCCGGGAGTCACCCGAGGAACGGGCGGACCGGCGCTGGAGCGACCTGCTCCAGGAGGTGCGCGTCGCCCAGACCGGCTCCCAGGTGCTCTTCGGCTTCCTGCTGAGCGTGGTCTTCATGGCCCGCTTCCCCGGGCTCAGCGACTTCGACCAGGGACTGTACGTGGCCACCGTCGTCCTCGGCGCACTCGCGACCGGCTCGCTCGCCGCCCCGGTCGCCTACCACCGGATCTTCGCCGGGCACCGCCTCAAGCCCCAACTGGTGACCGCGGCGGCCCGGTTGGTGACGACCGGGCTCGTGCTGCTGGCGCTGACCATCAGCTCCGCGCTGCTGCTCCTGCTCCGGGTCGCGACCGACGACTCGGCCTCCTCCAGCTGGATCGCCGGAGCCGTCATGCTCTGGTTCCTGTGCACCTGGCTGCTCCTCCCGGTCCTGCACCTGCACCGGCACGACGGGCCGCTCTCCTCACCGCCCGCCGGAGCCGGGCCGCCCGCTCGCGACCCGCCGGATTCCGACCCGCGGGCGCCCGACCCGCCGACGGCCGGTTCGACGACGGCCGACCCGCCGACGGCCGACGCGGCGAGGGCCGCCCCGCCCGCGCCCGGCTCGCCGCCGTGACACGGGCGACCGACGCCGCGTGCGCCCCGCACACGGCAGGTGCGAGACGGCCCCGCCGGAGAGACTGGGTGCAGGACTTCCATCCGGGAGGCTTCCATGGACAGCAGAGTCACCACCGCGGGCCGCGAGCGGGCCGCATGACCGGGTCCTCGGCATGAGGCGCCGGTGAGCCCCCGCCCGGGGCACGAGCCGCCCGGTTCCACCGGACCGGGCCGCTGGGCCGTGCCGCTCGGCAGCCGCCGCCCCCGGGTGACGCCGCGCCGCGAAGGCTCGACGGCGCCGCCCGGAGGCCGGGCGCCCTCCGCCGAACGGGTGCCCGCCGGACTGCGGACCGCCGCCGGGTACGCCTGGCGCCTGGGACTGCTCGGCGTCGGCGCCTACCTGTTGGTGGACGTCCTGACCCGACTCGAACTGCCGCTGATCGCGCTGTTCCTGGCCCTGGTCGTCACCTCGGTGCTGCGCCCGCTGGTCGACCTGCTGGCGAGGGTGACGCCCCGCTCGCTGGCCGTCCTGCTCGCCTTCCTCTGCACCATCGTGGTGATCGGCGGGGTCCTGACGCTGGTGGGCACCACCGTCGCCGACGAGTGGAACCGACTCGGCAACGAGCTGCGCGGCGGCCTCGGCCGGATCGACCGCTGGCTGACCGGCTCCCCCTTCCACCTGAGACCCGGCACCGTCACCGACCTGCGGGCCAAGATCGGCGAGTTCATCGCCGCCCACCGCTCGACGCTGGTCAGCACGGCGCTCAGCGGCGCCGGTCGGGCCGTCGAACTGCTCACCGGCGTCGCGCTCGCGGTGTTCTGCTCGGTGTTCTTCCTGCACTCCGGCGACCGCATGTGGTCCTGGGCCCAGCAGCAGCTGCCCACCGGCAGCCGTACGGTCTGGGACCGGGCCGGGCGGGCGGCCTGGCGCACCTTCGCCGGCTACACCCGCGGCGTGCTGATCGTCGCGGCGACCAACGCGGTGCTGGTCGGCATCGCCCTGTCGATCCTCGGGGTGCCGCTGGTCCTGCCGCTGACCGTGCTGGAGTTCGTCGCGGCGCTCATCCCACTGATCGGCTCCCCGATCGCCCTGGCCGTCGCCTCCGTGGTCGCCCTGGCGGCCCGCGGCCCGGTGATCGCGCTGCTGGTGCTCGCCCTGATCGTGGTGATCGGCCAGATCGAGGGCCACCTGCTGCACCCGCTGGTGCTCGGCTGGTCGGTCCGGATCCACCCGGTGGTCATCGCCCTGTCGGTGACCGGCGGCGCCGTCCTGGCCGGTGTCCTGGGCGCGGTGGTGGCGGTACCGGTGGTGTCGGTCGCCTGGGCGGTGATCGGCGAGCTCCGCGACATCCGGGCCGAACGTGCCCCGGGCGGGCGCTCACGGTCACGGCCCGCTCCCCCGGCGGCGGGCGACCGGCCGCACGGCCGAAAGGACGAGCGTCGCCGCCCAGGCCGGGCCGAAGGCGGCAAGGACGGCCGCTGAGCGCGCATCGGCGCTGACCAGCAGCAGGCCCGCCGACAGGGCGAGCAGGACCCACAGCACGGACGGCTGCACCCGGGCGGCGGCCCTCAGCGCGCCGCCCGGCGCCCAGCGGGGACCGCGCCGCATGGTGCGCAGGGCGCGGTCCGGTCGGCCGTCCGCACGCAGGTCGAACTCGATCTCGGCCAGGATCCGCAGCTCCCGACGCGAGAGTGCCGGGCCGTCCATCGTCTCCACCTCCGGTCCCCCGGTCGGGCGGCTCCCCATCGCGGCCCGGCCCAACCTCCGGTGCGGTCGGGGAGGCGCCGAGCGGGAGGGGATGGACCGACCACAGGAGGGAGGGACGGCCCGGGTGACCCCGGCCTTCCCGGCGTGGCCGGGACTGCGGTGCAGGTCAATGCCCGGCGGGCCCATGAGGTGGGGTCGTTGGGCCCTGGCCGGGGAGGCTCTGGGGTCGGGATTCTGATCGACGGATGCGCCGGACGGTAGTGGAAGGGCCTGGGTGATGGGCGAGTTGGTGGCGGTGAGGGCGTTCGAGGGGCTGACGGGCGAGGTCCTGGCCGAGGCGCGGGCCCGGGTCGCCGCCGCGGCGGTGGCTCCCGGGGTGGGGACGCTGGTGGAGGCGCTACGGATCAGGCTGGCGTCCGTGGCCGACGGTGTGCTGGCGCAGGTGAACGCGGAGGTGGACGGGCGGCGGATCCGCGTGCAGGAGGTCGCGGCCGGGCTGGGCGACTCGCTCGACCGGGTCGCCGACGCGCTGCGCGGCAGGATCCGGGCCGTCACCGGCGCGTGGGCGCCGCGTCCGTGGCCCGGCCCCCGGACGGCCGCGCTCGCCGTCCCGGTCCTCCCGGCCGTCCCGGCCGTCCCGGTCTTCGTGCCCGCCGAGACCGCCGAGGTTGTCGAGGCTGCCGGCGCGGACACGAGCGCGGGCTCCCGGATCGTCCGGCGCAAGGAGCCCGCGCTGGTGTGGTGCTCGCCGGAGGCGGCCGCCCGGACGATGGACGCGATGGACTACGACATCCACCTCTTCACCGATCCGGCGACCGAGACCGATGCCGTCGTCTACCGCGTCGGGCCGACCGGCTACCGCCTCGCCCGGACCGTCGCCGCCGGGCCGCCCGGCCGCCGCACCGTGCCGATCACCCTGAGTCCGCACGGCGCGCCCCGGCTGACCGAGGCGCAGGCCGTCGAGCGGCTGGAGGGCGCCGAGCTGCCGTTCCTGTTCTTCGCGCAGCCCGCCGACGGGCGCGGCCGCGTGCTCTACCGGCGCTTCGACGGCCGGCTCGGCCTGATCGCGGGCCGGGCCTGAGGACCGCACGCCCCGACGCGCCGTGCCCCGTCGAGCAGCAGCTCGACGGGGCACGGCGGGCACGACGGCCGTCAGGACGGCTGCGTCACATGTTGATCATGTGGCCGGCGAGGCCGTGGATGGCCTCCTTGACCGCCTCGCCCAGGGTCGGGTGGGCGTGCACGTTGCGGGCGACCTCGTGGACGGTCAGGTCCCACTGCTGGGCCAGCGTCAGCTCGGGCAGCAGCTCGGTGACCTCGGGGCCGATCAGGTGGGCGCCGAGCAGCTCGCCGTGCGTGTTGTCGCTGATGACCTTGACGAAGCCGATCGGGTGGCCGAGGCCGTGCGCCTTGCCGTTGGCGGTGAACGGGAACTTGGCGACCTTGACGTCGTAGCCCAGCTCGCGGGCCTGCGCCTCGGTGTAGCCGAAGGAGGCGATCTGCGGCTGGCAGTAGGTGGCGCGCGGGATCATGACGAAGTCGACCTCCATCGTCTCCGCCCCGCCGATGGTCTCGGCGGCGATCACGGCCATCGTCTCGGCGGCGTGCGCGAGCATCAGCTTGGCGGTCACGTCACCGATGGCGAAGATGTGCTCGACGCTGGTGCGGCCGCGGCCGTCCACGGCGATGGCGTTGCGGTCGGTGAGCTTGACGCCGGTGCTCTCCAGGCCGTAGCCGTTGACGCGCGGCGCGAAGCCGATCGCCTGGAGCACCTTGTCGGCCTCCAGCACCTTCTGCTCGCCGTCCTTGGTGACGGTGACGCGGACCTTGGCGTTGGCGTCGCTGTCGTCGATCGACTCGACGCGGGTGGAGGTCAGCACCTCGATGCCCAGCTTGCGGTACTGCTTGGCGAGTTCCGTGGAGACCTCGACGTCCTCCAGCGGCACCACGCGGTCGAGGAACTCGACGATGGTGACCTTCACGCCGTAGTTGTGCAGCACGTACGCGAACTCGACGCCGATCGCGCCGGCGCCCGCGATGATGATGCTCTCCGGCAGCTGCTCGGTGAGGATCTGCTCCTCGTAGGTGACCACGCGGTCGCTCAGGCTGGTGCCGGGCAGCAGGCGGGTGGTGGCGCCGGCCGCGATGACGCAGTGGTCGAAGGTGACGACGTCGAAGCCGCCGCCGCTGAGCGCGACCTGGATGGTGCGGTCGTCGACGAAGGTGCCCCAGCCGTCGTACTCGGTGATGCCGTTCTTCTTCATCAGGTAGTGGACGCCCTTGACCCGGCCGTCGGCCACCGAGCGGCTGCGGCGGAACGCCTCGCCGAAGTCGAAGGTCACCTGGCCCTCGACCTTGATGCCGAAGGTCTTGGCCTCCTTGGTGAAGATGTGGGCGAGCTCGGCGTTGCGCAGCAGGGCCTTGGAGGGGATGCAGCCGACGTTGAGGCAGACGCCGCCCCAGTACTTGGCCTCGATGACCGCGACCTTCAGGCCCAGCTGGGCCGAGCGGACAGCGGCGGTGTAGCCGCCGGGGCCCGCGCCGAGGACGACGACGTCGTAGTGCGTGCTCATGTTGCTGACTCCTCCGAGGGTGTCACGGTGTCGTGATCTCGGTCCCATGGTGGCAGGACCGGGCTCGGCGCACCCATCGGGTCTCGACGGATGCGCTCCGCGCGGCACCGTACAGGCCCGGGGGCCGAATTGTCAGTGGTCTCCGCTACGGTGACCGCACCGGCGCCCACCAGGGGCGATGACGGAGGGGAGGGAGCGGATGCCGAGGTCACGCAGGGTGTTCGCCGCGCGAGCGGCGCCTACGGCGGGCGGGTGGGCCCGCCGCCCGAGGACGGCAGCGGGCCCACCCGGGCGTCAGGCCGTCACTTCGTCGGCGCAGCCGCTCACGCCGCCGGTGCCTGCGGCGCTCGCGTCGGCTGCTGCGGCCGCGGCCTTGCCGGCCGGGGACTGCGCCGGTACGGGCCGTTGCAGCGAGGAGAGGTCCCAGGCGTAGGTGCCGACGGCGTGGGCGATCACGTCGATGTTGACGTCGAAGGCCTCCATGTCGATGTTGCCCAGGCTGTCGCAGGCCTTGTGGTAGCAGGAGTCGTACGCGGCGCCCGCCGTGCCGCCGTAACGCTCCGCCTGCTCCGGGGACTTGATCTTCTCGGCGCCGGTGTCGGTGCCGCCGGCCGGGATGCCGGCGTCGATGAACGGACCGTAGTCGGAGCGGCCGTCGAAGGCGGTCGGGTCGTGCGGCCGGCCGAGGCCGTCCAGGTAGCCGGTGATGTCCCGTTCGATCTGCGCCGAGCCCTCGGGACCGGCGCCGCCGCCGGCGCTGCCGGAGCCGTTGTAGACGAACTGCGCGTGGTTGGGGGATGCGATCATGTCGAAGTTGAGGTAGAGCCGGATCTTCTTCCGATCCGCCTCGGAGAGTGACTTCACGTACGCCTCGGAGCCCTTGAGGCCGAACTCCTCGGCGGACCACCAGGCGAATCTGACCTTGTTCTTCACCGGGTGGACGTTGAGGTTCTCCGCGACCTCCAGGATGCCCGCCGAGCCGGAGCCGTTGTCGTTGATGCCCGGCCCGGCCGGGACGGAGTCGAGGTGCGCCCCGACCATCACGGTGTTCTCCGGGTCCCCGCCGCGGGTCTCGGCGATGACGTTCCAGGTCTTGCGCGGTTCCATGACGGTGCGGATGTCGAGGGTCACCCGGACGGGCCCGGCGGCCGCCGCGGCGGCCAGGGCCTCACCCGCCGCGCTGGTGATCCCGCCGGTCGGGACCTTCCCGGCCGTCGGATCCCCGAGGGTCCCGTTGAGGTCGCCCTCGGCGTTGTTGTAGACGAGCGCCCCGATCGCGCCCGCCGCCGCCGCGGCGGCCTGCTTCTGGGCGAAGCTGCAGCCGCCGCGCCGGATCAGGGCGATCCTGCCGGTGAACCCGCCGGCCGGGTAGTCGGTGGGCGCGCAACCGGTGGTGGCGCTGACCGGGGCGACCGCCAACTCGGCGGTCAGGCCCGCCTCCGGTCCGCCCACCGAGTACGTCATGGCGATCACCGGCACGGACTCCGCCGTCGGGGACAGCACGTCGAGGCGCTGCGTGCGGGCCTCGAAGAAGGTGTACTCGAACTCCTGCTTGGACACCTTGAGACCGGCACGCCGTGCCCGCTCGTAGACGTACTGCGCGGACTGCTCGTGGCCCTTCGAACCGGCCACCCGGGTACCGCCGTTGCGGTCGGCGAACCGCTGCAGCGCGGCCAGGGTGTCGTGGGCGGACTCGGCATCGGCGGCGTCGACCAGCCGGGCGGCCAGCTTGGCGCCCTTGCGCGCCGGGTCCGGGTCGGCCGCCGCGCTCCCGGCACCGGCCAGCAGCAGCGGGGTGACCAGGGCGGCGACGGTCAGTGCGGCGCCCGCGCGACGCCCGGTGACGGCGGTGCGGGGGCGCCGTAACGGGGTGGCGGTGTCGGGCCGGGTGGCGTGGTCGTGCCGGGGCGAACGGTCGAGCGGGGCGGTCGAGCGACGGGTGCGCAGCTTCAAGGCGACTCCTTCCGACGGGCCGTGAACTCAAGATTTGACAGGACCGGAATCGCCTTGCCAAGCCCGCCGCGCAGCCGGCGGGATGCGCGCGGGGGGATGCGCGGTGATATTGGAGGAGTGGGGCCGTCTCATCCGGGAGTGTGACCACATGTCCATGATGGATAAGCTCAAGAACCTGCTGAAGGGCCACGAGGAACAGGCCGACAAGGCCGTCGACAAGGCGGGTGACGCCGTCGACGAACGCACGCAGGGCAAGTACAGCGGCCAGGTGGACGCCGGCCAGGAGCAGATGAAGAACCAGTTCCGCGACGAGCCGCCGCAGTAGGCAGGCCGTAGCGGACGCACGGACCGGGCCGTGGCGCTCCGTGTCCTCCGCCCCGCCCCGGTCCGACCCTCGGCCGGACCGGGGTTCGGGCTTCTCGGGGGCGGCGTCGGAGCGCCCGGGCGTCAGGTCGAACGCCGCGGCGGCGCGTCGTCCCTGCGCGGGGTGCCGTCCGTGCACGAGGTGTCGTCCGTGTGCGGGGCGTCGTCCGTGTGCGGGGCGTCGTCCGCGGCCGCGCCGCAGTGCTCGCACGGTGCCGGTCCGGGCCGCTCGCGCAGCCGCCCGCACTCCGGGCACACCCGCTCCAGCCAGCAGGCCGACTCGCCGCCTTCGTCCATGCCGCCGATTCTGCCCGGGGCTGCCCGCAGGGGCGAGTAGACACTGTCTACGAGCGCCTGGTAGACAGTGTCCATGACCGATCAGGACAGTGACCTCCGCGCCCGACTGGTGGCCGCCGGCGTCGAACTGGTGACCACCGGGGGCGTCCAGGCGCTCGGCCTGCGCGAGATCGCCCGCCACGCCGGGGTCTCGCACGGGGCGCCCCGCCGCTACTTCCCCACCCACCGCGAGCTGCTCGCCGCCATCGCCCGGAACGGCTTCGGCAGGCTCACCGACGCCATGGCCGGCGCCGACGCCCTCGCGGTCGGCAGCGGCGCCGACGCCCGCGGCCGCCTCGACGCGCTCGCCCGCGCCTACCTCGGCTTCGCGGCCGCCAACCCGGGCATGTTCGAGCTGATGTTCCGTCACGACCTGCTGGAGGGCAGCGGTGCGGAGCTGCGCCGCACCACCGTGCCGCTGTTCCTCACCTTCGTCGGCCTGGTCGCCGAGCTGCACCCGGGCTCCGGCGATCCGGCCGTCGCCACCGCCGCCCTCTGGGCCAACCTGCACGGCCTCGCCCAACTGCGCACCTGGGGCAGCCTGCGGCTCATCACCGGCAGCGAGGACGTCGAACCGCTGCTGCGCGCCGCGCTGGACGCCCATCTCGGTCCGGCCGCCCGGTGACGCCGCGGCTGCACCGACGGCTCACCCTGGCCGCGAGCATCACCGGTGCCGTCCTGGTCGCCCTCGACGGCACCGCGCTGACCGTCGTCCGGCCCGTCCTCCAGCACGACCTGCACGCGTCCGTCGCCGCCGTGCAGTGGGCCGGGACGGGCTACCTCGTCACCGTCGCCGCCCTGCTGGTGTTCGCGGGCCGGCTCGGCGACCGCTACGGGCACCGGCGGGTCTTCGCCGTCGGCGTGACGGGCTTCGCCGCGGCCTCGGCCGGGATCGCCCTCGCACCCGGCATCGGCTGGGTGATCGCCCTGCGGGTGGTGCAGGGCGTCGCGGGCGCCCTGCTGCAGCCGGCCACCCTCGGCATGCTGCGCGCTGCCTGGCCCGCCGACCGGCTGGCCGGCGCGATCGCGGCGCGCACGGCGGCGATCGGGCTCGCGGCCGCGGCCGGGCCGCTGGTCGGCGGGGCGCTCACCGCGCACTTCGGCTGGCGGTCGGTCTTCCTGTTCGGCCTGCTGCCGGCCGGCGCCGCGCTGCTGGCGGCCCTCGCCGTGCCGGCCGCGGCACGCCCCGTGGCTGCCGTCCGGGGCGGCGGGCTCGACCTGCCGGGCGCGGCCCTGCTCGCGCTGGCCCTGGCCTGCCTGGTGCAGACCCTGGTCGCCCTCCCGGACTCCGGCTGGTCGGCAGGCACGGCGCTCGGGCTCGCGGCCGCCGCCGCCCTCGCCCTGGCCCTGGCCCGGCACGAGCGGCGCACCCCCCGTCCGCTGCTGCCGCCCGACCTGCTCCGCTCGCCGGCGGTCGCACCGCCGCTGGGCGTCCTGCTCGCAGCCTCGGCGGCGCTCCAGGGCGTGCTCTTCCCGGCGACGTACTACCTGCAGGACGTGCTGGGGCTCGACCCCCTGCAGAGCGCCCTGCGGGCGGCGCCGCTCGCGGTGGCGATGATCGTGACGGCGGCGACCTCGGCCCGGGTGACGCGGCGTCACGGTGAGCGGGCCGTGGTGCTGGCGGGAACGGCCCTGGTCACCTCGGGCGCGCTGCTGACCGCCCGGCTCGGGCCCGGTTCCGGGACCGTCGCGATCGCCGGCTGCTTCCTGCTGCTGGGCGCGGGCTTCGGCGCGGTGATGGCCACCGCCACCGCCCTGGTGGTCCGGGGCGCGGCCGCCGCCGAGGCCGGTGTCGCGGGCGGACTGCAACAGACCGCGCTGAACATCGGCCCCGCCCTGGGCATCGCACTCGCCACCACCGCGGCCGGCCGTGCGCAGCCCGGCGCTGCGCTGACGCCCTCCACGCTGGCGATGGCCGCGGTGGCGGCTGTCGGCATCCTGCTCGCGGCCCGGCTGCCGGGTCGAGCAGCGGACCGGCAAAGGGAGTTCGCCGCACGCCCGTGACCCCGTCGGCGCTCGCGGGGCCGGTCGTCCCTGAACGTCCGCGCCGTCGCGCGTCATTCGAGCGGCTGGAGCTCCTGTGGTGCGTGGGCCGCCGCCGGGAGCGGTGCTGCTTGCGGCTTCGGCTTCGGGTCCGGCGTTGCTGCGGTGCTCGGGTTCGACGCCGGCGTCGAACCCGGCTGCGCCCGGTCGCGGGTGAGGGCCGTCAGCAGGGCGAGCTGCAGAGCCGCACCCACCGCCGGCCCGAGCCACACGCCCGACACTCCCCACGGCCCCGACAGGGCTGCCGAGGTGGCGAGTTGGGCACCGAGGCCGAGCAGTACGGAGAGCACGACCGGGCGGCCGGCGCCGGCCGCCTGGTACGCACCGCCGAGAGCCACCACCAGGGCGTACGGGAGCAGGTAGAGCGCCGCCATCCGCAGGAACCCGACGGACTGCGCCGCCACCGCCCGGTCGTCAGTGAAGAGCGTGGTCAGCGGGGCGGCGAGCGTCGCGGAGAGCAGGGCCGCCGCGGCGCCGACGAGTGCGGCGAGGCGTCCGGTGTCGCGGCGCAGCGAGCGCAGCGCGCCGTCCTCCCCCGCGCCGGTGAGGCGGGCTGCCTCGATCGCGGCGGCTTGGCGCAGCGCGTAGAAGGCCATGGTGACGACGAGCAGCACGCGGTAGCCGACCCCGTACCCGGCCACCGCCGCGACGCCGAAGCCCGCGACCAGCCCGAGCTGGGCGGTGCCGACGGCCATCCGGGCGGTGAAGTCCAGGCCGAACGGTGCTCCCGCACGCACGATCCGCACCGCCGCCGCCCGCGTTCCCCCGGCGGCTCCGGTGGCCCCGGCCGCACCCGGCCGCGGCTCCGGCCGCCCCGCCCGCCGTCGCGACCGCCACTCCGACCGCCGTCCCCGCAGTCGTAGCGTGACGGCGAAGGCGATCGCCCGTGAGGCGGCCAGGGCCAGCGCCGCGCCCGGTACGCCGAGGGCCGGCAGCGGACCGCCGCCGAGGATCAGCAGGGGGTCGAGGGCGAGCAGCAGCGCGTTGGAGAGCAGGGCGATCCGCATCGGGGTGCGGGTGTCGCCCGCGCCCTTGAACAGTTCGTCGGCGACGCGCTGGGCGAAGAACAGCACGAACGCCGGGAACGCGACGGTGAGGTACTCGGCGGCGCGGACGGCGGCCTCGCCGTCCAGGAAGACGCCTGCCAGCCGGTCGCGCAGCAGGAAGCCGGGGACGGCGAGCGCGAGGCTGCCGACGGCGCAGAGCCGCCAGGCGGCGCGGGTGGTCCGGGCGGCCTCGACGTGGTCGCCCGCGCCGAGGGCGTGGGAGAGCCGGACGCTGGTTCCGGAGCTGACCACCAGGACGAGCCCGAGCAGCAGGTTCTCGACGGTTCCGGCCAGTGTCACGGCGGCGACCGCGGCCCCGCCGAGGCCGGCCACCCAGAGCGTGCCGATCACCGAGGCGATCACTCCGGACAGCAGTTCCGCGTAGACGGGTACGGCGAGCGCCGTGAGTCGGGACGTGTGCCCGCGCATTGGTTCCTCCCCTGGTCCGCCGCCACCTCGACCCGGACCGCCCGGGCGGAGGCCTGAACGGCGACCTCGATGAGAGATACATCGTTTCGAGGTACATCGGCAAGAGGTAATATGGCACTCCACCGGGCGCACTCCGACGGAAGGGCTTCGCCGTGCTGACCCTCGCGATCCTCGGCTTCCTGTACGACCAGCCGCTGCACGGCTACGAGCTCAAGTCCCGGATCACCGGCCTGACCGGCCACGTCCGCCCGGTCAGCGACGGTGCGCTCTACCCCGCCATCGCGCGGCTGGAGAAGGCCGGCCTGCTGTCCCGCCGCACCGAACCGGGCACCGGGGCCGCACCGCGCCAGACCCTGGAGCCGACCGGGGCCGGCCGGACCGAGCTGCTGCGACGGCTGGCGGACCCGGAGCAGGCCGAGATCACCGACCAGATGCGCTTCTTCACGCTCGTCACGTTCCTGCACCACCTCGCCGACCCGCCCCGGCAGGCCGCCGTCCTCCGCCGCCGCCTGGCCTTCCTGACCGAGCCGAGCAGCTTCTTCCACGACGGCGACGGCCGGCCGGTCAGCGCCGAACGCGAGCCCAACCCGTTCCGGCGCGGGATGCTGCTCGTCGCCCGGGCGTCCACGGCGGCCGAGCGGGCCTGGCTGGAGGAGACCATCGCGGAGCTGGAACAGTCCGGACGGCCCAGTTAGCCCCGGCGATCCCGACAACCCCCCTGGCCCAGTGGCCCCAGTGGCCCCAGTGGCCCCGGTCGCCCGGACGGCCCAGCGGACAACAGGAAGAGGGTCGTTCCACACCTGGCTCCACCGGGCCCCGGCGTGGCTATGATGATCCGCCTCACGTCCTCGGCGACCCCTCCGCGGCGTGATCCGCCACCGCGCCCCGCCGTCCCCCTGGAGGCCGCCGTGCCCACTGCCGAGACCGCAGCCGCCCGCCCCGCGCCGCTCAAGCGGGACGACATCCCCGGATGGTTCTTCAGTCTCGATCGAGCCGCCTTCGGCCACCTGCTGTCCAGCCAGAGCTCCGCCGGGGTCACCGGCGACATCCTGGAACTCGGCAGCTACCTGGGCCGCAGCGCCGTCCTGCTCGGCGACCACCTGCGGGCGGGCGAACGGCTGACCGTCTGCGACCTGTTCGACTCCGAGGCCGACGACGACGACAACGCCGCCGAGATGGCCATGTCCTACCGCAAGACGCTGACCCGCAGCGCCTTCGAGTCCAACTACCTCGCCTTCCACCGCGAACTGCCCGAGATCGTCCAGGCCCCCACCTCCGTGCTGGCCGACGGCCGGATACCGGCGGGCAGCTGCCGGTTCGTCCACGTCGACGCCTCCCACCTGTACGAGCACGTGGCCGGAGACATCGCCGTCGCCCGGGCCGCACTCGCCGAGAACGGCCTGGTCGCCCTGGACGACTACCGATCCGAGCACACCCCGGGCGTCTCCGCGGCGGTCTGGGAGGCGGTCTTCACCGGCGGACTGCAGCCGGTGCTGCTCACCCCGATGAAGTTCTACGGCACCTGGGGCGACGCCGCGGCGGCCCGCCAGGTCCTGCTGGAACGGGACTGGCGGGCCGAGGGCTACACGGTCGACGAGGACACCATCGCCGGAACGCCCGTGCTGCGCCTCAACTACCAGGTCAAGGCACCCGTCCACCGCTCCGCCTCGCGCCGGCTGGCGCTGGAGCTGCTGCCGCCGGTCGCCACCAAGGCGACCCGCCGGATGCTCCGGACGCTGCGCGAGCGGCGCGCCGCACCGCCGGTGCCGAGCACCTGAGCCCCGGCGGGGCCGCCACCCCCGCCTCTCCCCGCCCCTTCCCTGGCCCGGCCGCCGGCTCCGGTCCGTGCCTCAGCGCGGGCGGGCGGGCGTCGGCGCCGGTGCCGCCCCCGGTTCCGCCGGCGCCACCGGTTCCGCCCGCGGTACCGCCCTCGGCGCGAACACGAAGGCGAGCACCGCGCCGAGGAGCCCGGCCGCCGCGGCGGCGACCAGCACCCGCTCCAGTCCCTCGAACGGCTCCCCGCCGCCCCGCCGGAACAGCACGCCGAAGGCCGCGACGCCCAGGGTCTGCCCCAACTGCCGGAAGGTCGTCATGACGCCGGCGGCCGCACCCGCCCGCTCCGGAGGCAGCGCCGCGAACACCGCCGCACCCGTCGCAGGGCCCAACAGTCCGACGCCGACGCCGGTCAGCACCAGCCCCGCCGCGAGCGAGGCGGCGGAGGAGTCCGCGCCCAGCCCGGCCTGCAGCGCACAGCCGGTCCCGCTCAGCAGCAGTCCTGTGCCGAGCACGGCACGCGGCGAACGGCCGTGCAGTCGACGGCCGGTCACCAGCGAGGTGACGAAGGAGGCGAGCGCGAGCGGCAGCAGCGCAAGCCCGGCGCGCACCGGCCCGAGGCGGAGGCCGGACTGCAACCAGATCGAGGTGTAGACGAGCGCCGCGAACGCGGCAGTGGCGGCGACCACACACGTCAGCACGGCCGAGAACGACGCCCGGGCGAATAGGCGCAGATCCAACAGCGGTGCGGGGCTGCGCAGTTCGACCCGGACGAAGACGGCCAGCGCGATTCCGACGACGGCCGACAGGCCGAGGACGCCCCCCGGGGTCCGGTGTGATTCACCCGGCAGCGACAGGGCGTAGGTCAGCGAACCCGCGCACAGGGCGAAGGCGAGCGCGCCCGGAAGGTCGATGCGGGCGCCGGCGGTCCGACGCCCCGTGGGCACCGGCAGCACCCGCCGGGACAGGGCCGCCGTGACGGCGACGAGCGGCAGATTGAGGAAGAAGACCGCGCGCCAACTCGCGTACTGGGTGACGACTCCGCCGAGCACCGGCCCCACCGCCGCGGCCAGTCCCGTCACGGCGCCGAAGACGCCCATCGCCCGCCCGAGGTCCGGCCCCCGGTAGCCGGAGCCGAGCAGGGCGAGGGCGGTCACCGCCATCGCCGCGCCGCCGACGCCCTGCACGCCGCGGGCGGTGATCAGGACGCCCACGTTCGGGGCCAGTCCACAGGCCAGCGAGGCGGCGCCGAACACCGCGAGACCGACCAGGTACACCGTGCGCGCACCGTACCGGTCGGCCACCGCTCCCACGGTGAGCATCAGCACGGCCAACACCAGCGTGTAGACGTCGACCACCCACGGCAGCACGGACGCCTGGACGTTCAGCCCCGACGCGATGTCGGGCAGGGCGACGATCAGCACCGTCGTGTCGAGCAGGAACAGGAAGGTACCCAGACAGACCGCCACCAACGGCCACCACTTGTGCACGGGGCTTTCCTCCAGAGAGCTTGTCAGGACCGGCACTTCGGACGCCCCACCGTCCGACCCGGGGCCGTCGGCACGCCACGCATGCCCGCGAATGCGACGGGACCTGCCACACTGGCGGCCCATGAAGACGGATACCGTCACCCTGGACGAGACCGACCGCGCCCTGGTGCACGCGCTGCAGATCGACGGACGGGCCCCGTTCCGTCTGATCGGCAAGGCCCTCGGCGTCTCCGAGAACACCGCCGCCCGCCGCTACCGCCGGCTCCGATCCGCCGGGGTCCTCCGGGTGGTGGGCGGCCTGAACGGCACCCGCCTCGGGTACCACGCCTGGACCGTCCGGGTGCAGTGCACGCCCGACGCCGCCACCGCCATCGCCGGGGCCCTCGCCGCCCGGCCCGACACCGCCTACGTCCACCTGCTCTCCGGCGGCACCGAGATCTCGTGCACGGTCCAGACCCCGACCGCCGACGAGAGCGAGGCGCTGCTGCTGCACAAGCTCCCCCGGACCGGCCGGGTCACCGCCGTCTCCGCCCACCTGCTGCTCGAAAGCCTCGTGCTGCCGAACGGTTGGGCCGGGCCCGCCCGGCTGGGCCCGGAGCAGGCCGCGCTTCTCGCCCCGCCCGTCGAAGCTTCCGGAGCCACCGACGCCGCGGACGCCGCCGGCGCCTCGGGCCTCTCGGACGTCCTGGACCGCTCGGACGCCGCCGGGGTCTCGCTGGGGCCCGCCGACCGCCCGCTGCTCGACCTGCTGGCGCGGGACGGACGGGCGAGCCACGCCGATTTGGCCACCGCGACCGGCTGGTCGGAGTCCACCGTGCGACGCCGGCTCGCCGTGCTGCGCGCGGCCGGGGTGCTCACCCTCCTGGTCGACGTCCCGCCCGCGGTGCTCGGCTTCCGCGCCGAGGCCCGGCTGTGGATGTCCGTACGGCCCTCGCGGCTCGCCGCGACGGCCGCCGCACTGGCGGAGCACCCGGAGGTGTCGTTGGTGGCGCACACGACCGGGCCCACCAACCTGCTCGCAGCCGTCAACTGCCGGGACCCGCTGCACCTCGGACGCTACCTGACCACCCGGATCGCCGCGCTGGACGGGATCCGGGCGATCGAGACGGCGCCCGTCATCCGCACCGTAAAGCGCGCGGGCGCGCTGCTTCCGCCCGACCGCCGGCCCCGGTGAGTCGCCCCTTTCACACCCGTTCGACCCATGGAATTCGACATGTGGCCGTATTTGGCGATGTTCCTATTGCCTCCGCACCTTCACTCCAACGGGTGAATCTCCTTTAAATATTTGCCCACGGAACATTAAAGGGCGCATAGTGATGACACCTCAGTTTGGTCTAGCGGACACCAAGTTCAGGCAAAGTCATCCCAGGTGAGGAGAAGGCCTTGTTCCACGGAACCACGATGGAGGGCGCCCCCGGGCAGCGGCTCCGGGCGGAGATCGCGGGCCCCGGCACCACGCCCCTGATCGGCGTCTACGACATGTACTCGGCCTCGATCGCGGCCGAGCACTACAACGGCATGTTCGTCTCCGGCTTCGGCTTCGCGGCCTCCTACTACGGGCTGCCCGACATCGGCTTCATCGCCTGGCCGGACATGGTCGGATTCGTCGAGCGGCTGCGCGGCGCGTTCCCCCGGCACCACCTCCTGGTCGACATCGACGACGGCTACGTCGATCCCGAGGTGGCCTGCCATGTGGTGCGCCGGCTCGAACGCATCGGCGCCTCGGGCGTGATCCTGGAGGACCAGAAACGGCCGCGCCGGTGCGGGCACGCGGACGGCAAGCAGGTCCTCCCGCTGGAGGAGTACCTGGAGAAGCTGGAGCTCGTCCTCGCCAACCGGACGGACCTCGTGGTCGTCGCCCGGACGGACGCCACCGAGGAGGACGACATCCTGCGCCGCGCCCGGGCGCTGGCCGCCACGGACGCCGACGTGGTGCTGGTCGACGGCGTGCGCAGCGAGGAGTGGATCCGCCGGATCCGCGCCGTGGTCGGCGACAAGCCGCTGCTGTTCAACCAGATCGCCGGCGGCAAGTCCCCCCGGCTGTCGCTCTCGGAGCTGACGGAGCTGGGGGTGGACGTGGCCATCTACAGCACGCCGTGCCTGTTCGCCGCGCACCGGGCCATGGAGGAGGCGCTGGCCGGGTTGAAGGTCGCCGACGGACGGCTGCCCGCGTCGGCCGAGGAGGACCGGCAGGTCGGCGTGCGGGAGTCCACCGAACTGCTGGAGCGGAACATCTCCCGCTCCCGGGGGCTGACGGCGGTGACGGTATGAGGGCCGGGCAGCGCGGGCCCGCCCCGCCCCCGACCGCAGCCGTCCTGCGGGTCGGCGTGCTGCGGGTCGGCGTGCTGCGGACCGGCGTGCTGCGGGTCGGCGTGCTGGGGCTGACGGGGGTCGGCGCGCTGTTCGCGGTCGGCGCCGTACCCGCGGCCGCCGACAGCCTGATCACGGTCGTGGACAACTCCCACGCCGACTCGTGGCTGGAGGTCGACCGCACGGCCAACCTCCAGAACGGCAGCGGTTCGGCGGGGAGCGACCACGACGGCGCGGGCTCGCTGGTGGGCGGTCTGCTGGGCCCGGGGCCCGCCGCCGGGCGGGCACTGCGCCCGGTCCCGGGAGGCGGCCCGTGACCGACGGCTCGGCTCTTCCGGAGCAGCCGCCCGAGGCGCGCGCGGACGGGCTTCGCGCGCGCCGGCCGCGGCCACCGCACCGGGCCCTGCTGCACCGGCTGCACCGGCTGCACGGGCTGCGGCCGCGGTGGCTCGATCCGTACGTGGTCGCATTGGCCGGGACGGTCGGCCTGGCCGCATTGTTCCCCGCCTCGGGCGGAGCGGCGCGGGCCGCCGAGGCCGCCTGCGACCTCGCGGTGGCGCTGCTGTTCTTCCTCTACGGCGCTCGTCTGTCCACCCGCGAGACGCTGGCCGGGCTGCGGCACCTGCGGCTGCACGGACTGGTGCTCGCCACGACCTTCGGCCTCTTCCCGCTGCTCGGGGCGGCCACCGCGCTGCTCACGCCCGCTCCGCTGACCGGGCCGTTGCAGACCGGGGTGCTGTTCCTCTGTCTGGTCCCCTCGACGGTGCAGTCCTCGGTGGCGCTCACCGGCGCCGCCGGGGGCAACGTCCCGGCGGCGATCTGCGCGGGCACCTACTCCAGTCTGGCGGGGCTGGTCCTCACCCCGCTGCTGGCAGCCTGGCTGCTGGGCTCGCACACCGAGCTGTCCGCCGACGGGCTGCTGCGGATCGGGCTGCAACTCCTCGCGCCGTTCCTGCTGGGGCAGGTGCTGCGGCCGTGGATCGGCGGCCTGCTGGCCCGTCACAAACGGGTGCTGACGCCGGTGGATCGCGGTTCGATCCTGCTGGTGGTCTACACGGCGTTCAGCGCGGCGGTGGCCCAGGGCATCTGGGGCCTGGCCACGCCGACCGCCCTGCTCGGGCTGCTCGCGGTGCTCCTCGCCCTGCTCGCCGCGGCCCTGGCGGCCACCGGGGCGGGGGCGCGACTGCTGGGGCTCGACCGACCGGCCCGGATCGCGGCGGTGCTGTGTGGTTCGCAGAAGAGCCTGGCCAACGGCCTGCCGATGGCCACCGTCCTGTTCGGGCCGGAGGCGGGGCTGCTGGTGCTGCCGCTGATGCTCTACCACCAGCTCCAGCTGGTCGTCGGCACTGTGCTGGCCGGACGGTGGTCCAGGGCGACTGCCACGGCGGCAGACCCCCCAGCGGCCAAGCCGACGGCCGGCCCGGAGGCAACCGAAGCAGGCCCGGACCGGCTCGGCGGACACGAACCGGCGACGCCGACCGATCCGGCCGCGCTCACCGGTCGGGGCGCGTCGCCAGCGCCCGGGTGATGCCCCGGCGCAGCGAGGTCGAGGCCCCCTGCAGGTGTCCCAGCCAGTTGAGCCGCTCGACTGCCGGCTCCGGCCGCCGGGCCAGTTCCAGCACCGCCGCGTACGGACGGTCGCCCTCCCTCAGCCGGACGGCCAGCACGTCCACCAGGCCGTCCAGGTCCGGGCCGGTGAGGGCGGGGTGGGCGGCGACCAGCTGGAGCAGGCAGTTGTCGTTGCTGGTCGTGTGGCGCCGGGTGGAGAGCGCGACCAGCACCTCGGCGGGCGTGGCGGTGTTCCGCGCTATCGCGTGCCAGACGAACGGCAACTCGGCTCGGACGGCCAGTTCGCGCAGCACCTCCGGGTTCGAGGTCCGTTCGGCCAGCCGGCGGTAGTCCCCGCCGTCGTGCAGGTGGCGCAGCGCCTCGACGTCATCCATCCGGTCGGTGTCGTCCATGTCGAGGCGTGACCCTAGCAGGCCGGCCCCGGGCTCACCCGGTGGGGGTGCTGAGCGCGGCGGTCGGCAGGACGGGCAGCGGGCCCGGGGGCGGCAGCGTCCAGGTGTCCGGGTCGGGAGCGAACGGCCCGCTGTGCTCCAGGGCTTGAGCGAGTGCCAGCTCACGGGCGTGTTCCAGCTCCCGGTGGGTGGCCGTGTCGATCAGGCCGAGGCGTCGGGCCTGGGCGTACTCGTCCTCGTCCTTCCAGGCGTACGTCGACAGGTCGGGGGTGATCACCAGGTCGAGGAAGAGGTCGAGGGTGTCGATCCCGATGGCCGTCCGCCGGTACGGGCGCTCGAAGTTGACGTACCAGTGCAGCGGTCGGCCCTCGGGGGTCAGGAAGCGGTGCACGCTGTAGTGTTCCCCGGCCGTGAAACGGCTGAGGACCACGGTGTCGCGCCAGACCCAGTGGTCGAGTTCCCAGTGGCCGGCGGCGAGGTCCCTGATGCCGAGCTTGCGGGCCGCGTCGTCGCCGGCGCGCAGCGAGGCGGTCCAGCTTCGGGGGGCCAGCATCGCGGTGCCGGGGCGGGCGGTCAGGGTCAGGGTGGCCCCGTCGTCGGCGAGGACGGTGTACGGCATGGCCGTCCAGACCCGGCCGTGGGCGATGTCCCGGCGGACGGCGGTGCTGCCGGCGGTGAGGCGGCCGGCGGTGACGCGGCCGGCCGTCATCGGACGTAGTAGGCCTGGTTGTGGGCGGCCACCGGCGGGGACTGGTAGGTCCAGACCCCGGCGGCCGGGGCGTCGGCGATCAGGTGGGCGAGGTCGCGGGCGGACTCCTCGGCGGGGTTGCCGAGGTCGAGCCGGACGCGCTCGGCGGTGCGGTCGTCCAGGGCGTAGTAGCGGTACGGCTGGTACACGTTGAGCGGACCGGCGAGCAGCCTGCCCTCGTCGTCCGTGCCGTAGCCGGTGATCGGGGTGTTGTTGACCGCTTCGGGGGTGAGACCGACCAGGTTCACGTCCAGGGTGAGGAGTTCCTCGTCGTGGCGGTCCAGACCGTCCGGACCGAGGGTGGCGCGGCGGCAGGTGACGGACCAGCGTTCGCGCACGGCGGGCGCGTTGAGGGAGGGCAGGGTGGTCTCGAACCAGCCCGGGTGCTTGGGCTCGGCGTAGAGCCGGCGTCCGGCGTCGATGGCGAGCGGGTTGTCACAGAGCACGTGCAGCCGGGCGATGCCGAGCAGTTTGGTCTGGTCGTGACCCCGGGCGTACTGGCCGTAGTCGACCACCGGGATCCGGTCCTCGGCGAACACCGGGTGGGCGATCAGGTTGATCTCCAGCTCCTGGGTGATGCCGCCGCCGTTCGGGTACTGGGCGAAGTAGAGCTGGTAGTTGAGCGACACGCAGGCCCCGCCGTCGAAGGAGGCGGCGTTCAGCCCGGGGTGGCGCTTGCCGAGCAGTTCGCGCGCCCGCTCGCGATCGACCAGGTAGTCGACGCCGATGTTGTGCAGCGCACCGTAGTGGAACGGCAGGTGGTAGGGCTCCGGGACGGGCGGCAGCGGCAGGCCGGTCATGAGGACTCCGAGGACGAAGGAGGTTCGGGAGTGCGGGAGGAGGGGGCCGGGGACGTCACCTGGGCGGGTCGGTGCAGTTCCAGGAGGTCCCGGTGCATCCGCTCGGCGCTGCGCAGTGCGAGCGCGGCCATGGTGAGCGAGGGGTTGGAGGTGCCGAGGGAGGGCATCGAGCCGCAGCCGACGGCGTACAGGTTGGGGTGCTCCCAGCAGCGCTGCCCGTGGTCGACCACGGAGGTGGCGGGCGAGTCGCCCATGACGTGGGTGCCGCCGGCGTGGCCCGCGCCGCGGTAGCCGTGGACGGCTCCCCGGTGTTCCAGCCGGCCGGGCCAGGAGACCGCCGGATAGGCGGTGTGGTCCTCGGCGCCCAGCAGGGCGAAGAGCTGGTCCGAGACGGCCCGGGCGGAGGCCATGCCCTCGCGGACGTAGTCGGAGAGGTCGTAGCGGATCGCCGGGGCGGGGAGACCGAGCGGGTCGCGCCGCTCCGGGTCGAGGGTGACCCGGTTGGCCGGGTCGGCGGGCTGCTCCAGCTCGAACTGGAGCGAGAACTGACGGCCGAGCCGGTCACCGAGGCGCTCGCGCAGCTCCTTGCCGCGCAGTCCGGTGGCGAGCAGCGCGGCGGCCTCCGCCTCCGGCGCCCGGCCGGCCCAGGACCAGCCCCAGTTGCCGATCTCGATCCGGAACGGCGCCCGGTGGCCGCGGCCCGGGCCGAAGCGGAAGGCCTCCAGGCCGCTGGTGGAACCCGGCCCCCGGAAGGGGCCGACCGGGCGGGGCATCAGGCCCCAGGTCAGCAGGGCCGGGTGGTCCATGAGGTTGCGCCCGACCTGGTCGCTGCCGTTGGCCAGACCGGAGAGGAGCAGCAGCCGGGCGTTCTCGATCGCGTGCGCGGCGAGCACCACCAGGTCCGCCTCCACCCGGTGGGTGGCGTCGCCGGAGCGGTACTCGACGGCCGTGGCCCGGCCGGTCCGCGGGTCGGCGAGCACCCGGCTGACGACGGCCCCGGTGCGCAGCTCGACCCCGGCCGCCCAGCGGGCCTGGGTGCGCAGCGGGGTGTACTTGGCGCCGGTCGGGCAGGCCGGGACGCAGCCGGCGCTGCCCGCGCAGAGCGGTCCCCGCGCGGTGCCGGGGCTGGTCGGTGTCCCGTTGCGGGCGTGCGGGGTCGCGGTGACGGCGAGTCGGGCGGGGCCGGGCACGGCGGGGTCGCGGACGGTGCGGCCGTCGAGGGCGTCGGCCAGCTGCCGGTCGAGGAAGCTGGCGGGGATGGCGCGCATCGGGAAGGCGTAGTCGTCCGGGATGGGCAGTCCGACGGCGCTGCGCTGCTCCTCGGCGTCGGCGGCGACGCCGAGTTCGCGCTCGGCGTCGCGGTAGTGCGGCTCCAGGTCGTGGTAGCCGATCGGCCAGTTGCGGCCGTGCCCGAGGTCGCCGGTGCGGAAGTCCTCGGGGTGCATGCGCGGGGTGAGTCCGGTCCAGAGCAGACCGGTGCCGCCGTTGGCGCGCAGGTAGCCGCTGGCGTAGGGCAGCGGCCCGTACTGGCGGAGGTGGCCGGTGGCGGTGAAGCCGCCGCCCGGCAGTCCGGTGAGGTCGGTGACGTCCGGTGACGGTGCCTCGGGGCTGTGCGGGTAGGGCGAGGTGGGCGGCCCGCCCCCGGCCGCGCGGTGGGCGGCGGAGGCCTCGGCGCCGGTGGGCGCGGCCAGGCCGGCCTCCAGGACGAGCACCCGCCAGCCCTGCGCGCCGAGCCGGTGGGCGACCAGTGAGCCGGCGAAGCCCGCGCCGACCACGACGGCGTCCCAGCGCGCGCTCATCGGCCGTCGCCGCCTCGGGGCGCCTCGGCCCGGGGTGTCCCGGCCGGGGAGGACTCGACCGCGGGTGGACCGCCCGGGGGTGGACCGCCCGGGGGTGCCTCGGCCCAACTGCCGTGCCCGGGCGCGGCGGCGCCGGGCGGGGTGGCCCGGAAGGTCCGCCAGACCAGGCCCTGGTCGTGGGCGCGGGTGGAGCTGGGTGCCTCGCCGGGCCAGGCGCCGACGTACCAGAGGTGGACGAGGGCGTGCTCGTCGCGGACCCGGTGGGCCAGCACCGTGCGGTGGTGCTCGTCCACCATGCCGGTGGCGCGCAGCTCGGGCACGTCGAAGCCGGTCAGCTCGGCGCAGACGCGCAGGAACTCGTCCGGGTCGGCCAACTCGTCGGCCTCGTCGGCCTCGACGGGGTCCCAGCAGTCCGCCAGGTCGTAGTCGGCCGGGCGGTCGTCGGACAAGGACACGCGGGCACCCCCACGATCGGCAGCGGCTGGCCGGGGAACGGATGGCCAAGACATGACAGGCCTGGAACTCCACGTCCCATCGCACGGTCCGGCCTGCCATCGCGATCCTGCCCCCCGCCCTCACCACCGGAGACCCGTTGCACGAATCTGCCCGGACTTGATCGTCCACTGCCCGATCGACGGCCGATTGCGTTCGCGGCACACCTGGTTCCGTTCGGCCGCGGGCGGAGTCTGCCGGGAACCAGCCGGGCCGGCACGGGACGGACCGCGAGGCGGCAAGGGACGGCGAGACGGCGAGACGGCAAGGAACCGCAGGGCGGCGAGTCGGCGGCAGGCGGCCGCAGCACGCGCGTCAGTCCAGGGCGCGCACCGCTGCCAGGACGTCCAGGCCCAGCTCCGGATCGGCGCTCTCGGGCTGGCTGACCGAGAGCCGGGTGACCAGGCCCGCGTACCGCCGGCGGATCTCCCGGGCGACCTCCTCGACCGGCCCGGACACCGCGAAGGTGTCGAACACCTCGTCGTCGACCAGCGCGGCCATCTCCGCCCAGCGCCCGCGCACCGAGTGGGCGTGCAGTTCCTCCTGCAGGCCCTCCCAGCCGTGCTGCGCCAGCACCGGACGGTAGGCGGGCGTGGAGGCGTAGAAGGCGAGCCGCTCGCGGGTCGCGGCCCGGTTGGCCGCCAACTCCTCCTCGGTGCGGCCGGTCGCGGTGAGCACGTTGCCGACGACCTCGAACGGGCGCTGCGTCCACACCGCGCCCTCCGCCTCGGCCCGCGCCCGCTCCTCGGTCAGCCCCGGCAGCACCTGCTCGGTCAGGTACGCGGTGGAGGAGAACGGGTGGCTCAGGAAGCCGTCCGCCACCGCCCCGGCGGTGCGGGTCATCAGCGGTCCGACGCCCGCCAGCAGGATCCGCGGCACGCCGGCCGGGACCGGGTCCGGCGAGAAGACCGGCGTCATCACCGTGTGGGTGTAGAACTCGCCCCGGAAGCGCAGCCGTTCACCGGTCTGCCAGCTGTGCCAGATCGCCCGCACCGCGTGCACGTACTCGCACATCCGGGCGGCCGGACGGTCCCAGGGCATCCCGAAGCGCTTCTCGATGTGCGGCTTGACCTGCGAGCCCAGCCCGATGACGGCCCGTCCGCCGGAGGCCGCGTGCAGCCCCCAGGCCTGGTAGGCCAGGGTCATCGGGGTGCGGGCGAAGGCCACCGCGATGCCGGTGGCGAGTTCGATCGACGTGGTCCGGTCGGCGGCGCGGGCGAGCTGGAGGAACGGGTCGTACGCGGTCTCGGCGACCACCAGCCGGTCCATGCCCCGGCGTTCGGCCCGCTCGGCGGCGGCCAGGATGCCCGCCGGGTGTCCGAAGTCGGTGGCGTCGAGGCGGAAGGTGGCGGGTCGGTCCATGGTGGTGCTCCTGGTCGCGGGCTGCGGTGCTACCCGGGTCAGCCTGCCACGCCCCCGGCGCCCCGTGCTCCCCGCCCCGCCCGCATCCCCGGCCACCGCCCCCGCCCACGCCCCCACCGCCGCCCACGTCGGCCCCGGCCACGGCCCCGGGGTGCCGAGCCGCGACTCGACACCCCGGCGCCCCGATTCGGCCCGGACACTCCTCCGATCGGCCGCCCTCGCGTCGGCGAACGGTGGCAGCATCTCGAACAGCGCCGCCCGCGACGCCCCGCGGGCGGCGCTCCGAGGGAGGAGTGTCCACATGCTCACGCAGCCCGTCGTCCGCACCACCGAGGGGACCGTCCGTGGCTTCCTGGACCGGGGGCTCGCGGTCTTCCGCGGCATCCCGTACGCCCAGCCGCCGGTCGGACCGCTCCGCTTCGCCGCCCCCGCCCCGCCCGAGCCCTGGGACGGCGTCCGCGAGGCCTTCGAGTTCGGCCCCGTCGCGCCGCAGTCCGGTCCGCTGCCCGCGGGCGAACCGTCCACGGGCACCGACTGGCTCACGCTCAACGTCTGCACCCCGCACCCGGACAGCGGGGGGCTGCCGGTGCTGGTCTGGCTCCCGGGCGGCGGCTACATCTCGGGGACGGCCAACGACCCGATGTACGACCCGGTCGAGCTCGCCCGCGCCGGACTGGTCGTGGTGAGCGTCAACTACCGGGTGGGCGCGGAGGGTTTCGCACTGCTGGAGGGGGCCCCGGCCAACCGGGGCTTCCTCGACCAGATCGCGGCGCTGGAGTGGGTGCGGCGCAACGTCGCCGGGTTCGGCGGCGACCCGGACCGGGTGACCGTCGCCGGCCAGTCCGCGGGCGCCGGCTCGATCGCCGCGCTGCTGACCGTGGACGGGGCGCGCGGCCTGTTCCGACGGATCGTCACCCACAGCGTCCCTGGCCGGTTCTGCACCCCGGCGCTGGCGGCCGAGGTCACCGCCGAGCTCGCGAAGCAGCTCGGCACCACCCCGACGGCCGCCGCGCTGGCCGAGGTCGACCCCTGGCGCCTGGCCGCGGCGGTCACCGACCTCGGCACGGCGCTCCCGCAGCACCTCGCCCGCTGGGGGCGGCTCGCGCAGGCCGGCATCGCCACGATCCCGGTGGTCGACGGCGAGGTCCTGCGCGGCACGCCCTGGTCGGCCCTCGACTCCGGACGGACGGACGGCATCGAGCTCCTGGCCGGTCACACCCGCGACGAGTTCCGGCTGTTCAGCGTCCTCAGCGGCCGACACGGCAGCTACACCGAGGAGGAGGCCCGCCTCGCCCTGGAGCTGTACGCCCCGTGGCCGACCGCACCGGACGAGTACCGCGCCGCGTACCCGGGGGCCACCGCCGCGGACCTCCTCGAAACGGTGAGCTCCGACGCGCTGTTCCGGATGCCGTCCCTCCGGCTCGCCGAGGCCAACGCCGCGGCCGGCGGCACCTCGTACCTCTTCGAACTGACCTTCCCCGCCCCTGCGGCGGGCGGCGTGTTCGGCGCCTGCCACGCCCTGGACGTCCCGCTGGCGTTCGGCACCCTGGGCAGCCCCGCGGGACGCCGGCTCCTGGGCGACCCGCCCTCCCCGGAGGCCGTCCGGGTCTCGCAGGAGTTGCAGCGGTCCTGGGTCCGGTTCGCCACCACCGGGGACCCGGGCTGGCCCGCCTTCGAGCCGGACGGGCGACTCACCCGGGTCCTGGACGCCCGCTCGGAGACCGTCCGGTACCCCGAACAGGCCTCCGGCCGGATCTGGGCGGGGCACCCCCTCACCGCCGACGACCTCCGCTGACACGGCCCGCCGTCCGGCGACGCCCCGGCGGACGGCGGTCACCCGGCGACGGGCAGTCGACGGAGGTCACCCGGCGGCGGGCAGTTCACGGGCGGCCACTCCACGGCCGTCAGATGTCGTGCCGCACCACGGCCGCCTCGAACTCCCGGAAGGCGCACTCCTGCTGCCACTCCTGCTCGGCCTTGGGGCTGGCCGCCAGCAGCGCCTCGCACCCCGCGCTCGGGTGGTCGCCGCCGAGCACGTCGGACGCGCACTCCGACACGGGCTCGAAGCGGTCCCGGTCCTGCCAGAGGCTGCGGCCGGGCAGGAAGCCGTACTCCAGCGAGGTGCGGGCCAGGTTCCGCAGGTCCCGGTAGCCCAGCGCGTAGCGGGTGGTGGCCTTCTGGTACTCCTCGGTGATGTCGCCGCGCGAGACCCCGGGGTCGTCGGTGGCCAGGGCGGTCGGCACCCCGTGCCGCCGGTAGAGCGGGAACGGGTGGTCCGGGCCGGAGACCTGGAGGATCTGCTCGTTGCTGGTCAGCGGCACCTCGATCAGGGTGTGCCGCTCGGCCAGGGTGTTCAGCAGCTCGGCGGAGTCGTCCTCGTGCACGACGTCCACGCCGTGGCCGATCCGCTCGGCGTGGCCGGTGAGCACCGCCTCCCGGATGTGGAAGCGCAGGTCCTCGGGCTTGACCAGGCCGGGGACCAACTCGCCGGCGTGCAGGGTGATGTGGGCCTTCGGGTAGAGCGGGTGCAGGAAGTCCAGCATCCGCATCTGCAGGTCGTAGTTCTCCAGCGAGGCCGGGGCGTCCTCCGGCTGGACGAGGTTGACCGCGACGAACCGGTCGTCCTGGCTGGCCAGTTCCATGCCGAGCATCAGCTGGGTGAACACCCGGGCGGGCGTCGAGGTGCGCGCGGCCTGGGAGATGAGCCGGACGGTGACGGAGCAGCCCTTGGCCGGCCGGTCGGTGTCGCAGTTCTGGGTGTCCTCGTACTCCTCGAACATCCGGTCGGCCTCGGCGCGGGCGTCGGCGACGACCTGCGCCATGCCGCCGTCGGCGAGCAGCTTCTCGCGCATCGCCTCGAAGTCGGGGTCGAAGCCGACCTTGGCGGCGAGCGCCGAGCCGCTCACCGAGGCCGGCGTGAGCATGGTCTCCAGGTAGCTCTGCTGCTGGTCCGCCATGCTGTCGGTGACCTCGGCGAGCATCCGGCCGGGGTGGCGCCAGCTGGCCTCGCCGAACTTGCCGAAGGTGGCGAAGAAGTGGTCGTGGCCGGACTCGGCGCCGGGCACGAAGTCCTGCATCGACCAGGCCCTGATCACCTGTCGGCGGAAGTCCGGGTCGGACTCCGCGTCGGCGGCCGGACGGGCGGTCGCCGAACACGGCGCCACCTGTGCCGTGAGGGTCGCGGTGTCGATGCAGAGCCCGTCCTCGGTGGCGAGCCGGATCAGCAGCTCGGTGGAGACGGCTCCGGAGAGGTGGTTGTGCAGGTCGCCGCCCTTGGGCAGCTGGTAGAGGAAGCGCCGCAGCGCCTCCGGGTCGTTGCGGACGCTGTCCAGGTAGGCGTCCACCCGGTGCTCGGCGCCGCCGCCCGCGACCTTGGCGACGGGCAGCGGCGCGGCCTGGGCGGCGGCGGGGAGCAGCGGTGCGATCAGTGCGGCACAGGCGGCGACCGCGGCGACGGTGGTACGGCGTAGCGTGATCATGGCCGTATGCTCGCGGGCGGCCACCGTTCCCGTCGGCGTCTGCGGAGCCTGTCCCGAACACACCACCCGGACGGGCGATCGGTGGGTACGCACGGTACGACGCACACGTACGGCCGACCGCTCATCCGTCCGGGTCGGTCCGGGGCGCCGCTGCTACGCCGAGAGCCGGTCCAGCAGCCCGGCGGCCACCAGGGCGGAGGAGGCCGGGTTCTGACCGGTCACCAGGTTGCGGTCGACGACCGAGTGCGGCGCCCAGGGCTCGCCCTCCTCGAAGTCCGCGCCGAGCGCGACCAGCCGGTCCTGGAGCAGCCAGGGCGCGCGCTCCGCGAGGCCGGCCTGGGTCTCCTCGGCGTTGGTGAAGCCGGTCAGCCGGTACCCGGCGAACGGCGAGCCGCCGTCCTCGGTGCGGGCGGCGAGCAGCGCGGCCGGGCCGTGGCAGACGACGCCGAGCGGTCGGCCGGAGGCCAGCACGGCGGCGAGCAGCCGGCCGGAGTCGGCGTCGACCGCCAGGTCCTCCATCGGGCCGTGGCCGCCGGGGTAGAAGACGGCGTCGTAGTCGGCCGGGTCGACCTCGGCCAGCACGCGCGGCCGGCGGAACTCGTCGATCGCCTCCAGCGCCCCGGTGATCCCCGGGTCGGTCAGGCTGGCCCGGTCGGCGACCGGGACGACCCCGCCCGGGGTGGCGACGGTGACCCGGTGGCCGGCCGCGGTGAAGGCCTGGTACGGGACGACGGCCTCCTCCGCCCAGAAGCCGGTCGGGTGCTTGGTGCCGTCGTTCAGCGTCCAGACGTCCGAGCCGGTCAGGACGAACAGGATGTCGGCCATGGTGGGTGCCTCCAGTGGCTGCGGTGATGCGGTCCCCGCCGCGACGACCCCGCCGCGGCGCTCACGTCGTCGACGCTAGACCGGGCGAGCCCACGGGAACCAATGGGCCACGCGATGCCGGGCATCGGAATTCCGATGGCTCCCACGGGCGGCCCAGCCATCGGGATCCCGTAGGCTCGCGGTATGAGCGATCGGCTGCTGCCGGGCTCCGGCCCGCTGGACCTCAACCAACTGCGGACCTTCCTCGCGGTGCACCGCGCGGGCTCCTTCACCGCGGCCGCGCACCTGCTGGGCCTCTCCCAGTCCACGGTGACCGCGCAGATCCGCGCGCTGGAGCAGCGACTCGGCCGGGAGCTCTTCGAACGCCGGGCTCGCGGGGTCAGCCCGCTGCCGTACGCCGACGACCTCGCCGCCCGCCTGGCGGAGCCGCTGGACCGGCTGGCGGGTGTCGCCGACGGGCGCGGCTCCGGCGTGCCGGAGCCGGTCCACCTGGCCGGGCCGGCGGAGTTCCTGGGCACCGTCCTGCTGGCGGAGCTGGCGCCGCTGGTCGCCGAGGGCGTCCGGCTGCGGGTGACCGGCGGGCTGACCGACCCGCTGCTGGAGGAGCTGCGGGCCGGGCGGCACGATCTGGTGGTCGCCACCCGCCGTCCGCGCGGCCGGACGCTGCTGGCCGAGCCGCTGGCCGACGAGGAGTTCGTGCTGGTCGCCGCCCCGGTGTGGGCCGAGCGGCTGTCCGGCCGGGAGCTGCCCGAGGCCCTGGCGGACGTGCCGCTGCTCAGCTACGCCGAGGACCTGCCGATCGCCCGCCGCTACTGGCGGCACGTCTTCGACCGGCGGCTGCACGCCCGGGCGGCGGTCACCGTGCCGGACCTTCGGGCGGTGCTCGCCGCGGTGACGGCGGGCGCGGGCTGGAGCGTGCTGCCCGGCTACCTCTGCCGGGCCGAACTCGCTTCCGGCGCAATGGTGTTGCTCCACGAGCCGGCCGACCCGCCGATCAACACCGCCTATCTGGTCCGGCGCCCGGCCGGCTCGGCCAACCCGCACGTCGCGCTGGTCCGCGAGCGCCTGCTGGCCGCGGCCCGGGCCTACTGAGCCCCCGGCCGCCCGTCCGTCCGGCCACCCGTCCGGCCTCCCGACCGGCGCCCCGGCCGACGGCGCCACGGCGAACGGCCCTGCGGTGGACGGCGGAGCAGCAGCCCCGCCGCGACGGCGAGCAGCAGGCCGCAGGCGGACCACAACACGATCTCGGTGCGCCCGACGGGTCGCTCGGGGAAGCGGGCATCCGGCGCGACCCGCTGCGGGCCGAACCGGGACGTCAACTCGCCCGCGTCGAGGGTGACCTGCTTGACCGCCGACTCGCCGAACGCCGCGGTGGTGTCGATGTGCACGCTCGACACCGGGTAGGGGAAGCGCTGCCAGAACACCCCCGCCTCGGAGCGGGCGAGGGCCATCGCCTCGTCCCGGTCGTGCTCCTGGCCCGAGTACCGGACGTCCAACCGGTAGCCCGTGGCCGTCCGTTCGCCCACGGTGAAGCAGGCGAAGGACGGGAGGTCGTCCTGCAGCTCCTGCACCCCGGGGAAACCCGGGGCGCACGGCCCGTTCCAGTCCGGGGCGGTGGTGGCAGCCCAGCCGGCCAATGCCGCGACCGCCAGTGCGGTCACCACCGCCGTCCAGGGCGTCCGTCGGGCCGTCGGGCCCCGTCCCCCGAGGGGTGGGGCGGGTCTGTGGTCGCTGCTGTCCATCGGTCCGTCCGTGCAGGATGATCGTCGCCGCCGGGTCGGCGGGGGTACAGCATGCCGGAGCCGCCCGGCGGCCGGTCCGTCGGGGTGCGGTCCGTGCTCTCGGTGCGCCGGACGGGGCACAGCCGGGCATGCCACGCAGGGCGGTCGGCCCGGCGGACCGGCCGCCGCCGCGCTCAGATCGCCAGGTCGCGCCGTTCCAGCAGCCGGAACGCCGCCAGGAGCCCGAGCAGGCCGACGCCGATCAGCAGGCCCAGCGACACCCAGGGCACGCCGCCGTGGCCGAGCACGTCGCCCGGGGCGTAGTAGTGGAACGGGCTGAGGTAGCGCAGCGGCCGGGCCGGGGACCAGGCCAACGCGACGAAGTTCAGCGCGAAGCCGACCGCGCCGAAGGCGACCGCGGCGCCGATCACGTACGCCCGCCGCCGGCTGAGCGCGGACACCGCCAGCACCGGCCCGGTCAGGCTGAAGGCGAGGGCGCAGCCGAGCAGTCCGGCGGTGAACACCGCGCTCTCCGGGACGGCGGCGCGCAGCTTCGGGGAGAACGCGACCCCGAGCGCGATGGTCAGTGTGGCGGCGGCGTTGAGCAGCACCGAGGCGGCGACCATGGCGCCGGCCCGTTCGGCGAGCAGCCGGCGCCGGGAGACCGGGCGGGTCATCAGCAGCTCGATGGTGCCGGACTCGACGTCGGCCGCGACGGCGGCGGCGCCGAGCGAGCCGATCACGGTGAGCTGGAGGGCGATCCAGAACGGGTGGGTGAGCCCGGCGCCGAGCAGGCCCGGGTAGCTGGCGATGGACACGTCGCCGTTGGAGCCGCTGAAGGCCCGGAACGCGCCCGGCGGGTTGCGACGGGCGGCGCCGAACAGGTCGCCGGGCGCGATGGTCCCGGCGATCACCACGATCAGGGTCTCGAAGACGACCATGCCGAACAGCAGCGAGAGCAGCATCCGGCGCCGCCGGTGCAGGGCGAGCCAGACCAGGGGGAGGCGGCGACTGACGGTACCCGGGTTCACGGCTTGTCCTCCGTTTCCGGGCGGTGGCCGTCGCCCGCTGCTGTCGGCCGGTGGTCGTCGCCCGCCGTACCGTGGCCGCGGTCGTCGCCCGCCGTACCGTGGCCGCGGTCGTCCTCCGAGCGGTAGAGGTCGAGGAAGGCCTCGTCCAGGCCGGCCTCCTCCACGGTCAGGTCGGCGACCGGCAGTTCGGCCAGCAGGGTGCGCACGGCCCGGACCACCTCGTCCGGCGGCACCAGCAGTTCGACCCGCCGGCCGTCCCAGCGCGGGGACCACCGCTCGGCGGCGCCCAGCGGCCGGGCGCCCAGGTCGTCGGCGAAGACCAGCCGGACCCTGCGGGCCCGCGCCTGGCGCAGTTCGGCCACCGAGCGGACGGTCACCAGCCGACCGCGGCGCACGATGGCGACCCGCCCGCAGGTGCGCTGCACCTCGGGCAGCACGTGACTGGAGAGCAGGACGGTCCGCCCGGCCGCGGCCTCCTCGGCGAGCAGCTCGTAGAAGGTCTCCTGGACCAGCGGGTCCAGCCCCTCGCTCGGCTCGTCCAGCACCACCACCGGGGGCCGGTGCTGCAGCGCCTGGACGAGGCCGAGCTTCTGCTTCATGCCGCGCGAGTACTCCCCCACTGGGCGCGCGAGGTCGGCGCGGGAGAGCTTCAGCCGCTCGCACAGCTCGTGCCGGCGCGGCACCGGGGCGCCCTGGAGGGCGGCGAGCAGGTCGAGGGTCTGCTGCCCGGTGAGTTCGGGGTAGAGCCGCAGTTCGCCGGGCAGGTAGCCGATCGAGGGGGCGACCCGTCGGTGGTCGGCCACCGGGTCCAGGCCGAGCACGCGCACCTGCCCGTCACTGGGGCCGAGCAGGCCGACCAGGCAGCGCAGGGTGGTGGTCTTCCCGGCGCCGTTGGGGCCGAGCAGGCCGAACACCTCGCCGGCCTCGACCGACACGTCCAGTTGCTCGATGCCGACGGTGTCGCCGTAACGCTTGGTGAGCGACCGCAGTTCGATGACCGGCCCGGTTCCGTTCCCCGGCATGACCCACCTCCAGTGACGGGTGCGTCGGACATCAAAGCGCTCGCGGCGGAGCCTGTCGAGACACCCGGCCGGGGCAACCGGGTGCGGATCGGCCCCGGACCGGCCGACGGGCGCCGCCGGCACGGACGGGCACCGGCACCGGATGGGCGCCGGCACGAGACGGGCAGCGACTCCGGACGGGCTCCTGCTGCGGTCGGACGCCCGTTCCGGGCCGGCCCGCGCCGTTTCACCCCTTGCACACGCCCAGCGGCACCAGGCACGCGACCCTCCGGGCCAGCCCGGCGGCCTCGGTGACGGCGGCCACCGCGTCGACGTCCTTGTAGGCCTCGGGCGTCTCCTCGGCCAGGGCGCGCCACGAGGCGGGGCGCACCGCGATGCCGCGCGCCTCCAGGTCGCTCTTGAGCCGTTCGCCGCGCACCGTGCGCAGCGCCTGGTGCCGGCTGAGCACCCGCCCGGCGCCGTGGCAGGCCGAACGGAAGGCCTCGTTGTCCGGCAGGCCGACCATGACGTACGAGGCGGTGCCCATCGTGCCCGGCACCAGCACGGGCTGCCCGGCGTCGGCGAGGTCGGCGGGCAGGTCGGGGTCGCCGGGCGGCAGCGCGCGGGTGGCGCCCTTGCGGTGGACGCACAGGTTCCGGGGGACGCCGTCCACCTCGTGGGTCTCCAGCTTGGCGAGGTTGTGCGAGACGTCGTAGACCAGCTCCAGCCCGATGCCGAGCGCGGTGGCGAAGGCCCGGCGGGCCGCCTCGGAGAGCAGTTGCCGGTTGGCCCGGCCGTAGTTGGCGGCGGCGGTCATCGCGCCCAGGTAGGCGCGGCCGCGGGGCGAGTCGACGGGGGTGCAGGCGAGTTGGCGGTCCGGGAGGTCGATCGCGTAGCGGTGCAGTTCGCGGTCCATGGCGCGCACGTGGTCGGTGCAGATCTGGTGGCCGAGGCCGCGCGAACCGCAATGGATCATGACGCAGACCTGGCCGGGCCGCAGTCCGAAGGCGGCCGCGGTGTCCTGGTCGTACAACCGGTCGACCGCCTGCACCTCCAGGAAGTGGTTGGCCGAGCCGAGGCTGCCGACCTGCTGCAGCCCGCGCTCGACGGCCCGGGTGCTCACCTCGCCGGGGGCCGCGCCGTCCAGCACCCCGCGGTCCTCGCAGCGCTCCAGGTCGCGCGGCACGCCGTGGCCGTGCTCGACGGCGTACCGGGCGCCGCCGAGCAGCAGGTCGTCCAGCTCCTCCGGTCCGGAGAGCTGCCAGAGGCCGCCCCGGCCGAGGCCGCGCGGGACGGTCTTGTCCAGCAGGTCCATCAGGCGGCGGATCCGCTCGTGGTCGAGCTCGTCCCGGGTGACGCCGGCCGCCAGCAGCCGCACCCCGCAGGAGATGTCGAAGCCGACCCCGCCGGGCGAGACCACCCCGCCCTCGTCGACGTCGGTGGCCGCGACCCCGCCGATCGGGAAGCCGTAGCCCCAGTGCACGTCGGGCATCGCGTAGGAGGCGCGGACGATCCCGGGCAGCGTCGCCACGTTCGCCACCTGCTCCAGCGCCTTGTCGCCGCCGGCCTGCGGCAGCAGCGCCTCGGAGGCGAACACCACCCCGGGCACCCGCATCGGCGGGCGCGGCTCGATCCGCCAGCGGTGGTGGCCGGCCTCGGTCAGTGCGATCTGCATCTCGCTCATCCCGCTCCCGCTTCTGGGACGCTCCGGCACCCCGGTGCTCAGGTGCTCGGGCGCGCCCGCATCGGCTGCTCGGACGCCCTGCCGCTCGGACGTCCTGCCGCTCGGATGCTCAGCCGCTCAGACGTCCACGGTGACCAGGCAGGTCCAGCCGTCCGGCCCGGCGCGCAGGTCGAGGTCGTGCAGCGAAACGGCCTTCGGCACGGCGCCGACCAGCACGGCGGTGGCGGCGTCGGCCATCCGGAAGCGGACCGCCACCGTCCGGGCGCCGTCCAGTCCCTCGATGCGCGCGATCGCCAGCGCGACGGGCAGTTCGCCGTAGGCGTCCATCCGGTAGATGACCTCCTCCAGGACCCCGGCGAGCAGGTCCGCGTCGCTCACCCCGAGGACGGTGCAGGCCCGCTCGCCGACGACCTGCGCGCCGGCCAGGTCGGCGAAGCTGTCCACGACGGCGTGCACCAGCTCGCCGATGCAGCCCTCGGCCGTCGGCGCCCAGGCCTCCACCCGCAGGTCCGCCGTGTGCGGCACGCTCCGGTGACCGCGCCCGGACCGGCCGGCGGGCTCGCGTCCGTCCACGAGCGACGCCTCCCGCACCCGTTGCCGTCCTCCCTCCAGCGTCGTCCCACGGACGGTCCGGCGGCAAGTGCGGCGGTCCCCGGCGGACGGCGGCACCCCCGGGGCCGGGGGTGCCGCCGTCCGCCGGGGGTGGCACCCCCGGGGCCGGGGCCGGGCGCCGGGGCCGCAGGCCAGGACCGGGGGCGCGGAGGACGTCGGGCGGGCGATCCGGGGACGGCCCCTACCGCGGGCCCCCGAACGAGGCGAGGTAGCCGGCGGTCAGCTCGGGGGTGGCCAGCCAGGCGGCGTGGTCGCTCGGCTCGGCGTAGGTGTTGGCGAGTCGGCGGGCGACCTCCTCGTGTGTCGCGGCGGCCGCGAACACGCCCTGCACGTGGTCCGGCACGGTCAGCATCGTGGCCGTGAACCCGACGGTGTGGCGGGCGTGTTGCTGCCAGAAGCGCTCGGCGGTCCGGCACATCCAGTCGGCCGTGAACGGGGCGTCGCCGTGCTCGACGACTGCCCGCCGGTAGGCCTCGGCCGCGCGGGCGGCGCTGTTGGCGCCCTGGCCGGTGATCGGGTCGTTCACCACCACGGCGTCGCCGAGGCCCAGCACGTGCACGGCGTCCACGCCCGAGCCCAGCTCGGCCAGCGCGCGCCGGACCGTCGGGGTGACGGCGCCGAAGAGCCCGGCCCCGGCGTCGGTCGGCTCGGCCTCCGTCCAGAGCTCCGCCTCCCACGGCAGGTACTCGCCCAACAGCGCGCGGATCCGGGCCAGTTGGACGTCGGGCGCCGGGGCGTCGCCGAACGCGTCCAGCGGGCTGCCGGGCAGCGCCTCCCAGAGCAGGATCGCGCACGGGCCGGAGAACGTGAGCGCCGGCTGCAGGTACAGCTCGCCGAGGCCGGGCAGGGCGTGCATCCGCGCGGTCGGAGCAGCGGCCGGGTCGGGCGCGCCGACGCCGTGCGCGTAGAGGCAGGACAGCACCCGTTGCGGCCGGTCGAAGGGCGAGCGGGCGGCGTCGCGGCCGAAGATCCCGGCCAGCTCGCCGCGACCGGCCGCGACCACGGTCAGCTCGTGCCGACGGGCCAGTTCGTGCAGGCCCTCCCGGTCCAGCGAGCGGTACTCGACCCGGGCGCCGCGCTCGGCCAGCAGCTCCAGCCAGTCGGCCAGCTTCAGCCGCTGGTCCACCGACCGGGCGGGCTCGTCGAGCGTCATGGTGAACTCCAGCGCCCGTACGGCGGGCGGCGCCGCCAGCACCGCGTCGACGGAGGAGACGGCCGGCGTCCGGTCCGCCCAGAGGTCCAGCCCGGCGGCCGCCTCCAGTCGCAGCGCCGGTCCGAACATCGCCTGCGTGGACAGCACCCGCCCGCCGCGCACCTGCTCCGGGGTGCGCTCGGCGACCAGCGTCACCTCGTACCCGTCCGCCACCAGCCCGAGCGCGAACTGCAGGCCGGCCTGACCGGCTCCGACGACGGCGATCCGGCGCAACTCGGCCTCCCGGTGGTCCGTTGACGACTCGTCAACCTCGCACAGTAGCCGAGCGGGCGGCTTCGGTCACCCGTACGGACCGGTCCGGCAGGCTCAGCCGCGCAGGTGGGCGACGAGCAGCCGGACGACCTCGGGGGTCCGGTCGGCCAGGTAGAAGTGCCCGCCCGGGAAGACCCGCAGGTCGAAGCCGCCGGTGGTGTGCCGGTCCCACTGCCCGACCTGTTCCGCCGTGGCGTTCGGGTCGCTCTCCCCCACCAGGCCGGTGATCGGCACCGACACGGTCGCGTCCGGGGCGCAGCGGTACGTCTCGATGGCGGTGTAGTCGGCCCGCAGGGCGGGCAGGACCAGCTCCCGCAGGGCGGGGATGTCGAGGATCCGTTCGTCCGTGCCGCCGAGTTCGACGATCCTGGCGAGCAGTTCGTCGTCCGGCAGCTTGTACATCTCGCTGTCCCGGGGCAGTGAGGGCGCGCGGCCGGCCGAGACGAACAGCCGCTCGGGGCCCTTCACGCCGTGGCGCTCGAACCGCCGGGCGGTCTCGAACGCGACGGCCGCGCCCATGCTGTGGCCGAAGAAGACGAGCGGCCGGTCCGTCCAGTCCAGCAGCTCGCGGTACAGCTCCTCGGCGAGCCCCGCCACGGTGCTGATCGGCGGCTCCATGAAGCGGTTCTGCCGGCCGGGGTACTGGACGGCGAGCACGTCGGCGTACGGTGCCAGCGCGTTGGCGTACCCCAGGTAGTAGCTGGCCGAGCCGCCGGCGTGCGGGAAGACCACGACGCGGGCGGGCGCGGAGTCGGACGGGTTGAACCGGCGGAACCACGGGTTGTCGACGGCGGCGCTGCTGGGCATGCGGGGTGGGGCCTCTCTCCGTGACGGAATCTGCCGGCCCCAGTCTGGCAGCGCGCGAGGTGGCTGCGGGTGTTGTGGTGATCACGTGTGCCGGGCGTGGCGGCGCCGACCGACGACGCGGCGGGACACCCGTTCGGTGTCCCGCCGTTCGTCCGGCACGGTGTTCGTCCGGCACGGTGTTCGTCCGGCACGGTGTTCGTCCGGCCCGGGATCAGGCGCCGTCCGGCCCGGGATCAGGCGCCGTCCGGCCCGGGATCAGGCGCCGGTGGGCCGGCCCGGGATCAGGCGCCGTCGGGCCGGCCCGGGATCAGGCGCCGTCGGGCCCGGGATCAGGCGCCGGTGATCTGCCACCACTGCTGGGACTGGAAGTTCTTCGCCCACAGCTGCGCCCGGGCACCGTCCCCGCGCACGTTGGTGTCGCGGTCCACCACGGTGTTCAGGTTGTTGTTGAACCGCTGGTTGTAGATCGCCAGGTCGTTGGCGCGCATGAACCACTTCTGCTGGGTGCTGCCGTTGCACTGCCACAGCTGCATCCGGGTGCCGTTGTTGCCGCCGCCGTTGGTGTCCGCGTCCAGGCACATCCCCCGGAAGCGCACGCTCTCGATGCTGTAGTCGTCCCAGGAGATCCACTCCTGCTGGGTGGTGCCGTTGCAGCCCCAGACCTGCACCTTGGTGCCGTTGCCGCCGGCGTTGGCGTCCGCGTCCAGACACTGGCCCGGGGTGACCTGGTAGAGGCTGTGGATGCGGATGTAGCCGCTGGCGAGCGCGGGCGCCGCCCCGGGCGTGCGCGCGGCGCTCTGCCCGAGCGTCAGGCGGTCGGCCGGTGCGGCGGGAGCGGCGGCCGAGGCGGCGGTGGGCAGCAGCGGCACGGCGAGCGCGGCGGCCGAGGCCAGCACCGCGGCAGTGGTGCGGATACGCATGGTTCCCCCTGATGCATGGGACCGCGACCGGGCCGGTTGCCCGGTGGCGCGGACGAGCGGCACCCAACCTAGGCGGGCGCCGACGGCATCGGAATCCTTTGACCGTACAGGTCAATTGTCGCTTGTAGTAAGGGAGTTGACACCGCAATGGGGTCAAGGTGCCGGACCGGAGCGGCTAGGTCCGGCCGCCAGCGACTCGCCCAGCGGGGAGAGCCGGTAGAGCACCGCCCGGCCGCTGCGGGTGCGCTCCAGCAGCCCGGCCGCCGCCAGTGCCCCGAGGTGGCGGCTGACCGCGCCCAGCGTGACCCCGAGCCGCTGCGCCAGGGCGGTGGTGGTCGTCGGCGTGTCGAGCAGGCCGAGCACGCGGGCGCGGGGCACGCCGATGAGGTCCGCGAGCGCGGCCGACGCCGCCGCCGCGCCGGTGTCCGGCCCCTCGACCCCCTCGGTCCCCTCGGCCATGGTGCCGCGGCCCCGGGCCGGGTAGACCACCACCGGCGCGCCGCCCGACGCGGCCTCGCACAGCGCACGGTCGGCGAACAGCGTGGGCATCAGCACCAGCCCGCGCCCGGCCACCGGCTCCCGCCGGGCCGGCGCGGGCGCCCCGCGCGCGCCGCCGCGGATCCGCAGCGCGCCGTCCGCCCAGGAGACCCCCGGGTCCAGGTCGGCGAAGAGCCCGACCGGGCCGCACTCGGCGAGCCGCCGCCCCCGGTAGGCGAGGTCGGCCTCCAGCACCGTCCGGGCGCGCGGCCACCAGGCGGGCTCCAGGCAGCGCGTCCAGTACTCGCCGAGCGCGGAGACCAGCCGGACGCGCAGCGCGTACGGATCGTCGAGCAGCAGGTCGAGCACCGGCGGCAGCGGGCTCCCGTCGCACGCGTAGGCCGTCCGGAAGCCGGCGGGCAGCCGGTCGGGCGGAACGGCGGCGAGCAGCGGCAACTCGTCCTGGATGCAGGGCCGGCAGCCGCGCGGGCGCGGGGTCAGCACGTCCGGCGCGAAGCCCCTCGGCGTCACCAGGGCGTCCAGCAGTTCGGTGTCCAGGCCCGCGTAGTCGCGCGCCCAGGAGGCCGCCCAGCCGCGTTGCTCGGGGAACCCGCCGGGTCGGCCGCGCAGTCGCAGGCTGCACACCGTCTCGTGCAACGGGGAGTACCCGCACCGGGTGACGGCGAGGTCCTCCACCCCCAGGAGATAGACCATCACCGGATCCACGCTAGGAGGGCACCCTGGGCTTGGGAACACCCGCGCGACCGCCGGTCCTGCCCCGGGAGTCCCCTCCCGTTCCGGCCCGAACCGGTGGCACCATGGCTCCCATGAGCGGGCCCGACACCGAGTGGATCACCATCGCCGCCCACCGGAGCCCGCCCGGCCGTCCCACCCTGCCGGCCGTCGTCCGCGCCTGACTGCGTGACCGGGGCATCGACTGGATGCCGTTCTCCGAGGGCGCCGTGCGCTACGGCCTGACCTGCGGGACCGGCCCGGACGGCCGGCGGCAGTGCCGGGTCGAGGTCCAGGTCGCCGCCGAGGCGCTGCGCCCGCTCGGGCTCCACCCCGAGCAGCCCTCCGCCACCGTCGACGGACCGTCCCCGCCCGGCTGGTGGCACGCGGAGGCGGAGCGCCGCGCCCACCGCTGAGGTCAGCCCGCCCCCGGCACCCCGCCGCCACCACCGTCGCCGGCACCGGCGCCTCCACCGAGGCCGGCGCCGGCGTCATCCAGGCCGAACCGCACCGCCGCCGCCCGGGACCTTGAGACCGCGTCCAGCAGCAGCACGGACGAGGCCTCGGGCGTCGGCATCGGCCCGGCCGACCGCGCCTGCCGGGGGAAGGCGGCCAACAGCCGCTCCAGGCCCCGGTGGTGGCGGGCGAACACCCGGGCGGAGGCGTGCCGGCCGCGGGCCCGCTGGCCGTCCAGCGCGGTGGCCGCGCCGACGTCCAGCAGCACCAGGTGCAGCTCGCGTCCCCGGCGGCCCGCCTCCCGGGCGAGCCAGCGCCGCATCCAGGCGCGGCTGCCGCAGTCGTGCACCAGCAGCGGACCGCCGCGCCGCACCGAGGCGCGCAGCAGCCGGAAGTGCTCCAGACGCGCCCACGGCCGGTACACCGCGTACGGCAGGCCGGCCGGCATCACCGCCTCGCAGGCCTCGTGCACCGTCCGCGGGTCCACCGCGCGCACCGCCGCCCCGGACCACCGGCGCAGCAGCGTGCTCTTCCCGGCGCCCGGCAGGCCCGACACCACCACCACGGCATCGGCCGGGTAGGCCACCACGAAGCCCGCCCCGGCCTCGCCCCGCAGGTCCACCACCCCGCGCGGCACCACGACCGCATCCACTCCGCTGCCCACCGGTCTCCCCGTTCACGTCCGACCGGGAACCCTAACAATCCCGGCCGGCCCGCCCGGCCACCCCCGCGGCACCCGCCGCCGGGCCGGGCCCGGACCCGTGCGGCGCCCGCGCTCCCGGCGCCCGGCTCCCGAGCACCCGGCACCCGACTCCGGCCGGTCGGCGGTGCTCGTGGGGCTCCGGTCGACCGCCGTGCATCTCCGGGGCCGCCGGTCCACTAAGCTGACGCACCCTCAGAAAGGGGGCAGGGCCGTGGCCGAGACGGGGCCGACGTACACCGGGGTGGTACTGGACGGGCTGGCGCGGGATCCGGGGCGGGTGGCGATCCGGTCCGGGGACGGCACCGCGCTCACCGCGCAGGCCTGCCTGGACGCGGTCCACCGCGGCGCCCGGGCGCTGGCACGGGTCGGGCTGGGGCGCGGGGACGGCGTGACGGTGCTGGCCGGGAACCGGCCGGAGGCGCTGTTGGTCCGACTGTCCGCGAACCTGCTGGGCTGCCGGGTGGCCATGCCGTACCCCGACGGGCCGGTCCGGGAGCAGGTGGCGCTGGCCGAGTTCGCCGGGACGTCGGCGCTGGTCTTCGATCCGCTGCGCTGCCGGGCCGCGGCCGACGGGATCGCGCGCGCCGTGCCCGGAGCCCGCCTCCTCACCCTCGGCCCGGCGCCGCTGGGGCTCGGGGAGGACCTGCTGGACCTCGCCGCCGACTGCTCCCCCGCCCCGCTCGAACCCCGGTACCGGCCGGAGGACGTGATGGCGGTGCGCTTCACCGGCGGCACCACCGGCCGGCCGAAGGGCGTGCTGCGCCGCTTCGCCCGGCCGCCGCGCCCACCGCTGCTGTCCGGCTCGACCTTCCTGCTCTGCACGCCGCTCTGCCACGGCGGCGGGACGACGGCGGACCTCGCGCTGGCCGCGGGCGGCACGGTGGTGCTGCAGGACGGGTTCGACGCCGGGTCCGTGCTGGCGGCGGTGGAGCGGTACCGGGTGTCCCGGATGCACCTGCCGCCGCACCTGCTCTACCGGCTGCTGGACCACCCGCTGCTGCCCGTGACCGACACCGGCAGTCTGCGGCGCGTCGGCTACACCGGCTGCCAGCCGTCGCCGCGGCGGCTGGCGGAGGCGACCCGGCGGCTGGGCCGGGTCCTGCACCAGACCTACAGCCTGACGGAGTGCGGGCCGGTCACCCGGCTGAGCCCGGACGAGCACCTGGACCCGCGGCTGCTGTCCACCGCCGGCCGGCCGTACCCGGACACCGGGGTGCGGATCCTGGACGAGGACGGTGCGCCGCTGCCGCCCGGCCGGACCGGGGAGATCTGCGTCCGGACACCGACCGCGATGGTCGGCTACTGGCGCGATCCGGAGTCGACCGCCCGGGTGCTGCGCGAGGGCTGGCTGCACACCGGCGACCTGGGCAGCCTGGACGCGGCCGGCTATCTGACGGTGGCCGGGCGGCGGGATCCGATGGCGATCGTCGAGGGGCACAATGTGTTCCCCCGCGAGGTGGAGGAGCCGCTGCGCGCCCACCCGGACGTCCGGGAGGCGGTGATGTTCACGACCACCGACCCGGACCGGCTGGAGCGCGTCCACGCGGCGGTGGCCCTGGCGGACGGCTCCCGGACGACGGCGGACCAACTGCGGCGCTGGAGCCGGGAGCACGGCGGCACGCGGTGCGCGCCGGACACCGTCCTGCTGCTGCCCGCCATCCCGTTGAACGGTCTCGGGAAGCCGGACCTCGGCCTCCTGCGCACCCTGACGGACACCGCAGCCCGCACCGCGGACGACGCCCGCACGGGCGCCGACGACACCGACCGGGCCGCCGCCACCGCAGGGGCGTGCGAAGGGGCGTGACGCGCCCCGCGAGTGCTCCGAGCGCCCACGCGGGCGACCTCTCGCGCGGCACCCGGCGGGAAAACCGTCCGTGGGCACTCGACCGTGCGGGCCCACCTGCCGATACCTCCCGGGCAACGTTCCCCGCACCGTCCCCGGGAGGCACGACCTTGACCTGGCTCCGCGTCCTGACCGCAGTGGGCATCCTCGCCGTGGCGGCCAGTGCCCTGATCGTCTTCGCCCGGTGCACGGCCGCCCCCCGCGGCGAGCGTGCCGCCCCGGAGGCGCCGTCCGATCTCCGGACGGACGCCGAGGACAGCGGCCTCTTCCGGCGGATGGGCGACGGCTGACGCCACCCACCCGCCGGAGGGCGGTCAGTGCCCCGCGATGTCGTCCGGGCGCACCTCGATGTGGTCGGCCGCGAGGTCGACCGCGACGCGGTGCTCCATGCCCAGCGCCTCCAGGAACTTGACCGGCAGCTGGACCCGTCCGGTGCGGTCCAGCATCACGTACTCGCGCTCGTTGACCGACTCCTCGCCGTGCTCGTCCGTCACGGTGCGGCGCAGCACCTCGCTGCTGGTCCGCCCGTCCCGGATGGCGACCGTGCGGCGTACCTCGCCCGCCACCATCGGGTCGTGGGTGACGATGACGACGGTGGCGCCGAGTTCGCGGTTGACGGTGCGGAAGGCCTCGAAGATCACTCCCGCGGTCTCGGAGTCCAGCTCACCGGTGGGCTCGTCGGCGAGCAGCACCGGCGGGTTGTTGGCCATCGCCACCGCGATCGCCACCCGCTGCTGCTGGCCGCCGGAGAGCTCGGAGGGGCGCCGGCGGGCGAGGTCGCCGATCTCCAGAGCCTCCATCAACTCGGCCACCCGGGCGGCCTGTTGCTTCGATCCGCCGGCACCCGACCGGCGGCCGCGGAGCTGCATGGGCAGGGCGATGTTCTCGGCGGCGGTGAGGAACGGCAGCAGGTTGCGGGCGGTCTGCTGCCAGATGAAGCCGACCACCTCGCGCCGGTAGCGCAGCCGCTCCTTGGCGGACATCTCCAGCAGGTCGCAGCCGGCCACGGTGGCGGTGCCGGCGGTCGGCACGTCCAGGCCGGCGAGGATGGTGAGCAGGGTGGACTTGCCGCTGCCGGAGGCGCCGACCAGGGCGACCAGGTCGCCCTGCCGGATGGTCAGTTCCAGGCCCTGGAGCGCCTGGACCTCGACACCCTCGGTGCTGAAGATCCGGACCAGCCGGTCGCAGACGATGGCCGCGCCCTCGCCGTACGCCTTGGGCGAGGCGGCGGCGAGCGCCCGCTGCCGGAGTTCCTGCAGGCTGGGGGCCGCGACGGCCGTCGGCCCCTGGGGGGTGCTGTTCACCGCTCGTCTCCTGTCTCGACGGTCTGGCTGCTACCGACGGTTCCGCCGGTTCGGACGGTTTCACCGGTTCGGACGGTTTCGCGGGCAAGGCCGGTTTCGCGGGCAAGGCCGGTCCCGCCGGCCCGGACGGTCCCGGCGGTGCGTCGGCCCCCGGGCCCGGGCCGGCTCCTGGCGTTCTCCACTGCCGCGGCCCGCGCCGCGGGTTCCGCCGTCACGCCTGCTCCCCCGCCCGCAGCTCGGTGGCGATCTGGCGCCGGCCGGCGACCAGCGTCTCCAGCACCACCCCGAGGCCGACCAGCAGGGCCAGGCCCGCGGTGGGCAGCAGCACCGGCATCAGCGCAGGGGTGATGACCTCCCCGACCCTGGCGCCGACCAGCGTCGAGATGTCGAAGCCGCCGCCCAGGAGGGCGACCGCCGCCACCGCGACCAGCCCGCCGCCGAGGGCGGCCGCCAGGGTCTGCGGCAGCGCCTCGATGACGATCAGTGCCAGGCCCTGACGGGGCCGCAGGCCCATGGTGCGCAGCCGGGCGAGCACGGCCGTGCGGTCGGGCGCGGCCCGGAACAGCGTGAGCAGGACGGCGAGCAGGGCGTACCCGGCTCCGGCGGCGGCCGCGTACCAGAACAGCCGACCGGCGGCGTGCTGCAGCGGGTCGTCGCCGAGGGCGGCGGCGGTCTCCCGGCTGCTGTGCACGGTGTATCCGGCGGGCAGGCCGTGGGTGGCCTTGCCGCCGGCCGCGGCGTCGTCCGCGATCAGCTTGGCCAGGCCGACCGGCCGGGCCCCGCTGTTGTCCCGCAGGGCCGTCCTGACCCCTTCGGGGTCGACGTCGCCGACGGCGAACCACTGGTTCACCCGCCTGGCGTCCGGCAGTCGCTCCCAGGCGGGGCCGGCCGGAACGACCACGAAGGGCTTTCCGGGGTCCGGCAGCGCGGGGGTGGCGCCGACCGTCGCGGCGACGGTGAGGCGCAGGTCGTTGCCGTTGGGCGTGCGCACCTGGGAGGACCCTTCGGCCAGGCGTTTGGCCAGGTCGCGGCTGACCAGGGCGGGCACCGGGGTGTCCCGGCCGCCGGCCGCCCCGGCCAGCTTCGCCGGGTCGAACTCGCCGGCTCCCAGGGTCCGGGCGATCTCGGCGTACGCCGCCGGATCGACGACCATCACCAGGTAGGCCTCGGTGTAGGTCTGGTCGGCGCCGAGGATGCGGGTCTTGGGCTCGACCCAGACCGCGGTCGAGGCGCGGACGCCCGGCAGGGCGCCGGCGGTCTTGGTGAACTCGTCGGTCAGGCCGGCGTAGCCCGGGAGGGAGACGCCGATGTCCCCGCCCGTGGCGATGCGCGCGGCGCGGGTCCGCACGTGGTCGACGGTGTCGAGCACGGTGGCGCCGAAGCCGGTCGTGGTGACGGCGATCAGCAGGGCGAGCAGCGGCAGCACGGACGGCTTGCGGCGGCCCGAGCTGTCACGGGCGGCGCGGGCCAGCCCGAGGAAGCCGATCAGGCTGCGGCCCCGGCCGGCCAGGGCCGCCAGCCAGCCGACCAGCACCGGTTCGATCCGGGCCAGCAGCAGCCCGCCGGTGACGGCGAGCAGGAGCGGGGCGGCGACCAGCAGCGGATCCACGCCGGCGTCGGCGCCGGTGCCGACGCCCCGGCGCCGGACCTCCGCCACGGCCGCGGCGGTGACCGCCAGGACGGCGAGTTCGCCGACCAGTCGGCGCCGGCCGCCCTCCGCCCGTCGGCGCGCCCACAGCAGGGCCGTGCGGGCCGGGAAGGCGAGCAGCGCGATCAGGGTCGCGACCAGGGCCGTCAGCACCGAGCGGTCCCAGCGGGGGGTGGGCAGCAGCACCAGGGCGAGGGCCGTTCCGAGCACGGCGGCCGGCAGGACGGTGACGGCGCCCTCGCCGATCAGCCGTCGCAGCACCCCGGCGGCGGAACCGCCGCGGGCCCGGAGCAGTCTGATCTCGGCGGTGCGCCGGTCGGTGGTGAGGGCGGCGGCCAGGAACAGCACCACGGTGGCGACGCCCGCCACGCCGGCCGGGCCGATCGCGCTGAGCGGCAGCGCGGCCCGGTAGCGCGCGTCCGCCCGGGTGAGGATTTCCGGCAGGTTGGAGCTGGTGTGCAGGTCGGTGCGCCCGGTCGCGCCGACCAGGGCGGTGGCGTCGCGGCCGGTCAGGAAGGAGCTGATGGCGCTGCGGGTGCGGTCGATCCGGTCGGCGTGCAGCGACGCGGGGTCGACGGGCAGCCGCCAGAAGATCTCGGCGCTCGAACCCCAGTGGGCCATCGCGGGCAGGCTGCCGCCGTCGACGAACCCGCTGGTCGTCCAGTGCTCGTGGTCGGGGTCGGTCCTCAGGCAGGCGCGGACCGAACAGCCGAGGTCGTCCCAGAACGGGTCCAGGGGGTCGTTGGCCTGGTAGAAGCCGACCACCACGGTGGTCCGCTTGACGCCCGAGCCCTCCTCGCCGTTGTCGATGACGTCGCCGAGCTTGATGCGGATCGTCTCGGCGGCCTTCTTGCTGATCACGATCGGCAGCGGGCTGCCGGCGGCGGCGGGGGTCGGCCAGGTGCCGTCGGTGAGGGTGGCCCGGCCCGGCAGATCGTGCAGGTAGAGCAGGCTGAGGTCCGGGAGGTCCCGCTCCGCGATCCGGGCGTACCCCGGGTTGCCCATGGTGCGGAGGCTCAGGGCGCGGGCGCCGTAGGCCTCGCCCGACCGGGCCGGCGTGAGCTCACGGCCGACCGTCTCGACCAGGGTCTGCTGCACCCGGTCGAGCTTTCCCGCGTCGTCGTCGGCGAGGACCTTGGAGGTGGTCTGCAGGCTGCTCTGGACGAGGCCCTTCTGGCGGACGAAGTCCTGGAGCGCCGCGTCCGCGCCGCGGTCCGCGATGCGGGGGAAGGCCGCGGCCAGGAACACGGTGACGAGCGTGAGGGCCGCCATGAGCAGCGCGGCGAGCGGGTTCGCCCGCAGCCTGGTGCGGACCCAGCCGGCGGGGCGGTGGGCGGTGTCGGTGGTGGGCACGCGGGTGCCGGCCTGGGTGGTCACATCTCCTCCACGTGGCGCAGCCGGTTGGCCACGTCTCGACGGCGACGTCCGATGAGGAAGGCCGACAGCAGCGGGGCGACGGCGATCGCCGCCGCGAACAGCAGGGCCTGGCCGACGGGCAGCGTGATCAGCGCCTCGGGCCTCGGACGGCGGGCGGCGGGCGTCAGGACGACGAACGGGACGATCAGGTGGACGAGCAGGGCGCCGAGGGCCAGTCCGACGACCCCGCCGAGTCCGACCAGCAGCGCCTGTTCGGCGGCGACGGTGCGGGTGACCTGCTTGCGCGGCGCGCCCAGGGCGAGCAGCAGCGCGGAGTCCCGGGCGCGCTCGTGGGCGGAGCCGGCCACGGCGGCGACGAAGCCGATCGCGGCGAGCAGGGCGGTGACCAGCGCGATGGCCATCAGCGCGTTCTGCGGGGCGGCGCCCACCGGGTCGCTGAGCATCCCCTCGGAGACCTCGTCGTACAGCCGGACGTCCTGGGAGCCCGGGGCGGCCCGCAGCGCGGCGGCCAGCTCGGCCGGGGCGCGGTCGCCCGGCGCGGCGGCGGGCAGCCACCACTCGGCGCGGCTGGGCAGGCTGCGGCCCTGGGCGGCCAACAGGCGCGCGGTGGTGGCCAGGTCGACGACCAGGGCGTCGGGCCCGGTCGCCGGCACGGCCGGGACCGCCCCGGTGATCCTGACCTGGACGACGGCGCCGGCGATCGGCACCCGGACGACGTCGCCGACCGAGGCGCCGACGAGCTTCAGGTAGTCCCGGGTGGCGACGCCGCTCAGGACGTTCGGCGCCTCCGCTCCCGCGATGCCGACGACGGCCCGCAGGGGGACCTTCTCCGAGGCGTAGCCGATGGTGATCAGCCGCGCGGCGTCGGCCGGTTCGGGCCGTACGGTGACGGGCGGCACGGCTCCGGGCCGCAGGGTCGGTCCGTCGACCACGCCCCCCTTCCAGGAGAGGCCGGCCGGCACCGGGACGTCGGTCGCGGGCCCGTCCGCGCTGTCCGAGACGGCCAGTCGGCCGACGGTCACCTCTCCGACGACCCGGTCGCCGAAGGAGACGGTCGCCCCGACCAGGGTCAGCGGCGCGGCGACGGCGCCCACCGGGGCGTCGACGAGCGCGCTCAGCGGGGCCGAGACGCGCTGCTCACCGCTGGCCGGGAGGTCGACGAACGGGGCCTTGTGGACGTAGCCGAAGCGGTCCCGCAGCAGCAGCGTCACTTCCGGTGGGGACGGGAGCGGCGGGCGCGCGCTGCTGGTGTCGAACACCTGCCGGACGGCCAGGTCGGCGTCGATCCGCAGCGGACGGCCGGGCAGGGGGACGCCGGCCTGCGCGCCGGTCGGCGCGGGCTGGGCGAGCGTGCCGAACACCTTCGCCGGGTCGGCCCCGCCGAGCAGGTCGGCGCGGAACGGGACGCGGCCGGCGAGCGCGGCGGAGTCCACCGCGAGGATCTGGCCGGTGCCGTTCGACAGCGTCTGCTCCTCGCGGTCGACCGGGATCAGCCGGTCGCCGCCGGGCAGTGCGTCGTAGTGGCCGCCCTGGCCCATCAGCGAGGTGCGCGCGGCGGAGACGCGCAGGCCGCCGGCCGTGTCGAAGGAGGCCTGGTCGCGCTGGGAGGCGGTCCAGGTGGCGTGCTGGCCGAGCGCGAGCACTCCGGTGGCCACGGCCATCACCAGCAGCAGCACCGGTCCGGTGGCCCGGGCGGGCTGACGGGCCAGCTGCCAGCCGACCATGGCCGGGCCGAGGCCGTCGCCGCGGGCGGCGACCCGGGCGCCCAGCCGGGCGACCACGGGCAGCAGCCGCAGCACGATCAGGGTGCCCGCGCACAGTGCCAGGGTGGGGGTGGCGACCAGCAGCGGGTCGACGCCGAGGTCGCCGGAGGAGTCGGCGGACAGCCCGCCGCCGTACTGGTCGAGTTGCTGGTAGGCGAGCGCGGCCAGGGCGAGCACCGCGAGGTCACCGCCGTTGCGGGCGATGCCGGAGACCACCGCCTGGCGGCGGCCGGCCCGGCGGCGCAGGGCGGCGCCGGCGCCGCGCAGCAGGCTCGGCACGGTGGCCAGGACGACGCAGCCGACGGCGCAGACCAGGGCCACCGGCCAGAGCGTCCACCGCAGTTGGGTGTCCAGGGCGACCTGGTGGGACCGGCCGAGGCCGGCCAGGACGCGGACCAGGAACGGTGTGAGCACGGGGGCGAGCACCGCGGCGGGGAGGGCGAGCAGCACCGACTCCAGGGCGGTGAAGCCGCCGAGCCGGCTGCCGGAGGCGCCGCGGGCGGCGAGCAGTTCGTTCTCCCGCTCCTGACGCGCCGAGATCAGCCGGACGACCAGCAGCAGGGCCGCCGCGGCGAGCACGGCGAGTTGCAGGGCGCCGATCAGCAGGGTCGATCTGGCGACCATCAGACTGGCCCTCAACTCACCGACCACATCCGGGAGTTCCGTGCTCGCGGCGAGACCGGAGGTCTTCCGCAGATCGTCGGCCAGGAGCTGGGCCCGGCCGCCGATGGCCTCGGCCGCGCCCTGGTCGACACCCGCGAAGTCGGCGTCGAGCAGCCAGCCGCGGCTGCTCTGCGGCAGGCCGCCCGCGGTGAAGGCACTCGGGTCGACCAGCATCGGGCCGTAGGTGGTGAACCCGCCGGTCTGGATCTCGTGACCGCCGACCGGGTCGATGTGCCAGTACGGGGCGAACGGGTCGGCGGCCCGGTAGGTGCCGGTGATCCGGACGGTCAACGGCTTGCCGTCCACCCGGTCGGCGAGCCGGACGTCCGTGGGCAGGGCCTGGGCCGTCAGGCCGAGACGGGCCAACACGGCCTGCGGGACGGCGACCTGCGGAGCGGCGGACTGGACGGGCCCGCCGACGGCCTCGGGCCAGGCGCCGGCGGTGAGCCGCACCCGGGTGCGGTCGAGGTCGGCGAGGACCGTCAGGTCGACCTTGGCCGCGCCGGACTGACCGGCCGTCGCGCTTCCGGCCGGGGCGGCGTCGCCGCCGCCCGGGAGGCCGTAGGAGCGGCTGCGCAGCAGGCTGTCGGTGTGGACGGGCAGCCCGCCGAAGAGCTTCTGCCGGTAGGAGGCGAGCGCCTCCTCGTCCTTCTGCCGTTCTTCGAGGCCGTGTTCGGCGGTCACCACCACGGTGGTCCGGGCATGACCCGGCCCCTGGAGCGTTTGCCGCAGACCCGCCTGACCGACGCCGCTGTTGAAGGTCACCAGGGCGGTCAGCACCGCCGTGGTGATCAGTACCGTCAGCAGGACGGCAGCAGCCAGCGGCAGTCGTCCGCGCAGTCTGCGCACGACGAAGCCGAGCATCGAGTTCCTCCCCCGGATTACGTCCCCGGTAGCGTCGACCGGCCCCGCCCATCGATCCGTTCCGGGCACAAATCGGCCACGGGCGGACACTTCGAGGGCGCACCGGCGCATTGATCACCGGCATTCGATCACCGGATAGCGGACGATGCTGTCAGAAACAGTCCAGGAACGGAAGGGACTTGCGCGAATCAAGTAAGCAGTGAGCAAATTCCATCATTGATAGCATCCCGGCCGGGATGCCCCATTGAAATGCCATGCACACTTCACAACTCCGGCTCCGTCACGCTCCTTCGACCGGCGCACACTCCGTCCGCACGGATTCCGCTCCCGGAATCCTGAACCCGCGGAGCCGCCGCACCCGTAGAGCCGAACGGAACCGGGCAACCACGCCCACTGGGGGGACGACGCATGACGCAGGACCAGGCCGCCACCGTCACCGCCACGACCACGACCACCGCGCCGATGGTGGCCGTGACCGATCTCCGACGCAGCTTCGGCACCGGCGAGCGGGCCGTGCACGCCCTGCGCGGCGTCTCCTTCACGATCGGCCGCGGCGAACTCACCGCACTCAAGGGCCGCTCCGGCTCCGGCAAGACCACCCTGCTCAACCTGGTCGGCGGCCTGGACTCCCCCACCGCCGGCGGCATCTCCCTCGACGGCATCGACCTCGGCGGGCTGAACGAGGACGGACGGCTCGCCCTGCGGCGGGAACGGATCGGCTTCGTCTTCCAGTCCTTCGGGCTGATCCCGATGCTCACCGCCGCCGAGAACGTCGGCGTGCCGATGCGGCTGCGCAAGGTCGCGGCGGCGGAGCGCGAGGAGCGGGCACACACCCTGCTGGCGCTGGTCGGCCTGGCCGACCACGCCAACCAGCGCCCCGGCGAACTCTCCGGCGGCCAGCAGCAGCGCGTCGCCATCGCCCGCGCGCTGGCCAACGAGCCGGGCCTGATCATCGCCGACGAGCCGACCGGCCAGCTGGACTCGGAGACCGGCCGCTCGATCATGGAGCTGCTGCGCGCGGTGGTGCGCAGCGAGGGCGTCACGGTGCTGGTCGCCACCCACGACCCGACGCTGATGGAACTCGCCGACCGCGTGATCGAGCTCCGGGACGGGCGGATCGTCGAGGCGGAGGCGGAGCAGGCCGCGTAAATCGCGGGAATCCGATCCGATCGGCAGTCGGCTGGTTCGTGTACCGACCCGGCAATTCGACCGGGGAAGAGCTGCGGGGAGAGGGTGTGACGATTCGTCACCCCGCCCCTCCGGATGTTCGACGGCGATCTTCCGCTGATTTCCCCGGAAGCTCAGGAAGCTCAGGGAGTTCAGGGAGTCCAGGGAGTCCAGGGAGCTCCGGGAGCGCTCCGGGAACGCTCCGGGAACGCTCCGGGCCGGAAAACGGTTGTGGTGGCCGGCGCCCGCCGACCACCACAACCGTCACCTCGATTCGTGAGGCCCCGGGATTCTCAGGCCCTCGGGCCTTCACGCCCTCGGGCCCTCACACGTCCGGGCCTTCAGACCGCCGGGAAGATCTCCGCGTCCGGCTTCAGCAGCTGGCCCGGCTTCGGCGCGGTGCCGTCCACCAGGTAGCGGGTGACCAGGTCGTTCAGCGCCTTGCTCCGGCCGACGGCGCAGTGCTCGATCGAGTCGACGCTGACCAGCACCGCGTTGCCCAGCTCCTGCTGCATCCGCTGCGCGAACTTGTACTGCGTAGCCGGGTCGTAGAGGTTGCCGATGACCATCACGGTGTTGGAGGTCTTCTTGTTCCACGGGCCGGAGAAGCGCTCGGCGTCCCGGGCCGGGGCCGGCCAGCTGGCGCAGGCGGGCGCGTCGAAGGCCTGGTAGCGGCCGAAGGTCGGCGACTCCTGCTCCCAGGTCTTGGCCACGTTGGCGAACACCCGGTCGTTCGACGGGTACGGCTTGTCCTGGCAGTTGACGCCCATGTAGGAGTCGTCGGCGGTGTACTCGGAGTCCGCCGGGGCCTCCCGCAGCGCCCGCGGCAGGTTCACGGTGAGGAGGTTGGCGTCCTCCTCCGCGACGTTCGCCTTCGGGGCCAGCAGGGTGGCGGCGTTCGGCTTCTGCAGCACCTGGTACGTCGCCTGCAGCGACTTGGCCAGCGGAGCCAGCTTGGCCTGCGAGTACAGCGCGCTTGCAACCTCGCTGGTGAAGCTGGACAGCGTCACCTTGGTGCCGTTCGCCAGCGTGATCGGGCTGGTCCGCAGGTGGTCGCGGAGCTCGTCGAACTTGGCCCGGGTGTCGCCCTCCCCGAAGGCGCAGCGCGGGGCGCCCGCCGCCTGGCAGCGCTTCAGGAACTCGTCCAGGGCCAGCTCGAAGCCGCCCGCGCGCTGGCGGTCGTACTCCAGGCCGTTGTGCAGGCGCAGGTTGGGGTCGACGTTGCCGTCGATGATGACCGCGCGGACCTTGTTCGGGTACATGTTCGCGTACGTCGAACCGATCAGGGTGCCGTAGGAGAAGCCGGCGAAGGTGAGCTGGGAGTCACCGACGGCGCGGCGCATCCGGTCGAGGTCGCGCACCACGTTGATGGTCGACATGTGCTCGATCAGCGGGCCGGCATTCTTGCTGCAGGCGTCCGTGTAGTCCTGGTCCGCATCCAGCGTCTCGTTGACCTCGGCCTTGGTGACCGGAACGCCGACCATGCGGTTGTTGACCGCGTCGGCGTCCTCCTGGGTCTTGAAGCACTTGAGCGGGTTGCTCCGGGCCACGCCGCGGGGGTCGAAGCCGACCAGGTCGAACTTCGCCTGCACCTCGGGGCCGAAGCGGCTGGTCGTCGCCCACAGGTAGCCGCTGCCGCCCGGGCCGCCCGGGTTGAGGAACAGCGAGCCGATCCGCTTCGACGGGTCGCTCGCCCGGCGCCGCATCATCGCGATGCCGATCTTCTCGCCCGACGGGTTGTCGTAGTCCAGCGGCACGGGGTAGACGGCGCAGTCGTAGATGCCCGGGTCCGGCTTGCTCGGGTCGGGGTTGCACGGGGTCCAGGCAACGGGGTCGACCTTCGCCTCGGCCAGGCCCGGGGCCTGGTCGACCGGCGCCGCCGACGCGGCGACGGCGGAACCGGTGACAAGTGCGAGAGCGCAGGCGACCGCTCCGGCCATCGTGGATATGCGGGACAAGGAACCTCCTCGGTCCTGAAAAGGGCTGCCCCAGACTGTCAGTCGGAGATCTCCGTGTGAAGACCTCGGGGCAGCGCAAACTCTCCGCACACCATTCCGTTGACCGCAGATTATTCTGTGAATGAACCGACTTGACGGTTGGTTGACCTGACGATTGGTCAATCGAGGTCGATCCGCGCGGTCGCCGCCGGGGACGGGGGCGGCAGGCAGGCGGCCGCGATCGGGCTCCGACCGGCGGGGTGGGACGTGACCGTGGTCGAGCGGGTGGCCGTCCCGGACAACGCGGGGGCGGCCGGGTCCCTGCGGCCGGAGCCGAGGCGACCGACTCGGACACCTCTCGCCCACCCGGATCCGGGCCACCCCCGGGGACACCCCGGATCGCGCCCCGCGCCGCCCAGGGCCCGTCCGGCCGGGCCCTGTAGGTCCCCTGCCCGGCTCCGTGCCACCCGGGCGAGGTCCGGCCCCGCACTTGACGGGCCATCCGATTAGGCGCCATATTAATTCTCGTGACGCAGCATCCCGAGGCCCACCACGGCGCTCCCACCCTCGACCAGGCCCGACGCCAGATCTCCCGCTACGGCCTCACGGCCGACCCGCAGGCGGTCCTGGTCGCGGCCCGGCTGATGGCGGCGGGCGCCCGGCTCGGCCAGGCCGGCGAGGTGCACTTCGGCCGCTTCGGGCTCTCCACCGGCCGCTACCGCCTGCTGGCCGACCTGGAGGACCACGGCGGCGAGAAGTCGCCCTCCCGGCTCGCGGCGAGCCTCGGCGTCTCCCGGGCGACCGTGACCGGCCTGGTCGACGGCCTGGAACGGGAGGGCCTGGTGGCCCGCCGGCCGTCCACCGAGGACGGGCGCGGCAACGTGGTGATCCTCACCGCGCGCGGCGCCGACCGGCTGCGCGAGGTGGCACCCGAGCACTTCGCCCGGATGCAGGCGATGGTCGCCGGCCTCTCCGTCGAGGAGCGCACCACCTTCCTGGACCTGCTGGCCCGGGTGGTCACGGGCATCGACGCACTGACCGCGGACTGACCCCGGACCGCTCGCGAACCGGCCCCGACCGGCGCGAACCGCACCCCCGACCGCACGTCCGACCCACCCCGCAGGCGGGCCGCCCGACGGCCCGCCCTTTCTCAAGCCCCACTAGTTAGGCACCTAAGCACAAATACTTAGGTGCCTAATGAGATCCACCGGAACAACCACCCCGAACGTGAGGACACCCATGAGCAAGAAGGCCCCCGGCGCTCCCCCGCCGTTCGTCCTGTGGCGCGAGGTCCTGGTCGCCTACCTCATGCCCGCCGTGACGGCCGGCCTCGGCGGAGCCGTCACCGGGCAGCAGCAACTGGTGGTCGCCGCGCTCACCACCATCGGCGGCACCTCGGCCCTCGTGGCCGCCGCGCTCGGCGCCGTGCTGCGCCGCCGCCCGCCCCGCACCCGGCCCGCCCGGACCCCGCGCGCCGTGGCGGCGGCCGCCCTCGGCCTGGCAGCCGCCGCACTGGGGCTCGCCGTGGGCCTGGCCGCCGCGCGCTGGCTCCCGCACGTCCCGGCCCTCGCCGACAGCCCGTGGCCGAAACGGCTGCCCTTCGACCTGCCGGTCTCCGCCGCCATCGCCGCCACCATCACCACCTGGCGCCGGCGCGGAAGCCGCCGCACCCGCGAACCGCAGCACCCGCTCCACACCGCACCCCAAAGCACCGCCCCCCGACCCGAAAGGCAGACGTCATGATCGTCATCATGGGCGCCGCCGGCGCCACCGGCGGCGCCACCCTGCGCAGCCTCACCGCCCTCGGCGCCCCGAGCCGGGCGCTCAGCCGCGACCCCGCCCGCCTGGCCGCCGGACTGGACGAGCGCACGCTCGCCCTCACCGAGCCGTTCCCGGCCGACGCCGCTGACCCGGCCTCCCTGCACACCGCCTTCCACGGCGCCCACCAGCTCTTCCTCACCATGGCCAACAGCCCGGACCAGGTCCGCCACGAGCTGAACGCGATCGACGCGGCCCTCGACTGCGGGGTGGAGCACATCGTGAAGGTCTCCGCACCCGCCGCCGAGCCGGACTCCCCGGTCGCGGTCTCCCGCGGCCACCACCTGATCGAGGAGCGCCTGCGGTCCTCCGACGTCACCATCACCGTCCTGCGCCCGTACGCGTTCATGCAGAAGCTGCTGCTCCTGGCGCCCGGGATCGCCGCCGCCGGGGTGGTGCACGGCGCGACGGGCTCGGCGCGCTGCAACTACGTGGACGTCCGGGACATCGGCGACCTCGCCGCCGACGTCCTCACCCGTCCGGACCTGGCGGGCCGCACCTATCCGCTCACCGGCGGGCGGGCCTACAGCCACCCGGAGCTCACCACCCTGCTCGGCGAGCTGCTCGGCCGCCCGGTCCGCTACGTCGACCTCGCCCCGGCCGAACTGCACGCCCACCTGGTCGCGCGGGCCGGGATGCCGGACTGGCTCGCCGCCCACGTAGTGGAGATCCAGCGGCTCGCCGTGGTCCGCCGGGAGACCCCGGACGGCTCCTACGCCCTCGCCACCGGGCGCAGTCCGCGTACCCTGGAAGCCTTCCTCCAGGAGCACCTGCACCGCTTCTGCTGACCCTCCCGCCCCCGGTGGCGGGCCCAGACCGACCGGGCTGCAGGGCCGAATGGCGCCCGGACCGACCGGGCTGCAGGGCCGAAAGGGGCCCACGGACGGCCGAAACGCCGGGCCCGCCACCCGGAGGGAGCAACATTCGCTGTGGTGTGGATCACGATCGAAAATACGATCTGACGAACCGTCAATTCGACTGACCGGTCGTCACACTGGTTTGACCGAGCCCGAGTTACGAACTGACGTCACGTCAGATTCACGCCCCTCCGGCCGAGTTGGCCACACACGTCCTCCTGCAGCGCCGAAGATACGGAGCTACCATCGGTCAGGTTGTCCGCTCCGGCCCCGGAGTGGGGTCACCCGGTTACGGCGAGTGGTCCCACCGCCCCCAAGGGCCGGGCATCGATCGGACCGGGGCGAGGACGAGGAGCGCACGGGCTGCCATGACAGCTGAACCGAGCCAGTCGAACGAACCCGGCCGACCGCTGCAGACCGCCCGGCCGCCGCGCGCCCTGTTCCCGGGCCGCCCGGCCGCCGCGCCGCGCACCCTGGTGGACGTCCTGGACGCCACCGTGCGCGCCCACCCGGACGAGCCGGCCCTGGACGACGGCCGTGCCGTGCTCAGCTACCGCGCGCTGGCCGCCGAGGTCGAGCAGCTGCGCCGCCGCCTGGCCGCCGCCGGGATCGCCCCCGGCGACCGGGTCGGCGTGCGGGTGCCCTCCGGCACCAACGACCTGTACGTCTCGATCCTCGCGGTGCTCGCCGCCGGGGCCGCCTACGTGCCGGTCGACGCGGAGGACCCGGACGAGCGCGCCGAGCTGGTCTTCGGCGAGGCCGGCGTCGCCGCCGTGCTGGGCGCCGACCGTGCCCTCGCCACCACGGCCGAGCGCGCGCCCGCCGTCGGACGCCGCCCCACCCCCGCCGACGACGCCTGGATCATCTTCACCTCCGGCTCCACCGGCAAGCCCAAGGGCGTCGCCGTCAGCCACCGCAACGCCGCCGCCTTCGTCGACGCCGAAGCCGCGCTCTTCCTCCAGGACGAGCCGATCGGCCCCGGCGACCGGGTGATGGCCGGCCTGTCGGTGGCCTTCGACGCCTCCTGCGAGGAGATGTGGCTGGCCTGGCGGCACGGCGCCTGCCTGGTGCCCGTGCCCCGCTCGCAGGTGCGCAGCGGCGCCGACCTCGGCCCCTGGCTGGCCGAGCAGGAGATCACCGTGGTCTCCACCGTCCCGACCCTGGCCGCGCTGTGGCCGGCCGAGGCCCTGAACGAGGTGCGGCTGCTGATCTTCGGCGGCGAGGCCTGCCCGCCCGAGCTGGTGCAGCGCCTGGTCACCGAGGGCCGCGAGGTGTGGAACACCTACGGCCCCACCGAGGCCACCGTGGTCGCCTGCGCCGCGCTGCTCACCGGCGACGGCCCGGTGCGCATCGGCCTGCCGCTGGACGGCTGGGACCTCGCCGTGGTGGACGAGGCCGGGGAGCCGGTCGCCCCCGGCGGCACCGGGCAGCTGGTGATCGGCGGGGTCGGCCTGGCCCGCTACCTCGACCCGGAGAAGGACGCCGAGAAGTACGCCCCGCTGGCCTCGCTCGGCTGGGAGCGCGCCTACCGCAGCGGCGACCTGGTCCAGGCCGACCCGGCCGGCCTGCTGTTCCTCGGCCGCACCGACGAGCAGATCAAGCTGGGCGGGCGCCGGATCGAGCTCGGCGAGGTCGACGCGGCCCTGCAGGCCCTGCCCGGCGTGGCGGGCGCGGCCGCCGCCGTACGGACCGCGCGCGGCGGCAACCAGCTGCTGGTCGGCTACCTGGTGGTCCAGGACGGCTTCGACCGCGAGCAGGCCGTCGAGCGGCTGCGCGCCGAGCTGCCGGCCGCCCTCGTCCCGCTGCTCGCCACCGTGGAGACCCTGCCCACCCGGACCTCCGGCAAGGTGGACCGGGCCGCCCTGCCCTGGCCGCTGCCCGACCTGGAGACCGCCGGCCCCGGCGAGCAGCTGTACGGCACCGAGGCGTGGCTGGCCGAGCAGTGGTCCGAGATCCTCGGCATCAAGGTCGGCGGCGCGCGCGACGACTTCTTCGCGATCGGCGGCGGCAGCCTGGCCGCCGCCCGGCTGACCACCCTGCTGCGCACCCGCTACCCGAGCGCGGCCGTCCTCGACATCTACCAGAACCCGACGCTGCGCAAGCTCGCCCGGCACCTGGAGCGCACCGCCGCCGACAGCGCCGAGGCCCGCACCGTCACCCTGGTGCCGACCCGGGCCAAGCTGCTGCAGCTGCTCCTGCTGATCCCGCTGTTCACGGTGGTCGGCCTGCGCTGGACGGTCGCCCTGCTGGCCGCCGGGAACCTGCTCACGCACCTCGGGGACTACCCGTGGGCGCCCACCGCCTCTTGGTGGTGGGTCGGCGCGGGCGCGCTGGCCATGTACACCCCGGCGGGGCGGCTCGCGGTCTCGGCGGGCGGCGCCCGGCTGCTGCTGCGCGGCCTGCGCCCCGGCAGCCACCCGCGCGGCGGCGCCGTCCACCTGCGGCTCTGGGCCGCCGAGCGCCTCGCCGAGCTGAGCGGCGCCACCTCGCTGTCCGGCGCCTGGCTGGTGCGCTACGCCCGCGCGCTGGGCTGCAAGGTCGCGTCCGACGTCGACCTGCACTCGCTGCCGCCCGTCACCGGGATGCTCAAGCTGGGCCGCGGCTGCGCGGTCGAGGCCGAGGTGGACCTGTGCGGCTACTGGCTGGACGGCGACCGGCTGCTGATCGGCCAGGTCAAGGTCGGCTCCGGAGCCGTGGTCGGCACCCGTTCGACGCTGCTGCCCGGTGCCCGGATCGGCAAGCGCGCCCAGGTGGTGGCCGGCTCCAGCGTCACCGGCCAGGTGCCGACCGGCCAGCGCTGGGGCGGCGCGCCCGCCGCCAAGCTGGGCCGCGCCGAGCGCACCTGGCCCAAGGAGCGCCCGCACCGCCGGGCCCGCTGGGCCGCGCTGTACGGCGCCAGCGGTGCCGTGCTCGGCCTGCTCCCGGCACTGCCCGCCCTGGCCGGCCTCGCCGTGCTCTCCCGCTTCGTCCACGAGGGCGACGCGCTCGGCCCGGCGCTCGGCGGCGCGCTGCTCGGCCTGCTTCCCGCGACCCTCGCGTACGGCGCGGTGTACGCGGGGCAGCTGCTGGCGCTGGTCCGGCTGCTCAGCATCGGCCTGGTGCCCGGCACGCACCCGCTGCACGGGCGGGTCGGCTGGCAGGCCTGGACGGTCACCCAGCTGATGGACAGGGCCCGTGAGGTGCTCTTCCCGCTGTACGCCGGGCTGGTCACGCCGCTGTGGCTGCGGGCGCTCGGGATGCGGATCGGCCGGCACGCCGAGGTCTCGACGGTGCTGGCGCTGCCCAGCCTGACCACGGTCGGCGACGGCGCGTTCCTGGCCGACGACACCCTGATCGCCCCGTACGAGCTGGGCGGCGGCTGGGTGCGGCTCGGCGAGGCGAAGGTCGGCGAGCGGGCCTTCCTCGGCAACTCGGGGATGACCGCGCCGGGCCGTTCGGTCCCCAAGCGCGGCCTGGTGGGCGTGCTGTCGGCGACCCCGGCGAAGGCGAAGAAGGGCGGCTCGTACCTGGGCATGCCCCCGATGCGGCTGCCCCGCTCGGCGGACCAGGCCGACCAGAGCCTGACGTACGAGCCGCCGGCCCGGCTGCTGTGGGCGCGCGGGCTGGTCGAGGTGGCCCGGGTCGTTCCGGTGCTGGCCTCGGGGGCGCTGGGCCTGCTGACGGTGGCGGCGCTGTCCTGGCTGGCGGCGGGCTCGCCGCTGACCGCGGCGCTGCTGTCAGGCCTGGTGCTGCTGGGCGCCGGTGCGGTGGCCTGTGTGGTCGCGGTGGTCGCGAAGTGGCTGCTGGTCGGGCGGTTCCGGGCGGTGGAGCACCCGCTGTGGAGCGGATTCGTGTGGCGCAACGAGCTGGCGGACACCTTCGTGGAGATGCTGGCGGTGCCCTGGCTGGTCGGCGCGGTGCCGGGCACGCCGGTGCTGAACCTGTGGCTGCGCGGGCTCGGCGCGAAGGTCGGCCGCGGCGTCTGGTGCGAGAGCTACTGGCTGCCGGAGGCGGACCTGGTCACCCTCGGCGACGGCGTCAGCATCAACCGGGGCTGCGTCGTCCAGACCCACCTCTTCCACGACCGGATCATGCGGATGGATACTGTGGTCCTCCGCGAGGGCGCCACCCTGGGCCCGGGCGGAATCGTGCTGCCCGGCAGCACGGTGGGCGCGCGCAGTACGCTGGGCCCGGCCTCGCTGGTGATGCGCGCCGAGTCCGTCCCCGCCGACACGCGGTGGCTGGGCAACCCCATCGAGGTGTGGCAGACGACGTCATGACCGCCTCGACGACCACCCGTCCCGGCCCGCAGGAAGCGCACGTCCCCGTGAAGTCCAAGCACGCCCCCGCGGCCGCCGGCGCCCCGGACCCGTACTTCCCGAACAGCGGCGACCACCGCTACCGGGTGCACCGCTACGAGCTGACGCTGGACTACCGGCCCGGCCCCAACCGGCTGGCCGGCTCGGCCCGGCTGAGCGCGGTCGCGGACACCGCCCTGGCGGAGTTCGCGCTCGACCTGGCCGACTTCCGGATCGGGCGGGTGCTCGTCGACGGCCGGGCCGCCCGCTACACCCACCGCGCCGGCAAGCTCCGCATCCGCCCGGCGAAGGCGCTCGCGGCGGGCGCCGCGTTCACCGTCGAGGTGCACTACACCGGCAACCCTCGCCCGGTGCGCAGCCCGTGGGGCGGCCTGGGCTGGGAGGAGCTGACCGAGGGCGCGCTGGTGGCCAGCCAGCCGGTCGGCGCGCCGTCCTGGTTCCCGTGCAACGACCGGCCGGCCGACAAGGCGACCTACCAGATCGCGGTGACCACGCCGTCCCCGTTCACCGTGGTGGCGAGCGGCCGGCTGCTGACCCGCACCACCCGGGCGTCCAGCACGACCTGGGTGTACGAGCAGAGCGCGCCGACCTCGACGTACCTGGTGACGGTGTCGATCGGCCACTACCGGGCGGTGCCGCTGGCCGCCCGGCCGGCCGTGCCGCAGACCGGGTACGTGCCGGAGCGGCTGGCCGACGGGTTCGCCCGGGACTTCGCCCGGCAGCCCGAGATGCTGAGCTACTTCGGGGAGGTCTTCGGGCCGTACCCGTTCGGCGAGTACGCGGTCGTCCTCGCCGACGAGGAACTGGACGTCCCGGTGGAGGCGCAGGGCGTCGCCACCTTCGGCACCAACCACCTCGGCGGCGGCTGGGAGCGCGAGCGGCTGATCGCGCACGAGCTGGCCCACCAGTGGTTCGGCAACAGCGTCACGATCGCCGACTGGCGGCACATCTGGCTCAACGAGGGCTTCGCCAAGTACGCGGAGTGGCTCTGGTCCGAGCACGCCGGCGGCCCCGCCGCGGCCACCCGCGCGGCCGTCGCGCACACGCTGCTCGGCGGGCAGCCGCAGGACCTGACCCTCGGCGACCCGACCCGGAAGCTGATGTTCGACGACCGGCTGTACCAGCGCGGCGGTCTCGTCGTGCACGCGCTGCGGCGCACGCTGGGCGACGACGCGTTCTTCGCGATGCTGCGGGACTGGACGAGCCTCAACCGGCACGGCGTGGTGAACACCGCCGACCTGCGGGCGCACGCCTCCCGGTACACCACCACCCCGCTCGGCCCGCTCTTCGAGGCCTGGCTGGAACGGCCGGAACTGCCGCCGCTGCCGGGCTGATCCCGCGTCGGGGCGGGTCGGGGCGGGCCGGCCATCCGGCCGGACGGGCGACTCGTCCGGCCGGGGGCGCGACTCGTCCGGTCGGGGGCGTGGCTGCTCCGGTCGGGGGTGCGACTCGTCCGGCCGGGGGCGCGACTCGTCCGGTCGGGGGCGTGGCTGCTCCGGCCGGGGGCGCGACTCGTCCGGTCGGGGGCGTGGCTGCTCCGGTCGGGGGTGCGACTCGTCCGGTCGGGGGCGTGGCTGCTCCGGTCGGGGGCGCGGCGGGTCCGGCCGGGGGCGCGGTATATCCGGTCGGAGGCGCGGCCGGACTGGGCTACTGTCCGTCCAATGTCGACGACATTCGAAGACCACATGACCGACCTGCCCGCCGAGCTGCTGCCGGTCACCCGCCGCGCCCTGCTGCACCGGGTCGCCGTCGCCCAGGCCGAGGGGCGCGCGCCCGCCGTGGTCGCCGGGGTGGTGCGGGACGGGCAGCCGGTGTGGAGCGGCGCCCGCAGCATGATCGACGGGCGCGCGCCCACCCCCGACGTCCAGTTCCGGATCGGCTCGCTCACCAAGACCTTCGTCGCCGTGCTGGTGCTGCGGCTGCGCGACGAGGGACTGCTCGACCTCGCCGACCCGCTCGCCCGCCACCTGCCCGGCACCGCGGCCGACGACGCGACCGTCGCCCAGCTGCTCTCGCACTCCTCGGGCCTCGCCGCCGAGACCCCCGGCCCGTGGTGGGAGCGGACCGAGGGCTCGCTGCGCCCCGGCCTGGCCGACCTGCTGGAGGCCGAACGCCCGCTCAAGCACCCGGCCGGCCGCCTCCTCCACTACTCCAACCCCGGCTACGCGCTGCTCGGCGCACTGGTGGAGAAACTGCGCGGCGAACCCTGGGGCGAGGTGTTGCGCCGCGAGGTGCTGGCCCCGCTCGGCATGGACCGCACCACGCTGCTGCCCGAGCACCCGCACGCCGGGGGCTTCGCCGTCCACCCGTGGGCCGACGTCATGCGGCCCGAACCGCTCACCGACACCGGCCTGATGGGCCCGGCCGGCCAACTCTGGTCCACCGGCGCCGACCTGGCCCGCTGGGCGGCCTTCCTCGCCTCGGGCGACGACAAGGTGCTCGCCACCGGGACACTCGCCGAGATGCGCCGCCCCGTCGTCGCCCCGCTCGACGACGGGTGGACCACCGCCTTCGGCCTCGGCCTGCAACTGCACCGCCACGAGGGCCGGTTGCTGTACGGGCACTCCGGCTCGATGCCCGGGTTCACGGCGGGCCTCTGGGTCAGCGCGGCCGACGGACTGGCCGCGTACGCCCTCGCCAACGCCACCAGCGGCCCCAGCACCCCTTTGCTGGCCGCCCAGTTGATCGCACTCACCGCCGAGCACGAGCCCCGGCTGCCGGAGCCCTGGCGGCCGCTGCCCGAGGTCGACCAGGAGCTGCTGGCGCTCACCGGCCCCTGGTACTGGGGCGCCGCCCCGAACGTCCTGCGGCTGCGGCCCGGCGGCGTCCTGGAGCTCACCCAGCTCGCGGGCGGCACCCGGGGCTCGCGCTTCCGGCCCGAGCCGGACGGCACCTGGACCGGCCTGGACAACTACTACGCGGGCGAGACCCTGCGGGTGGTCCGGCGCTCCGACGGCACGGTCAGCCACCTCGACGTCGGCTCCTTCGTCTACACCCGCGAGCCGTACGGCCCGGCCGACGCCGTCCCGGGCGGCGTCGAGCCGGAGGGCTGGCAGGCGATGTGAGCGGGATGCCTGCGGGCACCGGGTGAGCAGGATGCCCTGCGGCACCGGGTGAGCCAGGATGCCCTGCGGCACCGGGTGAGCAGGGTGGGCCGGCCCTGGTCTCCGGGGTGAGCGGGGTGACGACGGGGGCGACCGGGGTGACCGGGGTGACCGGGGTAACGACCGGGGTGACCGGGTTCGCGGGGGCGTACGGGAAAGGCAGCCGTACGCCCCCGTTGTCCACCCCCTGCGGGCGAGCGCCCGGTGCCGAGCAGGTGACCGGCGGGCCACGGGTGGTCCCATTCAACAGGTGCACATCTGCGCTCCGCCGGGCCGCAACGTGAATGCCAACCGACTCGGAAAAACATACCGAGACCGGTTCGCGTCCATGCCCAACCACCTGCGGACCGGGACGGTGCCCTGGTGATCCTCGGCACCGCCGATCGTGCTGCCCTGGAGGGTCCGCCATGACCACCGTCCCCACGTACGCTCCGTCCGCAGTAGCCCCCACCCACGACGCCCCGGCGGTCCCGGCCCCCCGCCGCCGGCCCGCCCTGGCCGTGGCCACCGCCACCGCCACCGCCACCGCCACCGCCACCGCCACCGCCACCGCCACTCCCGCCTACACGGTTTCCCTCGCCCGCGACGAGGACGACGTGCGCGCCGCCCAGCGACTGCGCCACCAGGTGTTCGGCGCCGAGCTGGGCGCCGTCCTGCACAGCCCGGTCGCGGGCCTGGACGTCGACCCGTTCGACGAGTACTGCGACCACCTCCTGGTCCGCGAGGGCGAGCAGGGCACCGTCGTCGGCACCTACCGGCTGCTGCGCCCCGAGGCGGCCCGGCGGGCCGGCGGGCTGTACTCCGAGGGCGAGTTCGACCTGTCCGCCCTGGCGCCGGTCCGCCCCGGTCTGGTCGAGCTCGGGCGCTCCTGCATCCACCCGGACCACCGGGGCAACGGCGCCGTCATCAACCTGATGTGGGGCGGCATCGCCCGCTACCTCTCCGACACCGGCAACACCTGGGTCGGCGGCTGCTGCTCGATCGGCCTCGACGACGGCGGCGCCACCGCGGCCCGGGTCTGGGACACCGTCAGCGCCAAGCACCTGGCCCCCGCCGAGTACCGGGTCGCCCCGCACCGCCGCTGGGACTCCACCGGTGTGCCGCGCGCCGAGCGGGGAGCCCTGCCGGCCCTGCTCCGCGGCTACCTGCGGCTCGGCGCCTGGGTCTGCGGGGAGCCCGCGTACGACCCGGACTTCGACTGCGCCGACCTGTACGTGCTGCTCTCGCTGGAGCGCACCGACCCGCGCTACCTGCGGCACTTCCTCGCCGGAATGCCCGGCACGGGCACCGCGTCATGAGCGTCTGGCTGCCCACGGCGACGTGCCGGCCCGAGACCTGCCTGGCCGACCCCTCGCCGGAGGTCTCCCACGCCCGGCGGGTGCTGCGGCTGACGGCCTGTCTGGCGGTGGTCGTGGCGGGGGTGGCGCTCAGCCTGCCGGTCCGCCTCATCCCTCACGGCGGGCGGGAGCGGCTGATCCGGCTCTGGGCCCGCATCGTGCTGCGCACGCTCGGGGTGACCGTCCACCTCGCCGGGCCCGGCAGCGGTACCGGGTCCGGGTCCGGTACCGGGTCCGCTTCCGGGTCCGGGTACGGGTGGTCCGGGAGCACCGCGCCCGGCGGCGGGGACGGGGGCGCCGCGCCCGGTGGCGGGGACGGGGTGCTCGTGGTGGCCAACCACGTGTCCTGGCTGGACATCCCGCTGCTGGCCGCCGGACGGCCCGGCCGGTCGCTGGCCAAGACCGAGGTCCGGCGGTGGCCGGTGCTCGGCCCGCTGGTCGCCTGGGGCGGCACCGTGTTCCTGGACCGCGACCGGCTGCGGACGCTGCCGCAGACCATCACCGCGGTGGCCGAGGTGCTGCGCGCCGGCCACCCGGTGATCGTCTTCCCGGAGGGCTCGACCTGGTGCGGGCGGGAGAGCGGTCGCTTCCGGCCCGCGCTGTTCCAGGCCGCGGTGGAGGCCGGCGCCTGCGTCCAGCCGGTGACCATCCGCTACCGGCTGGCGGACGGGCGGCCCACCAGCATCCCCGCCTTCATCGGGGACGACGGGCTGCTCACCTCGCTCTCGCGGGTCGTCGCGGCGCGCGGGCTGGTCGCCGACGTGACCTTCCTGCCGCCGATCCCGCCGCCCGCCCCGCGGCCCACCCGCGCGGGCGCCCGCCGCGACCTGGCCCGCGCGGCACAGGCGGCGGTCGAGGGGATCCACTGACCGGCCGCCACGACGGCGGCCGGTCAGGCCCGGTGGGCCCCGGCCCCGTGGGCCTCGGCCCTGTGGGCCCCGGCCGAACCCGCCGAGGCCGGCGACTCCGGCGGGTCCGCCGGCTCTGCCGAGTCCGCCGGCTGCGGGCGCCGGGCGGCGACGGCACCGCCCGGGACGACCGGTCGGGTCCGGCCGAGCAGTACGGCGACCAGGACGGCGGTGACGGCGAGCGCTGCCGCGCCGCAGAGCACGGCGAGGTGGATGCCGTCGATGAACGCACCGTCCACCGCGTCCCGGACCGGGCCGGGAAGGGGAGCCGACGGCGCCGACGCCCCGGAGCCGCCGGCGCCGTGCAGCGCGCCGGCGGGCGCGTCCGCGATCGGGCCGACCGCCTCCGGCGGGACGCCGAGCCGCTGCAGGGCGGCCGTCAGGGAGTCCGTCAACCGGTTGGTCAGCACGGCGCCCAGCACGGCGATCCCGAGGACACCGCCGAGCTCCCGCAGCGTGTTGACGGTCGCCGAGGCCATCCCCGCCTGCGCCGGGGACACCCGCATCATCACCGCGATCGACACCGGGGTGAAGGTCAGCCCCATTCCGAGGCCCATCGCGAACAGCGTCCACAGGTACTGCGGGTAGCGGGCGTGGTCGCCGTACAGCGCCAGGCCGCCGAGGCCGGCCGCGCACAGGGCGAGGCCGAGCACCAGCGGCGGCCGGGGGCCGTACCGCGCGGTCAGCCGGCCGGACAGCGGCGCGGCGACCACCAGCATCGCGGTCATCGGCAGCCCGGCGTAGCCGGCCGCGGCCGGGGACCACCCGAGGGTGCCCTGCATCATCAGCGGCAGGAAGAACAGCGCGCCGAACATCCCGAAACTGACCGTGAATCCGCTGAGCAGCGCGCCGCCCAGTGCCCCGTCACGGAACATCCGAAGCTCCAGCATCGGCTCGGTGAGGCGCAGTTCGAGTACCAGGAAGGCGATCAGCAGGACGGCGGACGCGGCGCCGCAGCCGAGCACCCGGTCATCGGTCCAGCCCCGGGACGGCCCTTCGACCAGCGCGTAGACCAGCAGTGCCAGGCCGGTGGCGGACAGCGCGAGACCGCCGAGGTCGATCCGGCGCGGTCGCGGCGGGATGTCCGGCAGGACGCGCACCGCGAGCAGCAGCCCGGCCGCACCGATCGGCACGTTGATCCAGAACACGCTGGCCCAGCCGAGGTGCTCGACCATCGGGCCGCCGACCACCGGGCCGACCGAGAGGCCGAGCGCGGAGACCCCGGACCAGGTGGCGATGGCCCGGGCCCGCTCGCGCTCGTCGGTGAAGACGTGCCGCAGCAGGGCGAGGCTGCCGGGGGTGAGCAGCGCCGCCCCGACGCCCTGGAGCATCCGGGCGCCGACCAGCACGCCGATCGTCCCGGCGAGGGCGGCGAGGGCCGAGCCCGCCGTGAACAGGGCGAGGCCGAGGCGGAACACCCGGGTGCGGCCGTACCGGTCGCCGAGCGCGCCACCGGTCAGCACCAGGGCCGCGTAGACCAGGCTGTAACCCTCGGCGATCCACTGCAGGCCGCTGATCCCGGTGTCCAGGTCCTGCCCGATGCGGGGCAGGGCGTTGTTGACGATGACGTTGTCCAGCATGGACATGAACATGGTGACGCAGAGCGTGAGCAGCGCGAGCCGCCTCCGGCGGGCGCTCGACCCGTCCATGGTTTCCCTCCCGAGCAAGAGCCCCTAACAGTGTTAGGGGCTGATTCGACAGCCACAGAATGCCCCTAACGGTGTTAGATTGCAAGTGGGACATCCACGACGGCACGGGAGGCGTCCGCACGGCCATGGCGGAGAACGACACGACCACGCAGGGGAACAACGCGACCGCACGAGGGAGCGGCACGACCACGCAAGCGAGCGGCACGACCGATCCGGCGAACGACGCCGCCGCCCCGGAGAAGAGCCCCGGGGCGCCCGCCCTGACCCGGGAGGTCCTCGCCCAGGCGGCCCTGCGCGTCCTGGAACGGGACGGTCTCGCCGGGCTGTCGATGCGCAAGGTCGCCGCCGAGGTCGGCGTCAGGGCGGCCTCGCTGTACTGGCACGTCCGCAACAAGGAAGAGCTGCTCGACCTGCTCAACGACGCGATCATGGCCTCGGCCGAGCCCCCGCCGCGCGAGGGTGACTGGCGCGTGCAGCTCCGTGGCTACTGCTGGCGTCACCGACAGCTCCTGCACGACAACCGGGACGCCGCGAAGGTCGTCGCCGGCCGCCTCGCCCCCGGTCCCCACCTGTTCGGGCTGCTGGAGGACCAGCTGGACCGGCTGCGGGAGGCCGGGTTCTCCGATGCGCACGCCGCCCTGACGACCTACCTGCTGAGCTCGTTCGTCCAGGGCTTCGTCCTGCAGGAGCAGTCGCCGATCTCGGCCGCCGAGGCCGGCGGCGCCAGCCGGCTCGACGCCGTCACCGCCGTTCGCGACCGCTTCCGCGCCCTGCCCGTGGAGGTCTTCCCCAACCTGGTCGAGCTGGCCGGGGACCTCACCGAGCCCGACCTCGACGTCCGGTTCGAGTTCTGCGTGGAGCGCATCCTCGACGGCCTCGCGACGCTGCTGCCGCCGGAACGACGCTGATCGGACGGGGCCGGCCCGGGTCGAACCGGGGCGGGCCTGGCCGGGGCGGGCCCGGCCCGATGCTTCCGACCGCCCCACCCGTACCGGGACTGCGGGGTAGGCTCGCCGGGCGCCCGCCCGTACGACCACGGAGGAGTCACCGATGCCCGGCCCGTACCCGCTCTACGAACCGTACGCCCAGGGCCTGTTGGACGTCGGCGACGGGCAGCGGATGCACTGGAACGCCTCCGGCGACCCGACCGGGACCCCGGCCGTCGTGGTGCACGGCGGGCCCGGATCCGGCCACAACCCGCGCGCCCGGCGGTACTTCGACCCGGAGCGCTACCACGTCGTCCAGTTCGACCAGCGCGGCTGCGGGCAGAGCCTGCCGCACGCCGCCGATCCGTCGACCGGGATGGAGCACAACACCACCGGTCACCTGATCGCCGACATGGAGCGGCTGCGGGAGCACCTCGGCATCGACAAGTGGCTGCTGTACGGCGGCTCCTGGGGCTCGACGCTGATCCTCGCGTACGCCCAGGCCCACCCGGATCGGGTCTCCGGGATCGTGCTCTGCGGGGTCACCACGACCGACGCCGACGAACTCGACTGGCTCTACCGGGGCGTCAGCCGGCTGATCCCCGGCCCCTGGGAGGAGTTCCGGGACTTCCTGCCCGCCGCCGACCGGGACGGCGACCTCCTCGCCGCCTACAGCCGACTGCTCGACAGCCCCGACGAGACGGTCCGACGGGCCGCCGCCAACGCCTGGGCCGCCTGGGAGGACGCGGTCATCTCGCACGAGGCGCTGGGCAAGCCGAACGCGTACTCCGACCGCCCCTCCGACGCCCTGATGGCCTTCACCCGGATCACCGCGCACTACTTCGCGCGCGGAGCCTTCCTGGAAGACGGCCAACTGCTGCGCGACGCCGGGCGGCTGGCCGGGATCCCGGCCGAGCTGATCCACGGCCGACTGGACCTCGGCGCACCGCTCGGCATCGCCTGGAAGCTCGCCAAGGCCTGGCCGGACGCCCGCCTGACCGTCGTCGACGAGTCCGGGCACACCGGGAGCCCGCGGATGACGGAAGCGGTCCTGGCCGCGATCGAGCGCTTCGCCTGAGCCCCCGGGGCCCGGCCGGCGGGCCGCGATCCGCGAGGGCACGGCCGACCCGTTCGTCCCAAGTGGCCCATACCAATGACCCCCTACGATACGACGCATGATCGCCTACGCCCCGGCCGCCCTGTTCTTCCTGTTGTTCGGAGTCGGGGTGCTGCGCGACCGCCGCCGGTTCAGCAACGCCGTCCTCCTCGGCATCGCCGTCTCGCTCCTCTCGCTCGCCCTGCTCACCGAACTCCGCAGAGCACCCAGCCTGGTGGTGGAGGGCGTGGCGGCCGCGATCATCCTGCTGCCGGCCTTCGGCACCGTGGCCCTGGTCTGGTTCCTGATCGCCAACGGGATGACCATGATCCGCAAGGAGGGCCGGCGGCCCGCCAACCTGCTGTCCCTGCTCGCCGGGCTGGGCATCATCGCCGTCACCCTGCTGCTGCTCGCCGCCCTCGCCACCGGCTCCCGGCGGCTCGCCGTCCTGGCGGGCACCGCCGTCCTGGTGGTGCTCTACGTCTCGTTCCTGTTCGTCTGCTTCGTCGGCTACGCCTTCCTGTACAGCCGTCACCGACCGCGCCGGAACGTCGACTTCGTGGTCGTCCTCGGCTCCGGGCTGATCGACGGCGAGCGCGTCCCCCCGCTGCTGGCCAGCCGGCTGAACCGGGGCCGCGAGGCGTACGAGAAGCAGGCCGCGCGGGGCAACCCTCCTGTGCTGATCACCTCGGGCGGCCAGGGACCGGACGAGAAGCTGCCGGAGGCCCACGCGATGGCCGACTACCTGACCGAACGCGGCTTCCCGGCCGAGCACATCGAACGGGAGGACCGCTCGCGCACCACCGAGGAGAACCTGCTCCTCAGCAAGGCCGTCATGGAACGGGCCAAGCCCGACTACCGGTGCGTCGTGGTCACCAACAACTTCCACGCCTTCCGGGCGGCGCTGCTCGCCCGCAAGACCGGCGTCAACGGGCACGTCCTCGGTTCGCCCACCGCCCGGTACTACTGGCCGACCGCGACCATCCGCGAGTTCGCGGCGGTGTTCCTCGCCCACAAGCTCGTCAACTTCGGGATCTGCGGCCTCCTCGCGCTCTGCGGGGTGCTCGCGGCGCTCTGAGCCGGCCCGGGCTCCGGGTTCCTGGTTCCTGGTTCCTGGTTCCTGGTTCCGCCGGGGTCGCGTCGGGCTTCGCAGGGGTCGCGCAGGGCTCCGTGGGGGTCGCGCAGGGCTCCGTGGGGCTGCGCCGGCTCGTGCCCCGGCTGCTTCTGCGGCCGGGGCACGGTCGTCCCATCGGATGCCCGCCCGCTCCTCGGACCCGTCAGACCACCGGACGGGGGGCCAGGACGGCGCACGTGGTGGTGGCGTGCGCGTAGAGCTTGCCGTTCTCCGTGCCGATCACCCGGGCCTCGGCGGTCGCCATCGTCCGGCCCAGGTGCAGCACCTCGGCCTCGCAGCGCACCGGCGCCGAGTCCGCGAACAGCGGCCGCAGCATGTGCACGTTCAGCTGGGTGGTCGTGTAACCCAGCCCCGCGGGCAGCTTGCTCAGCACAGCGCAGCCGAGTGCCGAGTCGAGCAGGGTGGCCAGGTAGCCGCCGTGCACGGTGTTCATCGGGTTGTGCAGATGATCGCCGAAGTGGCCCTCGAACACGGCCGTTCCCGGCTTCACCTCGGTGAGGTGGAAGCCCATGGTGCTGCAGATCGAGGGCTCCGGGATCCGCCCGGCGATCCACTCCAGCAGGATCTCCTCTCCGGTCAGGTGGGAGTACTCGGCGATCGGCGGGCCGGCCGTCCAGGTGTGGGTCCGGGTGCGCAGCTCCTGGCCGTCCGGGCGCTGCTGCTCGTAGGAGTCGATCTCGGAAGTCGTCATGTGATCAACCTGCCCGGTTCGGTGATCCGTCTCAAGTGCCTTCCGGTGTAAGGCGGGTCAACCTCCGCCCGACCCGCGCCCGGCGCGATGGTCGAACCATGGCGGATCGCGCCATGCGCGGGCGGCGGCCCTCGGGTGACCACCACATGGCTCCGGGGTGCGCGGCGCGCCACGCTGCACGGGATCCGCCCCCGCTCCTCCCCCACCCAGGAGTCCCAATGCCCCTGCGCCCCTTCGCCGCCGCGCTGTTGGCCGTTGCCGCCCTCGCCGTCCCCGCCGCCGCGCCCGCCGGCGCCTCCACCACCGCGACCGCCGCGACCGTCCCCGCCACGACCACGACCGCCTCCGCCTCCGCCGTGAGCGGGACCTTCCAGCAGGTCACCGGGTTCGGTCCGAACCCGGGCAACCTCGCGATGTACACCTACACCCCCGCCGGGCTGCCCGCCGGCGCGCCCCTGGTGGTCGCCCTGCACGGCTGTATGCAGAGCGCCACCGACTACTACCGCGACTCCGGCTGGACCACGTTCGCCGACCGGTACGGCTTCGCCGTGGTGTTCCCGCAGACGGGCAGCGCCAACAACAGCCTGTCCTGCTTCAGCTGGTTCGACGCGGGCAAGGACGCCCGGGGCGCCGGCGAGGCCGAGTCGGTGGTCGAGATGGTCACCAAGGCCGAGGCCCTGTACGGCTCGGACGCCCGGCGGGTGTTCGTGACCGGGCTCTCCGCGGGCGGCGGGATGACCGCCGACCTGCTGGCCGACTACCCCGACGTGTTCGCCGGCGGGGCGGTCGACTCCGGTCTGCCCGCCCACTGCGCCACCACCCAGGGCGCTGCCTCGGGCTGCCAGAACAGCGACCAGGGGCTCACGCCGACGCAGTGGGGTGACAAGGTCCGGGCCGCGTACCCGGGTTACACCGGACCGTGGCCCCGGGTGGCGATCTGGCAGGGCAGCACCGACACCGTCGTCCGGCCGGTGAACGCGACCGAACTGCGCGACCAGTGGACCGACGTCCAGGGCGTCGACCCCCGGCCCACCGGCACCCGGAGCCTCCCGGGCGGCACCAGCCAGGAGCTCTACGCCGACGCGGCCGGACGCCCCGTCGTGGCACTGTTCACGGTCAGCGGGATGGGCCACGGACTGGCCGTCCACCCGGGCTCCGGCGACGACCGGTGCGGGGCGACCGGCGCCTACTTCCTCGACACCATCTGCTCCAGCTACTACACCGCCCAGTTCTGGGGCCTGGACGGCGGCACCGGACCGACCTCCCCCGGCCTGCCCGCCCCGACCGGGTTGACCGCGAACCCGGCCGGGGCGAACTCGATCACCCTCGGCTGGCAGGCCGTCAGCGGTGCGGCCTCGTACCGGGTCTACCGCGACGGCAGCCAGGTCGCCGGCACCGACGGACCGTCGTTCACCGACACCGGTCTCGCCGCCGGCACGACCTACGGCTACGCCGTGGCGGCGGTCGACGCGACCGGCACGGTGGGCGCCCGATCGACGGCGGTCACCGCGACCACCTCCGGGAGCGCTCCCCGGTGTTTCACCGCGAGCAACTACGACCAGGTGCTGGCCGGCCGCGCCACCCAGCGCAGCGGCCTGACCTACGCGCTCGGCTCGGGCGAGAGCATGGGCCTCTGGAACACCTTCGTCACCCACACCCTCAAGCAGACCGGCCCCAGCTACTTCGTCCTCGCCGACGGCCAGTGCTGAGCTGACGGCAAGCAACGCGGCACCCACGAACGCCGCGATGCTCTCCGACCCCGACCCCGACCCCGACCCCGACCCCGGCTCCGACCCCGGCTCCGACCCCGGCTCCGGCTCCGGCTCCGACCCCGACTCCGGCTCCGGCTCCGGGCTCATCCCACCCCCTCTCGCGTCCGCAGACCGGCGAACAGGTCGCTCTCGACCCTGCCCACCCCGAGGGCCCCGCCTGCCTCGTCCGCTCCGTCCGCCTCGTCGGCTGCGGGCACCAGGCTGCGGGCCAGATGGTAGTCCTCGGTCGGCCAGACCTCGCGCTCGATGTCCCGGGGGTGGGCCATGAACGCGACTCCCGGGGCGACCTGGGTGGCGTGCGCCAGCAGCGCCGCGTCCCGTACGGCGAACTGCTCGGCGCACGCGATCCTGGTGGTGGTCGCCAGGGCGGGCGGGGTGTCGGGCCACTCGGCGAGCAACTCGCCCATGGCCGACGGGACGCCGCGCTGCGTCATGCCGTCGTGCAGCGCCTGGAACCAGGCCCGGGACAGCGCCAGGTGGTAGTAGAGCTTGGAGGCCCGCCAGGGCTCGCCCGCCCCGGGGTAGCGCGCGGGATCGGCGGCGGCCTCGAACGCCGCCACGGTGACCCGGTGGGTCATCACGTGGTCCGGGTGCGGGTACCCGCCGGTCTCGTCGTAGGTGATCACCACGTGCGGACGGAACTCGCGGATCAGCGCGACCAGCGGCGCGGCGGCGACGTCGAGCGGTTGGGCGGCGAAGCAGCCCTCGGGCAGCGGCTCGTCCGGCCCCGGCATCCCGGAGTCGACGAAACCGAGGAACTGCTGGCGCACCCCGAGGATCTCCCGGGCGGCCGCCATCTCCTCACGCCGGATCCGGGCGAGGTCGGCCCGGATCTCGGGGCGGTCCATCGCCGGGTTGAGCACCGAGCCGCGCTCACCGCCGGTGCAGGTGGCGACCAGGACCTCCACCCCCTCGGCGGCGTAACGAGCGAGGGTGGCCGCGCCCTTGCTCGACTCGTCGTCGGGGTGCGCGTGCACGGTGAGCAGGCGCAGATCACCGGGGTGCTTGGTGAACACGGGGACCTCCATGGGATCGAGGGGTCGATCAGTCGACCGAAGGACTGTCGGTCCAGGGCGGCCACTCAAGGGCCGCGGACCGGGAGGACGTGACTGACGACTAATCAGGCATCGGTGTTCTTACGGGTGTTCGGGTAGAGCCAGGCCGGTGCGATCGCCAGCGCGGACAGGGCCAGCACCCACCAGAAGGTCTCCCCGAAGGCCGCGCCCGGCCGCTCCGGATGACCGTGCTGCGCCTGCTGGAGGACCAGCGTCAGCACGGCCGTGCCGAGCGCCCCGCCGACCCGGTTCAGCACGTTGACCGCGCCGGCCGCCGCCGGGACCTGGGCCTTCTCGACGCTCCCGTACACCGCCGCCAGGCCGGGGATCGCGATGATTCCCATGCCCGCGCCGCGCAGCGCCAGCGAGCCGGCGATCAGCCAGTGAGCGGGATCGGAGCCGCTTCCCAGCCGGGTGAAGGCGAGCGTGCCGACCAGCGAGCAGGCGATACCGATCATGATCAGCGGACGGGGCGCGAAGCGGTCGGTTATTCGGGCGGCCAGCATCGCGGTGACCGCCGTGCCGAGGGCCTGCGGTGCGAGCAGCAGTCCGGCCTCCACCGCCCCGGCGTGCTGCACCTGCTGGTAGTAGAGCGGCACCAGGAACATCGAGCTGTAGAGCGCGGCGCCCTGCAGGAAGCTGTTCGCCGTGGCCACGGAGAAGCCGCGCCGGGCGAACAGCCGCAGGTCGATCAGCGGCGTCCGGACACCGCCACGCCCCAGCCGCAGCGCGTACCCGCCGTAGACCGCCACCAGCACGGCCCCCGTGGCGAGGACGGCCCAGCCGACCGACCCGCCGTCACCGATCGTCGAGAACCCGTAGAGCAGTCCGGTCAGGCCGGGCGAGAGCAACAGCAGGCCGGTCACGTCCAGCCGGGGCTTCGGCGCCTCGGACGCCTCGTCGGCCGGCAGCCAGCGGGCGGCCAGCAGCAGCGTCAGCAACCCGACCGGGATGTTCAGCAGGAACATCCACCGCCAGTCGAGGTGCTCCAGCACCAGCCCGCCGAGGATCGGCCCCAGGACGGGCGCCAGGCTGATCGGGAGCATCAGGGTGCCCATCACGCGCCCGACCCTGGACGGCCCGGCCGCCTGTACGATGATCGCCTGGCCGAGCGGTTGGATCATCCCGCCGCCGATCCCCTGCAGCACCCGGAAGGCGATCAGACTGCCCGTCGACCAGGCCAGGCCGCACAGCGCCGATCCGAGGACGAACAGGACGACCGAGGCCAGCCACGCCCGCCGGGCCCCGAACCGGCCGGCGGCCCAGCCCGAGAGCGGCATGGTCAACGAGATCGCCAGCAGGTACCCGGTGGCCACCCACTGCACCGCCGCGATCGAGCTGTGCAGATCGCGGCCGACGGAGTCGATGCCGACGTTCACGATCGTGGCGTCCAGCAGCGCCAGGATCGGGCCCAGCGCGAGTACCGAGGCCATCTTCCACAGGCCCGGCGGAATCGCCTCCGGCTCCGGTGCGCGGACTCCCCCGCGGCCCTTCGCAGTGACGGATGTGGTCATGCGCCCTCCCCTTGGCAGCCCTTGAGCGAACCGCCCTCCGACCCTCCGGATGTCACTCCGGCGGGCGGTCGCCCCGGCGGTCACCCCGACCGCCCGAGAAGAACTTAGGACGGACACAGTGATTGGGTCAAGCCTAATTCCTGTACCCGACCCATTGACCTGCGCTAGGCTCCCCGCCATGACCGAGACAGGGACCACGCCGAACCTCCGCGAGCTCAACAAGCGCCGCACCCGCGAGGCGATCTCGCACGCCGCGACCAGGCTCTTCATCGAGCAGGGCTTCGACCGGACGACCATCGCCGAGGTCGCGGCCGCCGCGGGCGTCGCCAAGATGACCGTCACCAACCACTTCCCGCGCAAGGAGGACCTCTTCTTCGACCTGCACGAGGAGCTCGTCGGCCGGCTCGCCCGGGCCGTCGCCGAGCGCGCGCCCGGCGAGTCCGCGCTCGCCGCGCTGCGCCGCGACTGCCTGGCCGGGATCGACCGCCACGACGCCCGGCTCGGCTTCTCCGGCCCGGCGTTCGTCCGCACGGTCTTCGACAGCCCCGCCCTGGTCGCCCGGCTGCGCGAGGTGCACGAGCAGAGCGAGACGGCCCTCGCCGAGGCGCTCGCCGAGGCCGTGCACGAGAGACCCGTCGGCTTCGAGAGCCGGGTCGCCGCCGCGCTGCTCGCCGCCGTCGACCGGGCGGTGTTCACCGAGGTGCTCCGTCGCGTCCTGGCCGACGAGGCGCCCGCCGCGATCGCCGCCGCGGTGCGCCCCTCGGCCGTGCAGGCCTACGACCGCCTGGAGGGCGCGCTGGGCGGCTTCGCCGTACGGGAACCCGGCGGTCCGGCCGGAACGGAGAACCCTTGACGAAAGGTTGACCTGCTCACGGCAGAAGATTGACGATCACCGCCTCTATCGTCGGCCCATGCCCTCACAGCCCATCAGGCCCACCACGCTGCCGGTCCTGCCGTACCGCAAGCCCACCCGGGGCCGTGACTACTGGGTCCTGAACGACGTCCTGCCCGATCCGGACGCCGTCCGTGAGCGCTGCCTGGCCCGCGGCGAGTGGACCGAGGGATACCCGCACCGCCCCGAGACCTGGCCCGGCCTGCGCACCATGCCGGGCCTGGAGCCCGACGAACTGGCCCGGGTCGAGGCCCTGGTCCGCAAGGCCACCGGCGCCTCCCGGCTCTGGGTGCAGAGCACCCCGGGCGGCGGCACGCTCAACCACAACTGCGTCCAGCTGGTCGGCGCCGGGGAGTCGGAGTCCCGCCCGCACACCGACTCCCGCGCGCTCTGCCGCTACGCCGCCGTGCTCTACCTCAGCCCGGGCGCCCCCAAGGACGCCGGCACCAGCTTCTACCGCCAGCAGTTCCCCGGCGGCCGCCTCGGCGGCAACGTGGTCGACGCCCCGCACAACAACCTCGTCGAGGCTCTCGGCACCCGCCGCGTGCCCGCCGACCACTTCGTCGAAGACGTCCGCGTCCCCAACCGCTACAACCAACTGCTGCTCTACAACGCCAACCTGATCCACAGCGCCACCGGCTACTACGGCAACGAGCTGGCGGAGCGCCGGATGACGGCGGTGTTCTTCTGGATGGCCTGACGGTGTGACGGCCCGACGGCGCAACGGCCCTGCCGGGCTCGGCAGCTCGACGGCTCGCCGGCTCGACGGCCCTACGCCGCGGCGCACGCCGCCGGGCGGCTCAGGGAGCCCCGACGTGCGCGAGGCTCGCCCGCGTCAGCGCCGCCGCCCACCGGGCCAGGTCCTTCGCCCCGACGAGCGCCGCCAACCCCGCGGGGCTCGTCGGCAGCCCCAGCGTCCGGGCCTCCGTCAGCACCCGCTCGTCGAAGTACGGCCGCAGTGACGGCCAGACCGCCTGCGCCTCGCGCCGGAAGATCCCGGCCCCGACCGGCCCGATCCGGGGGAACTCCTGCAGCAGCTCCCCGATCCGCCCCGACTCGCCGCCGGCCTCCTCCCGCAGCCGCCGCAGGTCACCGCGCCAACGGTCGAGCAGCAGCTCGGCGCCCTCCCCGAGCGCGGTGGCGGTGCTCTCGTCGTACCGCACGTAGTGGGCCCGGCCGAGCGCGGCGATGAGCGTGCCACGTCGGGCACCGACCATCGCGCGCGGCGTCCGCAGCCCGACGGCCGACAGTTCGCGCGCCGCCGCCGTCGCGGTGTCGGCGCTGATCCGCACGGAGCACAGCACGGTCAGGACGAGCAGCCGGTAGAGCGGCGATGGCTTGTCGCGCAGCGTGATCCCGGCCTCCTCCGCGTAGGTGCGGCCGAACCGGTCCAGCAGCTCGGAAACGGTCGTCTCCACGGCCATCACCTCCTCCCTCCCACGCTTGCCCGGATTCGGACCCTTCGCACCAGGGGACGCTGGCCGCATGGACAAGCACGCAACCGACCGGCCCTCGACCGGCCTCGGCCCGACCGACCACGGCCGCCGGGACCACGCCCCGACGAACCACGACCACCATGACCGGCCCGCCGTGCCGCCGACCGAGACGATCCGCCCCGAGTGGGCCTCGATCGACGAACTGCCCACCGCCGAACTGCTCCGCCTGATGAACGCCGAGGACCGCACGGTCGCCGCCGTCGTCGGGGGGCAGCTGGAGCGGATCGCCACCGTGGTCGACGCGGTGGCCGCCCGGATGGCGCACGGCGGACGGCTGGTCTACGCCGGGGCGGGAACGGCCGGCCGGCTCGGAGTGCTGGACGCCGCCGAGTGTCCCCCGACCTTCGGCACCGACCCGGCACTCGTCGTCGGCCTGATCGCAGGCGGCCGTACGGCCGTGACCCAGGCCGCCGAGGGCGCCGAGGACCGCCCCGACCTCGCCGAGGCCGACGTGGCCGCGATCGCCCTCACCCCCGCCGACGCCCTGGTCGGGATCTCCGCCTCCGGGCACACACCGTACGCGGTGGCGGCCGTCCGGGCCGCACGGGCCGTCGGCGCCCTGACCGTCGGACTGGCCTGCAACCGCGGCTCGGCACTGGCTGCCGCCGCCGAGCTGGCCGTCGAGGTGGAAGTCGGCCCCGAGGTGCTGGCCGGCTCGACCCGGCTCAAGGCGGGCACCGCACAGAAACTGGTGCTCAACATGGTGTCGACGGCCGTGATGGTCCGCCTCGGCCGGACGTACGGAAATCTGATGGTCGACCTCCGGGCCACCAACACCAAGCTGCGCGAGCGCGCCCGCCGGATCGTCGCCGAGGCCACCGGAGCCGACGACCTGAGCATCAGGCACGCCCTCGGCGCGACCGACGGGCGGGCCAAGGACGCCATCCTGCTCCTGCTCGCCGACGTGGACGCCCCCACCGCCGCCCGGCTCCTCACCACCGCGAACGGCCACCTGCGCGAGGCCCTGAGGGCAGCCCGCGACAGCCGGCCCGTACCGACGCTGCTCCCTCCGGGTGGCCCGGCCTGAACGGAACGGCGGACCCGTACGGAACTGCGGACCCGCATACGGAACGGCGAACCCGTACGGCACTGCGGACCCGTCAGGCCTCCGCGGGCGGCTCCCCGATCACCGCGGGATCCTCGGCCAGAGCCTCCCGTACGCAGGCGAGCCAGTCCGTCCACGCCGCCGGATCCGTCGGCATGCCGTCCGACAGCCTGTACGTCGCTACCCCCGCTCCCGCCACCGCCACCGCCACCGCCACCGCCACGAACCCTGTTCCGCGAGCGGCGCGTGTGCCATGCTGCACCGGCCAGGTACCAGCAACTGATCGGACACTGATGATCCGTCGGATATCCGCACTCCTGGTCGTCGCCGCCGCCCTGCTGCCCATCACGACGGCGCACGACCTGCACGCCCCGACGTCCGCCGTCGCGCTCGACGACAGCGGCGACAGCGGCGCCTCGACCTCGGGGGGTCACACGCAGACCCGCGAACCGACCCACGGCTGAGCCGACCGGCCCCTCGGCGGGCCGGCGACGGCGGTGGCTGCGGCGGCGACGACTGCGCGAACCGACCGGGTCAGTCCCGGTCCAGCGCGGCCAGCGCGTCGCCGACCAGCCGGATGGCGAAGTCGTTGCCGTTGCCGGAGATCCGGTTGATGTACTCGGCGAGCAGGACCGCGGTGGCCTCCAGGGGGTTCATCTCGGCCTCCGTCCAGGGACCGTACTGGGCGCGCCACAGCGTCGGACTAAGGCCGCTCCCCGCCGCGATGAGCAGCGCGGCCATCGTGGGGACCACCTCCGCACAGAAGGTCCTCGGCATCATCCGCATCGTGGCCACCAGGCTGGGCACCACGTGGTCGACCGCGTCCTCGTCGTGCTCCTCGAACGCCGATCGCAGCCATTTCATGTACATGTAGATGAGCGTGCAGACGCCTTCCAGCAGTTCCTCGGCCTCCGTGGGGCCGAAGGACGCGACGATCTCGTCGACCATCCGCTGCCGTTCCGGGTCGGTCCCGCTCTTCCCGTCGTAGACGGCTCTGAGCCGGGAGTCGATCACCAGCAGTGCTGCACTCACATCGCCTACGGGAGCGTGTGCGGGGTCGCAGGGCGGCACGGGACTCCTTCTGAAGCATCCGGGTGGTGGTTCCGGCGCGTCCCAGCGTAGGCCGCCGGCCGGACCGCGTCCGGCGCATCACTCCGGACCACCCCTGCGGGTGACGCGCCCGGAACGCCGCCCCGGTGTCCGCAGCAGTGGCGCGCGGTGGCGGGCAGAATCCGACGGGTCGTCAGGAGGAGGTCCGATGAAGATCCCCGGTCCCGAACCCCGGCCGGACGGCGGGGTGGGCGCCATCGCGCGGGCGGGCGGGCTGCACGCCTACCAGCTCTGGCTGCACGCCGAGTTCGGACCGGTCGCGCGCTTCCAGCTGCCCGGTGCCGGGACGGCCGTGTCGATCGCCGACCCGGTGCTGCTGGAGGCCACGGCACACCTCGACGAGCGGCCGGAGCGGCTCTTCTCCTTCCTGGACCCGTTGTTCGAGGCGGGAAACCTCCAGGTGCTCCCGGCCGCGGAGCACACCCCGTGGCGCCGGCTGCTGCTCACGGTCCTGGCCGGACGGCCCTCGCACGAACGGCACTTCGCCCGTTTCGCGGCCCTGGCGACCGGACTCGCCGACCGCTGGGCCGCCCTGCCCTCCGGCGGGCCCGTCGAACTCCAACGGGAGCTTCGGCCGGCCGCCCCCGGCTGGCCTGGATCCCGTTCGGCCTGGGCCCGCGCGGCTGCGAGGGGGCCGGACTGGCCACCGTCGAGGCGCTGTTGCTGCTGGCCGTCCTGCTCAAGCGCTTCCGCTTCCGGCCCGTGCCCGGCCACCCGGTGGTCCCGATCGAGCGGTTCGTCCTCCGGGCCGCCGACGACATCCGCATGCTGGTGAGCCCGCGGGCGGCGTAGTCTCCGGCCCCTGTACCGCCGCGCCTGCCCCACTCCACGGCTGGCCCACTCCCCGGCCACCCCGCACCGCGACTACGGCGCACCGCGGCTACGGCGCGTCGTCGCGCAGGGTGAGCACGTAGGTGGCGGTGAGCGCCACGGCGCGGTCGTCGTCCCGGGCCAGCCCCGCGAGGGCGCGTGACGCCGTGCTGCCCGGGATGTCCGCGAGCGCCTGGGTCAGCCGTCGGCGGGCCGGCGTGCCGGTGGTGCCGAGGGCGAGGCGGTCGACGAGCCCGGTGGCGATCCGGTCCGCCGACACGGGGTCAGCCGCCAAGGTGCTCAGCGCGTCGGCCGCGTCGGCGTCGTTCCTCGCCCCGACGATCATGTCGATCAGCGTCGGGACCGCGTCGGCCACTCCGCGTTCGCCGAGCGCCAGGGCCGCGTACCCGCGGACCACGACGTCGGGGTGCGCGAGGGCGTCCCTCAGCACCGCGGTCGCCCCGTCGGTCGGGAGCTCGGCGACGGACCGGACGGCACGTTCGCGCACCGCCGCCTCGGGCGAGCCCAGCCCCTTCGCCAACGGCGCGACCGCATCCTCGCCCGACTGCGCCAGGGCCCAGCGGAGGGCTCCCGCGACGTTCGGGTCCGACTCGCCCAGCACCGCCTCGGCCAGGGCCTCCACCGGTACGGACGTCTCCTCGGCGGCGGAGACCGCGGACAGCGCGGCGCGCTGCCGCGCCCCCGCGTTGTTCGACTCCAGTGCCTGGAGGAGCGAGACGATCCTGAGGACGCCCTCCCAACCGCCCGGCTCCGCGGCACCGATCCGCCGCAGCCGGGTGAGCAGCTCCGTCTCCGCCGCGATGCGGTCCAGCGTCCGGTGGATCAGGTCATCGACGAGCTCGGCGGGCGCGAAGCCGGGATCGTCGAGGGCGCGTCCGACGTCGCTCAGCGACAGCCCCAGTGAGCGCAGGCTCTCGATGTGGAAGATCCGCCGGATGTTCTCCTCGGAGTACTCCCGGTAGCCGGAGTCGGTCCGACCCGACGGCCGGACCAGACCGAGCGATTCGTAGTGCCTGAGCATGCGGGCACTGACCCCGGACCGCTGCGCGACGTCACCGATCAACACTGCCTACCGGCCCTCCTTGTCAGCCCCGCCGAGCGCGACGACGCGCTTCGCCTCCTCGATCGCGAACTCGAATCCCGCGTCCGGGTCCCGCCACAACCCTTCCGTGGCGATCGCGTGCGCGCGCACGAGGGGGTCGGGATCCGTCCCGGCGGCGCCGAGGACCGGCAGCATCACTTCCCCGAGCGCGATCAGCGCCCGACTGAGGCTCAGCTGCGTCGCGCGGTCGCCGCGCCCGAGCTGCGTGGCCAACCCTACGGCCAGCCCGTGCTCCGCACCTTCGGGCACCAGCACGACCGCGGCCCGCCAGGCGCTGCGGGCCACCTCCTCGTCGGCGTCGGACAGCAGCGCAGGCGTGATCGCCGGCCACGCTTGCCGGTCCCCGATCTTGGAGAGCGTGTGCAGGGCCTGGCTCCGTGCCTGCGCACGCTCCGAGCGGACCTCGTCGAGCAGCGCCGGGACGGTCGTCCCCGCCGCGTGGCGGGTGAGTGCCCAGGTGAGCATCTCGCGCACGGAGAAGTCGGGTTCGACCGCGCACCGCTCGATCAGCCTGCCCACGGACCCCGGGTCGGGCGTCGTGCCGATCGCCAGCGCCGCCTGCAACCGGACCGACGGGGCGTCGTGCTCCAGCGCCCGGAGGGCCGGAGTCATGGCCATGGCGGTGCTCGTGGCCGTGGCCGTGCTCGTGGCCGTGTCCGTGGTCGTATTCTCCGTCGACATGGTCATCCGGACCACCTCCTCGGCCACAGTGAAGGCCTTGTCACCGTGTCAAGGTCAAGCGGAGCCGGACCGCAGTCGCGGACCAGCGGTCGCGGGGAAGCAGTCGCGGAGCAGCGGTCGCGGGGAAGCGGCCTTCCGCAACGAGCGCCGCCGCCGGGCTTCAGCCCAGCCGGAGGTCCCCCGTCGTCACGACTGCGCCGAGGCGCGGGAAGTCCAGTTCCACCGACGCCCGGTGCTCCTCCGCCGTGAGCGCGGCCATCGCGTCCTCGACGAACACCAGCTCGTAGCCGTGGTCGGCGGCCGCGCGGGCGCTCGACTCCACCCCGAGGTTGGTGGCGATCCCGGCGAACACCAGGGTCTCCACGCCCCGCTCCCGGAACAGCTCGTGCAGCCCGGTGCCCTGGAAGGCGCCGATGGTGCGCTTGACCACCACCTCGTCGGCCACCGCCTCGACCTCCGCGAGCAGTTCGCTCCCGGGCGGCTGCTCCGCGACGTTCGGCCGCTCGACCCGGACGGCGACGACCGGGGCACCGGCGGCGCGGAAGGACCGGGCGAGCTCCAACGAGGCCGCCACCACGTCCGAACCGGGGCGCGGTGCCAGCGGGTTGGCGACGATCCGGTCCATCAGGTCGATCAGGACCAGGGCCGTGCTGCGGGGATCAAGGGTGGTCATGACGCCAACCTAGCCCACTCCCCGGCGCACCCGAATCGGGCACCTCGGGTGCCTCGGGTGCCTCGGGCACCTCGGGTGCCTCGGGCGCCTCGGGCACCTCGGGTGCCTCGGGTGCCTCGGGCGCCTCGGGCGCCGACGGGGCCGACTCCCGGGCGATCTCGGCCCGGAACCCCTCGATCATCACGCGCAACCCGTACTCGAAGTCGGCGTCGTGGTCGGTCATCCGCAGCACGTCGACCGCCTCGCGCAGCAGCGGCAGCTCACGCAGCGCGTCGTCCGGGAACGGCGGCCGCTCGCGGTCCGCGGCGTCCTGCTGCCACGCCTGCTCCTCGGTGACCCAGCCCATGATGTACCGGTCGACGGTCAGCAGCAGCCGCAGCGCCGTGCGCGGGCGCAGCCCGGCCCGACAGAGGGCGCTCAACTGGGCCTCGACAGCGGGGAGTTCCTCCTCGGTGGGCAGGGTGCCGGCGTGCACCCGGGCGCCGTCGCGGTAGGCGAGCAGGGCGTTGCGCTTGGCGCGGGCGTCGGCGGCGATCCACTCCGGCCAGCGCTCCGGATCCGGTTCGCGGTCGGGCGGGAGCGCCTCGGCGAGCATCGCCTCGGCCATCAGGTCGAGCAGTTCCCGCTTGCTCTTGAAGTGCCAGTACAGCGCCGGTGACTGGACGCCGAGTTCGCGGGCGAGCCGGCGGGTGGTCAGCCCTTCGATGCCCTCCTCGTTGAGCAGGCGCAGCGCGGTGCGCACCACCTCGTCGCGTTGCAGCGCCATCCGTTCGCCTCCCGGGTTAATCGCTTGCCAGGTCCACCTTATCGCCGATAAGTTCCCGAGCTGGAACTTATCAGCGATAAGGACGGCTGTCGCGGCGACAGCCACGAAGGGACCGACCCCCGTATGACCTCCGCCCCCGACGCGCCCGACGCCCCCGATGCGCGCGACGCCCCCGACGCGCCCGACGCCCCCGATGCGCGCGACGCCCCCGACACGCCCGACGCCCCCGATGCGCGCGACGCCCCCGACACGCCCGGCACACCCGACGCCCACGGCTCGCCCGACCCGCCCGACCGCCTCCGGTTCCGGCTGCTCCCGAACACCGCCCCCTGGCGGTCCTCCCGGGACTTCCGCCTGGTCTGGACCTCCGGCACGATCACCCTGTTCGGCTCGATCTTCACCATGACGGCGATCCCCCTGCAGATCGCCGACCTCACCGGCTCACCGTGGGCCGTGGGTGCGGTCGGCGTGGTGGAACTCGTGCCCACCGTCCTGTTCGGCCTCTACGGCGGCGTCCTCGCCGACCGGGCGGACCGCCGCACGGTCGCCCTGGTCTCCGAGGTGGCACTGGCCGTGCTCAGCGCCCTGCTGCTGGCCAACGCCCTGCTCGGCACCCCCGCCGTCTGGCCGCTCTACGTCGCCGCCGGGCTGGCGGCGGCAATGCAGGGCATCCAGCAGCCCTCGGTCGAGGCGATGATCCCGCGGCTGGTGCCGCACGATCAGCTGGTGGCGGCGGGGGCACTGCTCTCTCTGCGCTGGAGCGTCGGCGGGGTGGTGGGCCCCGCCGCCGCCGGTCTGCTGATCGCGACGGCCGGGGTCCCGGCCGCCTTCCTGGTCGACCTCGGCACCTTCCTGCTCTCGATCGCCCTGCTCACCCGGACCCGTCGCGTCCCCTCGGAGCGGGACGCCGAGAAGCCCCGGCTGGGCGAGTTCGTCGAGGGCGCCCGGTACGCCGCCCGGCGGCCCGACCTGATCGGCACCTACCTGGCCGACCTCGCGGCCACCGTCTTCGCGCTGCCCACCGCGCTGTTCCCGTTCCTGGCCGAGGACCTGGACGCCACCTGGGCGCTCGGCCTGCTCTACTCGGCCAGTGCGGTGGGCGGCCTGATCGCCGCGGCGACCGGCGGCTGGACGGAGCGGGTGCACCGGCACGGCCGACTGGTCGTGCTCTCCGCCGCCCTGGTCGGCGCGGCGACGGCTGCCGCCTCCTTCGCCCCGGGCCTGTGGGGCGTCCTGCTCTGCCTGGTCGTCGCGGGCAGCGCGCACTGGATCGGCGACACCTTCCGCAGCGCGATCTGGAACCAGTCCGTCCCGGACGAACTCCGGGGCCGTGCCGCCGGGTTGGAGATGCTGATCGGTTCCGCCGGGCCGGCCCTGGGGGACCTCCGGGCCGGCGGCCTCGCCGCCCGGCAGGGCATCCGGACCGCGCTGCGGACCGGCGGCCTGCTCTGCTTCGGCAGTGCCGCGCTCCTGCCCGCCGCGCTCCCCGCGCTCTGGCGTTACGACCAGCGCGCACACCCCGCGCCACCGTCGTCCGAACCGGCCATGCAGCCGACCGCCGAACAGGCCGCCTCACCAGCCGCCGAACCGGCCGCGGAGACCAGCGCATGAAGCGGACCCCTCGCCCTCCGACCGCCGGGGACCCACCTCCCGACACCGACGCCCCGGGCCCGCGGGGCCCAGCGGCACGCTCACGCCGTGAGTGGCCGGGTCGACGCCGCGATCGGCGCCGGGAGTTCGGTCCGCCCGCGCAGGTAGCGGTCCACCGCCGCAGCGGCCGCCCGCCCCTCGGCGATGGCCCAGACGATCAGCGACTGTCCGCGCCCGGCGTCCCCGGCGACGAACACGCCCTCCGCTGTGGTGCCGAAGCCGTCATCCCTGGTCAGGGTGCCCTCCGGCCCGGTGGCGAGGCCGAGTTGGGCGAACAGCCGCTGGTCCGGCTCGGGCCCGGTGAAGCCGAGGGCGAGCAGGGCCAGCTGCACCGGCAGGATCCGCTCGGTGCCGGCCCGTGGGCTGCGGTCGGCGGGCTCGGCCTCGGCCAGGTGGACGGCGGCCAGTCGGCCGTCCGGGCCCGCTTCGAAGCGTACGGTGACCGCCGCGAAGACCCGGGGTCCGGCCGCGGCGGCGCCGGACTCCTCGTGCGAGGTGGTCTCCCGGTACACCTTGGGATGGACCGGCCAGGGCTGCCCGGGCGCCCGGCGCTCCGGCGGGCGCGGGTTGATGTCCAACTGGGTGACCGAGGCGGCGCCCTGGCGCAGCGCCGTGCCCAGGCAGTCGGCCGCGGTGTCCCCGCCGCCGACGATCACCACGTGGCGGCCCTCGGCGGAGAGCGGCGAGGCCGCGCAGTCGCCCTCGTCCACCCGGTTCGCCCAGGTCAGGTAGTCCATGGCCTGGTGCACCCCGGACAGTTCGCGCCCCGGCACCGGAAGCTCCCGGCGGGCCGTCGCACCCACCGCGACGACCAGCGCGTCGTACTCGGCCCGCAGTTCCTCGCCCGGCACGTCCCGGCCGACCCACACCCCGGTGCGGAACGTGGTGCCCTCGGCCCGCAGCTGGTCGAGCCGCCGCTCCAGCCGGTGCTTCTCCAGCCGGAACGGCGGGATGCCGTACCGCAGCAGCCCGCCCGGCCGGTCGGCCCGCTCGTACACCGTGGTGGCGTGCCCGGCACGGGTCAGCTGCTGGGCGGCGGCCAGCCCGGCCGGGCCCGATCCGATCACCGCGACCCGCCGCCCGCCGCCCCGTCCGCCGACCCGCTCGGGCGGGTGCGGCCCGTCCCAGCCCTCGTCCAGGGCCCGGTCGGCGATCGCCAGCTCGACGTTCTTGATGGTCACCGCGGCCCCGTCGATCGCCAGTACGCAGGCGCTCTCGCAGGGGGCCGGGCAGAGCCGCCCGGTGAACTCCGGGAAGTTGTTGGTCGCCAGCAGCCGGGCCGCGGCCGCCCGCCAGTCCTCCGCCGCCACCAGCTGGTTCCACTCCGGCACCAGGTTCCCCAGCGGGCAGGCGTTGTGGCAGAACGGCAGCCCGCAGTCCATGCAACGCTCCGCCTGCCCGCCGACCACCGGCAGCAGCGCACCCGGCCGGTACACCTCCCGCCAGTCCCCCAGCCGCTCCCGCGCGTCCCGCCGCGCCCGCTCCGCGCGCGGGGTGGTGAAGAAGGCCATCCGGTCTGCCATCGCGGCCTCCGGCAGGGCGTGCCGACACTGACCAGGCGGCCCACCCGGCGGCACGCCACCGTGTGGCCACCGTACGCCCACGAATGAGCACGCGGAAGAGGCGGCCGGTCGCACCCGCCCGACATCCCCTCCGACCCGCGCGAATCCGCCGTGAGCACGCCAGGGACAATCTCCGTCATGACCCACACCGTGCTGATCGCCGAGGACGACCGGGCCATCCGCGACTCGCTCGTCCGCGCGCTGATGCTGGAGGGCTACCGGGTGCGGATCGCCGCGAACGGCACCCAGACCCTGGCCGTCCTCGCCGAACAGCGCCCGGACGTCCTGGTGCTCGACGTGATGATGCCCGAGCCGAACGGCCTGGAGGTCTGCCGCCGGCTGCGCGCCGCCGGCGACCGCACCCCGGTGCTGATGCTCACCGCCCGGGTGGAGGTCCCGGACCGCATCGCCGGGCTGGACGCCGGGGCCGACGACTACCTGGTCAAGCCCTTCGACGTGAACGAGCTGTTCGCCCGCCTGCGGGCCCTGCTGCGCCGTGACCGGAACGCCCCGACCGCCGAGGTCCTGAGCGTCGCCGACCTGCGGGTCGAGCCGCCCGCCCGGCGGGCCTGGCGGGCGGGCGAGGAGCTGGAGCTGTCCCGCACCGAGTTCGACCTGCTGGAACTACTGGCCCGGCACTCCGGCGCCGTCCTCGACCAGGCCACCCTGTACGAGCGGATCTGGGGCTACGACTTCGGCCCCGGTTCGAAGAACCTCGCCGTCTTCATCGGCTACCTGCGCCGCAAGCTCGACCGCCCCGGCCTGACCCCGCTCATCCACACCGTCCGCGGCGTCGGCTACACGCTGCGCGAGCCGTGACCGGCCCGGGGCCGCGCCGCCCGCGCCTGCCGCGCCTGGGCCTGCGCACCACCCTCTCGCTCGCCTTCGCCGCGATCGCCGCCCTGGTGGCGGTCCTGATCGGCGCGCTCGGCTACCACGCCGCCGCCCGGCTGATCACGGACGACGAGACGGCCGACTTCGGCGCGGCCGTCGACTCCGTCGCCCGGCAGGCCTCGCAGGAGACCCTCTTCCCGGGCGACTTCGCGGGCCCCAGCGGCCTGAGCGACGACCTGCTGCGCCCGATCCGGGTGACCTCGCAGGCGCTCGCCCCCGACGCCCGGCTGCTCCCCGGCACCGCCCGGCTCGACCTGCCGTCGACGCCGACGGACCTCGAACTCGCCCGGGCCGACGAGCCCGGCCGCACCGTGACCGGGCTGCGCCGGCTGCACGGGGACACCCTCCGGGTGGGCGTGGTGTCGCTCGGCGGCCACCGCGGCGCCGTCCAGATCATCCAGCAGGTCGGCCCCACCGAGCAGTTGCTGGCCGCCCTGCGGGTCCGCACCTCCGCCCTGGTGGCGGTCGTCGCGCTGATCGCGGGCGGAGCCGGCTGGCTGCTCGCCGGACGGATCACCAGCCGGCTGGTGCGGCTCACCGAGGCGGCCGAGCTGGTCGCCGCGAGCGGGCGGTTGGACGTCCCGGTGCCGGCCGCCGGATCGGACGAGGTGGGCCGGCTCGGCCGGGCCTTCGACCGGATGCTGGTCCGGCTCGCCACCGCCAAGGAGAACCAGCGCCGCCTCGTCCAGGACGCCGGGCACGAGCTGCGCACCCCGCTGACCAGCCTGCGCACCAACCTCGCCGTGCTGCCCGCCCTGGACCGGCTGCCGCCCGCCGAGCAGGCTGCTCTGATGGCCGATCTGGCCGATGAGGCACGGGAGTTGACCCAGCTGGTCGAGGAGCTGGTGGCGCTCGCCGCGGAGCGCAGGTCGGACGGGCCGCCGACCGAGGTGGTGCTGGCCGAGGTGGTCCGCGGGGCCGCCGCCCAGGCCCGCCGGCGCAGCGACCGGGAGATCCTGGTGGACGCGGACGACACCGTGGTCACCGCCCACCCGGACGCGCTGGCCCGCGCGGTGGGCAATCTGCTGGACAACGCGGCCAAGTTCGACCCGGCCGGCGCCGGCCCGATCGAGGTGGTGGTGCGCGGCCCGCGGGTGGAGGTGCGCGACCGCGGCCCGGGCATCGACGAGGCCGACCTCGACCGGGTCTTCGACCGCTTCTACCGGGCCACCGCCGCCCGCAGCCTGCCCGGTTCGGGGCTGGGCCTGGCGATCGTGCACGAGGTGGCCCGCTCGCACGGCGGCACCGCCTTCGCCGCCAACCGCGAGGGCGGCGGCGCGGTGATCGGCTTCACGCTCGGCGGCTGACGGGCCCGGAGGCCGGGCCCCGATCGACGCCGAGGCCGGGCCCGGTGCGCCGCCGAGCCCGGCCCCCGAACCCGGGAACCGGCCGGACGTCAGACCCAGACGGACGTCAGCAGTCCCCGCCCGAGCCAGTCGGCCTCGTCCTTCACCCCGGGCAGGACGAAGAAGTACCCCCCGCCGGTCGGCGAGATGTAGTCCACCAGCGGCTCCCCGATGAGCCGGGTCTGGGTGGCCTCGAACTGCCGCACCACGTCCTGCTGGTAGCAGCAGAACACCAGGCCCATGTCCAGGTTGCCCGCCTTGTCGATGCCCCGGTCGTAGTTGAAGCCGCGGCGCAGGATGCGCGAGTCGTCGGTGTCGGCGGTGCGCGGATTGGCGAGGCGGATGTGCGCGTCGAGCGGGATCGCCTTGCCGTCCGGGTCCTTGGCGTAGTCCGGTGCGTCGGTCTCCCGGTGGCCGTCGAGCGGAGCGCCGGTGTCGCGGCGGCGACCGAACATCTTCTCCTGCTCGGTGAGGGTGACGCGGTCCCAGAACTCGATCAGCATCCGGATGATCCGGATCACCTGGTAGCTGCCGCCGGCGGCCCAGGCGGGTTCGCCCGTCGCGCCGTTCACCCAGATCAGCCGGTCCGTCTCCCGGGCCGAGCCGGTGTCGGGGTTGACGATGCCGTCCTTGAAGCCGAGCAGGTTGCGCTGGGCGCCGTCCGGCCGGGACTGGTTCTGGAAGCCGTCGATCCGCCAGAGGATCTGCAGCGCGCCCCGGGTGTGCCGGGTGATGTCGCGCAGCGCGTGCAGCACGGTGTCCTGGCGGTCGGCGCAGATCTGCAGCGAGAGGTCGCCGTGCAGTTCGGCGGCCTGCAGGTTGTCGTTGGGGAAGGTCTTCATCGGCGTCAGCTTGAGCGGCTTGGCCTTGGCGAGCCCGTAGCGGTCGTCGAAGAGGGAGGCCCCGACGCCGACCGTGACGGTCAGGTTGTCGGTGGGGAGGGTCGGGCCGAGGATGCCGCTGTCCGAGGGCGGCGCGCCGACGCCGAGGTCGGGCGGGGTGCCCCCGGCGGTGAGGAAGCGGATCCGCTCGGTCAGGGTCCGGAGGAGGTCTTCGAGGCCCTTGCGGTCCTGGGCGATCACCTGGCACGAGACGAAGGCCGCGTGCGCGGGGGCCGTGGTGGTGATCCCGGCCTGGTGGGCGCCGTGGAACGGGACGGCCCCGCTCGCCGACTGCCGGGTGTCCCCGGCGGAGGCCGGGCCGGCCCCGAGCGTGAGGGCGCCGCCGGCGAGCGCGGCCGCTCCGGCCCCCGCGCCCAGCGCGGCCCGGACGACGCTGCGCCGGGCCGGACGGGCCGGGCAACCGCTCTCCGACACGGCCCCGGCGGAGGCCTGGGCCCCGACCTGGGCACCGGTCCGGGCCCTGGCCTGGGCACCGGCCCCAGCAGTGGCCTGAGCGGCGCCCTCGGCGGCGTCCCGGACGGTGCTGTGCGGGTACGGGCAGGAGCCGGCGGCTGCGGTGTCGTCGGTCATCAGGCGGCCTTCCGGATTTCGAGCAGGGCGGGGATCGGAGCGAGGTCTTCGAGCAGCTGGCCGGTGGCGCCGTCGAGTTGACGGCGGGTGTCGGCGGGCAGCCGGTCGACCGGGGTCCAGCCCTCGGGCGTGCGGGCGGCGACGACGAGGTCGCCGACCCGCTTCATCCCGGCGTTCACCCGGACCAGCAGCTGCGGGTCCCGCTCGTCGAGCAGCGGCTGCAGCAGGGTCAGCAGCTCCTGGGTGCCCGCCAGGTCGGCCTGGGCGGTGGCCAGGTTGGTGCCGCTGCCCATGTCGGTGTCGCCGGTCAGCTCGAACTGGAGGGTGTTCTCCAGGATCTCGTGGGCGCGCAGCGGCAGGTCGGCCGGGTCGAAGTCCTGCGCCGGGAAGTCGTGCACCAGCTTGGCGACGTTCTGCGCCAGCTCGTCGGCGACGGGCGTCAGCTCGGCGGCGGACTGGCCGTGCCAGAGGCCGTACTCCAGGCGCAGGAAGCCGGTGAAGCCCGGGTCCCGGTACTTGTCGGGGAGGCCGTCGGGGCGCCCGTCGATCTTGCCGTCGAGGTCGGCGAAGGTGCCGTAGGCCGCGCCGAGCGAGGCGTACTGCAGGTGCGCGGTGAGCCAGTCGGCCCTGGCGGCGGCGAGGTCGCCGGAGTGCACGTCGCTCTGGAGCTTCTGGGTCTGCGTCATGAGGGTCGCGAGGCCCTGGTCGACGTAGCCCCGGTAGCTGTCGAGCGGGCCCTGGAGGTCGTCCTCGGCGACCGGCTTGACGGCCTTGACCTCGCTGCCGCCGCTGATGTGCACGGCGGCGGAGGTGACGGCGTTCCCGCCGGTGGGCACGCAGCGCCAGGCGTAGTCGCCCGCGCCGATGGTGGCGGTCAGGGCCCTGGTGGTGCCGGGGGCCAGGCCCTCGACCTCGCCGTAGACGGCACCGGTGCCCGGGTTCACCAGGTACACCTCGGAGACCTTGTCGCCGGCGTTGTGCATCTGGAACACCTGCTGGCCGGGGCGGGGTGTGCCGAAGCCCTTGCCGCAGTCCCGCTCGGAGACGGTGACGGTGGCGGAGCCGGCCGGCTTGCCGTCGCTGACCGCGATCACGGCTCCGGCCACCACGACCGGCACGGCGACCAGCGCGGACGGCAGCACCCAGCGCGGACGGCCGGCACGGGCCGGCTCCGCCTTCCCCTCGACGGGCGCGGCCGCCGCGGAACCGGCAGCGGAACCCGCGGCCGGCGTCGCTGCCGGTGCCGCGGCCGGCGTGGCCGCACCGCCCCGGACGCCCTCGATGAACATCGTCATCACGATGCCCAGGTACGCGACGTAGCCGACGACCTGCAGGACCGTCATGGTGGCGGTCAGGTTGAGCGTGCCCTGGACGAGCGTGGCGTACCAGGACGCGGCGTCCAGGTGCCCGCTCAGGTCGAAGGCGTACGTGCCGCGCCCGCCGACCAGGCCGGACTCCTGGAGGTCGCGCAGGCCGTAGCCGAGCACGCCCGCCGCGACGACGATCAGACCGGCTCCGGTGACGGTGAAGAACCGGGTGAGGTTCATCGTCAGCGCCCGCCGGTACAGGCCCCAGCACAGCCCGGTGGAGAGCAGCAGGCCGACGGCCGCGCCGATCAGCGGGCCGGTGGACTCCCCGGCGGTGCGCACGTTGGTCCACAGGAAGAGCGAGGTCTCCAGGCCCTCGCGGGCGACCGCGAGGAAGCTGGTGAGGACCAGCGCGCCGGCGCCCATCGCCAGCGAGGCCCTGACCTTCTCCTTCAGCTCGGCGGAGAGGGTGCGGGCCGAGCGGCGCATCCAGAACACCATGGCGGTGACGAAGCCGACCGCGACGAGGCTGAGCACCCCGCCGAACGCCTCCTGGGCGCGGCCGGAGAGGTTGGCGGCGGTGAAGGTGAGCACGGCGCCGAAGCTCAGACTGAGCGCCAGGGCCGCCGCGACGCCCGTCCACACCTGGGGCAGACGACCCTTCTGGCCGGCCCGGACCAGCGTGGCGACCAGGATCGACACGATCAGTCCGGCTTCCAGCCCCTCGCGCAGCCCGATCAGGAAGCTGGGAAACGCCTCATCCCACATGCAGCGGGCTCCTCCCCCGGGCCGTGCCGGGCCGTCACCTGTCCTCGCCCCGCCGCGGTGGCGGTGGGGCGGCACGGCCGAACGCCCCGGACACGGCGGTCCGGGGCGTTGCGGCTTAGCTTAGGCAAACCTTAGAGGCGCGCGGGTCAACTGCACCCCCGCTTCAGGTAAGGGTTCGGTATGGGAACCTCCATGCGCTTCCCGACTCGGTCGGCGCCCTGGGCCGGTCAACGCCGACAGCGCCGTCAGCGCCGTCAGCGCCGACGACGCAGGGCGCGCCCTCGTCGCCGCCCGGCCGTCACCCCCACCACTGCTCGGGCACCGGCTCCGGTTCGGCCGGGACCGTCACCGGTTCGGCGCAACGCACCAGCAGGTCGCCCGCCTCCGTCTCGGCGACCAGGTAGCCGCGCTCGCGCAGCACGAGCGCGGCCGCGCCGCTCACCGCCGCGCGCGCCTCCCGGGTGGGCGGTCCGTCCGGCTCCGCGCCCGGCGTCCAGCCGACCACCACGCCCTCGGGGTGGTGGTCGATCCACAGCGGTGAGGCGCCCGGCGCGGTGTCGAACCCGGCCCGGGCCAGGGCCTCGGTGACGTCCTCGAAGAGTTCACGGTGATCCACCATTGGCGCAGCGTAGGCCGCGGACCGCGCGACCCCGGGACACGGCGCGCGCCGAACGGCTCCAGTGGCACCCGACCGCAGCATCGGCACCCGTTGGACCGACCGGCGGCCAGCCGATCGGGCGTCAGGAACCCCCGTCCGGACCGACACGCACGGCCGGACGGGCCGATGGACGTGCACAGTCGGCCCCCTGCCGACAGCATGACAGAGTAAGCGCTCCATCACCCTGAGCAACGGGTCCAGCGGGCCGCGCAGGTCCGCGCGCCGGTCCGACCGGCGGGCCCGTATCGAGAGGTCCCATGATCACAACACTTCGCCGGCCGCCGTTCCCGCCGACGGGGCTCCGGTCCGGCACGTCGAGGACGCCGGGGAGCACGTCGTGAGAGCCGACCAGCAGTCGCAGCCGGGACCGGTGACCAGCACCCGCGCCAAGCCCGCGAACGCGGCCGAGTCCCTGGCCGACTGGACCGACGGCCGGCTCGGCATCTACTCCCTGGCCAAGGCCAACCTGCGCAAGATCTTCCCGGACCACTGGTCCTTCATGCTGGGCGAGATCGCGCTCTACACCTTCGTCATCATCATCCTCACCGGCGTCTGGCTGACCATGTTCTTCCAGCCGAGCATGAGCGAGGTCATCTACGACGGGACGTACGTCCCGCTCAGGGGCATCGAGATGTCCCAGGCCTACGCCTCGACGCTCGACATCAGCTTCGACATCCGCGGCGGCCTGCTGATGCGCCAGATCCACCACTGGTCGGCGATCGTCTTCGTCGCCGCGATGCTGACGCACATGATGCGCGTCTTCTTCACCGGCGCGTTCCGCAAGCCGCGCGAGATCAACTGGATCTTCGGCGCGGCGCTGCTGTTCCTCGGCATGTTCGACGGCTTCATGGGCTACTCGCTGCCGGACGACCTGCTCTCCGGCACCGGCATCCGGTTCATGGAGGGCGCGATCCTGGCCGTGCCCATCGTCGGCACCTACCTGCAGTTCTTCATCTTCGGCGGCCAGTTCCCGGGCTTCGTCATCATCCCGCGGCTGTTCACCGTCCACATCCTGCTGATCCCGGGGATCATGGTGGGCCTGCTCGCGGCACACCTGATCCTGGTCTTCTACCACAAGCACACCCAGTTCTCCGGGCCCGGCCGGACCAACGACAACGTGGTCGGCATGCCGCTGCTGCCGGTCTACACGGCCAAGGCGGGCGGCTTCTTCTTCCTGGTCTTCGGCGTGGTCTCGGTCATGTCGGCGATCGCCACGGTGAACCCGATCTGGGCGTACGGCCCGTACCGGCCCGACCAGGTGTCCACCGACGCCCAGCCGGACTGGTACATGGGCTACTCCGAGGGCCTGATCCGGGTGATGCCCGGCTGGGAGGTCAGCGTCTGGGGCGGCCACACCCTCAACCTCGGGGTGTTCATCCCACTGATGGTCTTCCCGCTCGTCCTATTGGGCGTCTGGTCCTACCCGTTCGTGGAGGCCTGGGCCGCCGGGGACCGCGGCGAGCACCACATCGCCGACCGGCCGCGGAACGCCCCGGTCCGCACGGCCTTCGGCGCGGCCTGGATGGGCCTCTACCTGGTCCTGCTGGCCGGCGGCGGCAACGACCTGCTGGCCACCCACTTCCGCCTGTCGATCAACGCGATCACCTACGCGGTGCGGATCGGCGTCTTCGTCGTGCCGATCGTCGTCTTCGTGATCGTCAAGCGCTGGTGCCTGGGCCTGCAGCGGCGGGACAAGGAGAAGGTGCTGCACGGCCGGGAGACCGGCGTCATCAAGCGCCTCCAGCACGGCGAGTACGTCGAGATCCACGACCCGCTGTCGCCGGGCCGGCTCTACACCCTCACGTCGCACGACCAGCCGCAGCCCGGGGTCCTGCCGCCGGAGGTGGACGAGAACGGGGTGGTCCGCAAGACCGGTCTGTGGACCCGCGCCCGGGTGAAGCTGTCCCGCGGCTTCTACGGCCGGGGCAGCCAGATCCCGAAGCCCACCGCCGAGGAGCACGAGGAGGTCACCAGCGGCCACGGCCACCACTGATCAGCTCCCGGGCAGGGCGAGGGCCCGCCGCGCCGGCAACGGCACGGCGGGCCCTCGCCCTGCGTGTCGGTCGTGCGGACCGGACGGGCTCAGCCCCGCAGGGCCGCCGGGACGACGGCGAACAGCGCCGCCGCGATGGTGACGGAGAGGCAGAGCGCCGCCCAGCGGGTGCAGATCCGGCGGCATTCGCTGCGGTAGCGGGCGGCCAGCCGGCGGCAGCGCTCGACCGCGCGGTCCACGACCTCCTCGGCGTAGCGCAGCCGGTCGGCGGTGTAGGCCTGTTCGAGGCCCTCCCGTTCCGCGGCCGGGAGCCAGGGGAACTGTCCGGCGAAGGCGCGGGCGTCCCGCTCGGCCGCCGCGACCTCCGCCTCCCAGGCCAGGAAGCCCTCGATGCGGGCGAGCCCCACCCGGGAGTCCGCCCGGCGGCCCGCCCCGGCGGGCCTGCCCTGGCGGGGGTTCCGTGCTCTCGGCGGACGCTGCCTGCCACCCATGACCGCTCCTCGTGTCGAGTCGTCCCGCCTGGTCGGCCGCGCGGGAGTGGGCTGTGCGTGGCGGATCGCTCCGCAACCAAGCAACTACTATCAGTGACCAGATGGGGGCGGTGGGCGACGCGCCGAGACTCCCGCGGGCCGCCCCTCCTCCGGCGCGGGCCAAAAGTTGCGCGCCGCGCACTCTTGCGCGTCACGCATCTTTTGCACCACAGTGAGGGCCATGACGACGGATCAGCCCGGCTTGCGGGAACGGAAGAAGGCCGCCACGCGGGAGGCACTGAGCTGGGCGGCGCTGCGCCTGGCCGTGGAGCAGGGGCTGGAGAACGTCCGGGTGGAGGACATCGCGGCCGCGGCCGGCGTGTCCCCGCGCACGTACAACAACTACTTCTCCAGCAAGGCCGAGGCGATCGTCTCCCGCCACCAGGAGCGCGTCCGGAAGGCCGCCGCGGCGCTGCGGGAACGACCCGCCGCCGAGCCGCTGTGGGAGGCGCTGACCCACGCCCTGCTCGAACCGTTCGGGCCCGTGGTCGAGCAACCGGATCCGCAGTGGACCGCCGCGGTGCGGCTGCTGCTGCGCGAACCGGTGCTCCAGGCCGAACTGTGGCGCGGCGGGGCGGAGGCGGAGGCCGGGCTCGCCGCCGCGGTGGCCGCCAGGACCGGGACGGACGCGGCCCGGGACCTCTACCCGAAGCTGGTCGCCGCGACCGCCATGGCCGCGGTCAAGGCCGCCAACGACCAGTACCTGAACGCCGATCCGCCGGTGCCGTTCCAGCCGCTGTTCACAACGGCGCTGCAGCTGCTGGCGGCCGGGCTGCCCGATCCGTCGGCCCGATGAAACCGTCCTGTCCGAGGGGGACTTGAGATGATCCACGACGTCGCCGTCGTCGGCGCCGGCCCGAACGGGCTGATGCTGGCCTGCGAACTGGCACTGGCCGGGATCCGGCCGGTGGTGCTGGAGCGGCTGCCCGAACGCTCCCCGGTCCAGAAGGCCAACGGCCTGGTCGGCCAGGTGATCCGCCTGCTCGACCACCGGGGCCTGTACGAGCCGCTCGGCGGCCCCGGCGCACCGCAGCCCGTGCCCCGTTTCGTGTTCGGCGCCTTCCCGCTGGAGCTGCACCGGCTCGACGACAACCCGCTGCACGCCCTGCCGGTGCCGCAGCACCGGATCGAGGAGGTCCTGGAGGTGCGCGCCCGCGAACTCGGCATCACCGCGCGCCACGGCTGCGAGGTCACCGGGCTCGCCCAGGACGGCGCCGGCGTGACCGTCGACTACCGGGGCCCGGACGGCTCCGGGCAGCTGCGGGCCCGCTACCTGGTCGGCGCCGACGGCGGGCGCAGCACCGTCCGCAAGCTGGCCGGGATCGGCTTCCCCGGGGTCACCTCGCCCGACCCGGTCTCGCGCATCGCCCACGTCCTGCTCCCCGGGGACGTGCGCACCACCGGCACCGGCGAGTTCCTGCTGCCCGGATTCGCCACCCCGGTCCGCCCGTTCACCCACACCCGCACCGAGCACGGCGTCCTCGTCCTCGCCCCCTTCGGCCCGGACGCCACCATGGTCGCCACCCTGGAGTGGGGCGGCCCGCCGGCGGACGAGTCGAGCCCGCTCACCCTGGACGAGCTGCGCGCCAGCGTCCGCCGCGTCACCGGCGCCGACCTCGCGCTCGCCCCGGCCCGTACGCCCGGCCCGTTCACCCCGCGCCGCCAGGTCGGCCACAACACCCGGCTCGCCGAGCGCTACCGGCAGGGCCGCGTCCTGCTGGTCGGCGACGCCGCGCACGTGCACGCCGCGACCGGCGGCCCGGGCCTCAACCTCGGTCTGCAGGACGCCGCCAACCTGGGCTGGAAGCTCGCCGCCCACCTGCGGGGCTGGGCACCGTCCGGCCTGCTGGACAGCTACCACCGCGAGCGGCACCCGGTCGGCGAACGGGTCTTCATGCACTCCCAGGCCCAGATGGCGCTGATGTCCCCCGGGCCGGGGACCACGGCGGTGCGCGCCCTGTTCGGCGAGCTGCTGGCGCACGAGGACAACCTCGGGCGGATCGCCGCGCTGATGGCCGGCAGCGACATCCGCTACGACACGGACTGCCCGCACCCGCTCGCCGGACGCTTCGTCCCCGACCTCGCCCTCAGCACCGCCGCCGGGCCGTCCCGGATCGCCGAACTCACGCGCAGCGGACGCCCGTTGCTGCTCGACCTCACCGGCGGGGAACTCGCCGGACAGGCGGCGGGCTGGAAGGACCGGGTCGACGGCATCGCCGCCGACTGCGCGGAGCCCCCGGCCGGCGCCCTGCTGCTGCGCCCGGACGGCTACGTGGCCTGGGCCTGCGAGGTCGGCGGGGCGGACCCGGACGGCCTCACCCTGGCGCTGCGCACCTGGTTCGGCGAGCCCCGCACCTGAGTACGCGCACCCAGGCGCACCGAGTACTCCGGCGCTGCCCGACGGCCCGGACCGGACGGCAGCATGGGCCGCATGAGCGAACTCCCCCGCACCTCCGGCCGCGCGACCGGCTCCGCCCGCGGGCAGTGGTGGAACGCCGTGACGAACTCCACCGCGGTGTACCTGATGCTGCTGCCCCCGGCGGGGGTCCTCCGCGGTCTCGCCGAGATGATGACCGACTCCTGCGACGGCCCGGCGTCCTGCCCGTCGACCCGCGCCCATCTGGCCGTGGCGGACTACGGGTTGTTCGCGCTGCTCGCCCTGATCGTTCTCCAGTGGCCGGTCGTGTACCTGGTCCCCCGGGGCCGGGTGCCGGTCACGCTGCTCCCGGGGGTGGCGCTGCTGGTCGCCGTGGTCGCGATGTTCGGCATCGAGGGGAACACCTGACCGGTGTTCCGGACGCTCCGCCGGTACTGACCCCCGGTCAACTATGGTCGTCGCCGGCACGTTCGGCAGGAACGCGCCGCCATCCGACGAGACGGGGAAACAGTGCGCATCGGAATCATCGGCAGCGGCATGGTCGGGCAGACCCTGGGGAGCAAGCTGGTGTCGCTCGGCCACGAGGTGACGCTGGGCTCCCGCAGCAAGGACAACGAGAAGGGGCTGGCCTGGGCCGCGCAGGCCGGCCCCGGCGGCGGGTGCGGGACCTTCGCCGAGGCCGCCGCCTTCGGCGAGGTGGTGCTGAACGCCACCGGCGGGACGGTCTCCCTCGCGGCGCTGCGGGCCGCCGGGGCGGAGCACCTCGCGGGCAAGCTGCTGATCGACGTCTCCAACCCGCTGGTGTTCGGCCCGGAGGGCCATGTGACGCTCGACCCGGTGAGCACCGACAGCGTCGGCGAGCAGATCCAGCGCGAGTTCCCCGAGGCCCGGGTGGTGAAGGCGCTCAACACCGTCAACTGCGAGCTGATGGTGGAGCCGGGCCGGCTGAACGGCGAGCACAACCTGTTCATCGCCGGCAACGACGCGGCGGCCAAGGCCGAGACCGTCGCGCTGCTCGGCGGCTTCGGCTGGCCGGCCGAGTGGATCATCGACCTCGGGGACATCTCGGCCGCCCGGGCGACGGAGATGATGATGCCGCTCTGGCTCCGGATGATGGGGCACTTCGGCAGCGCCGAGTTCAACTACACGTTCCGGCGCCCCGCGTAACGCGGAAGGCCGCCCCCGGTCCGTCGGGGGCGGCCTTCCGCACTCCGGGGCCCGGCACTCCGCCGGGCCCCGGGCTGCGGGGGTCGCGTCGCGGTGGGGGAGAATGGACCGCATGTCCCGACGTCGCTCCGCGCCCCGCTCCGCCGCTCCGCGGCTGCTGCCCTCCTCCCCCTGCCCGTGCGGCCTGCCCGCCGCCTACGGCGACTGCTGCGGCCGACTGCACCGCGGCCAGGCGGCGGCGACCACCGCGGAGTCGCTGATGCGCTCCCGGTTCAGCGCCTTCGCCGCGCAGGACGAGGTGTACCTGCTGCGGACCTGGCACCCGGACACCCGGCCCGCCGAGGTCGACTTCGACCCGGCGCTGCGCTGGACCCGGCTGGAGGTGCTCTCCACCACCGAGGGCGGGGCGTTCCACGCGGCGGGCACGGTCGCCTTCCGGGCGCACTGGACCGAGGGCGACGAGGAGGGCGTGCTCGCCGAGAACAGCCGCTTCGTGCGGCACGAGGGCGCCTGGGTGTACCTCGACGCCCTCTCGCTCGGCTGAGCCGACCCTCGGGGGGCGCGCCTACAGGTAGTCGTCCAGCCGGCCCAGTGTGAAGCCGGCCGCGGTGACGTCGTTGACGACCTTGCGCAGCAGGTCCGGCATGGTCGCCTTCCAGATGTCGGTGCCCCGGAAGTGGGTGAGGATGATGTCGCCCGGGTGCAGCTGCCGGTCGTCGTAGCGCCACTCCATGTGGTCCGGGAAGGCCTCCTCGTTCCACATCGGCACCGCCTGCACCCCGCAGGAGGCCGCCGCGCGCAGCGTGTCGTCGTTGTACTCGCCGTACGGCGGCCGGAACAGCCGGGGGCGGACGCCGATCTGCTGCTCCAGCTGGTCCTGCTGGTTGCAGATCTCCTGGCGCTGGGTCTCGTAGTCCAGGACCTTCAGGTTGCGGTGGTTGATCGTGTGGTTGTTGATCTCCACGCCCTGGGCGTGCAGGTCCCGGAAGTAGCCGTAGTCCTCGCGGGCGAGGTAGTCGGACACGAACGCACTGATCGGCACCCCCAGCTCCGCGGCCATCCGGGAGAACGCGGGGTCCTTCTCCGCGCCGTCGTCGACGGTCAGGAAGACCACCTTGTCGTCGGTCGGCACCCGGTAGACCACCGGCGGGCGGTCCTCCGCGAGCTTGACGCCCTGGACGGGGGTGAGCCGGGCCCTGGTCGCCGGACGCGGCAGGGCCTTCAGCGGCGGGCGCTCCAGGCCCCAGCGCTGCGCGGTCTCCAGCGCGGTCCGGGCGGCCGCCTCCTGGCGGGCCACCGCCGCGCTGCCGGCCTCCTCCTCCTGACGGGCCAGGCCGGGCAGCACCGGGGGCGCCGCCGGGCGGGCGGCGCCGTGGCCGACGGCCTCGACGGCGGGCACCGGCTCCCCCTTGGCGGCGTCCGCCCCGGCCGGGGCGGCCTTCGGCCCGGCAGTCCGCGCGGTCCCGGCCGGACCGGCACAGCCGGCGATGACGGCGCCGAGGCAGACGGTGACCAGCAAGCCGGTCCGCACTGCGCCCCGGCGTCGCTGACTCCCCCTCAAACCCCCATTATTCAGACAATCTGATGGTCTATCCATAGCTGCACTGCTCCCCCGCCAGGCACCCCCGCCAATCCCTCCATCACCCGTGCGGGGCAACGGCGCGCCGGACGCCTTGCCGTTCCTTTGCCGTCCACCCGCCGTGGCAGGCCGTTCCAGGGGCCGTCAGGCCCGCCGGGGCCCCGGAAAACCGCTTGCGACGGCGACGGCACGGAACGGATCATGCGCGCATGACCGACACCGCGCCCCTCCGCCCCGACCCCTGGTCCGTCACCACCGCCGACGTGACCACCCCCGAGGCCCTGGAGCTGCTGCGCGAGTACTACTACGACGTGGCCAACCGCTACTACCGCCTGCACCTCGGGCGGGAGGGCACCCCGGAACAGCTGGAGTCCGGCCTGGCCGGCTCCCCGAGCGACGACCTCGTCGCGCCCGACGGCCTGTTCCTGATCGGCCGCCACGACGGCGTCGCCCACTCCTGCGCCGGCCTGCGCCGGTTCGACACCACCACCGTCGAGCTGACCCGCGTCTACGTCCGCCCCGGCCTGCGCGGCACCGGCGGCGGCGCCCGCCTGCTCGCCGCCGTCGACGAGGCCGCCCGCTCGCTCGGCGCCGACCGGATCGTGCTCGACACCCGCCTCGACCTGGTCGAGGCCTGCGCGCTGTACCTCCGGCACGGGTACCACGAGATCCCGGCCTACAGCAGCGGGCCGTACGCCGAGGTCTGGTACGCCAAGGAGCTCACCGTCCGCGCGTAGCAGGGGTGTCGGGCGCGGGTGTCGGGCAGCGGTGGGTCCGCCCCGAGGGGCCGGCCGCACCGGGCTCGGTCGCCGGGGCGGCCGGGGCTACACCGCGTCGACCTCCGCCGCCGGGCCTGCCGCGAGGGCGGCCGCCAGCTCGGCCGCCGAGGGCGGGTTGGCGCCCGGCCGGGAGACGGTCAGGGCCGCGGCCGTCACCGCGTGGGTCAGGCAGGCCCGGAGGTCGGCGCCGCCGGCCCGGGTGTGCAGGAAGGCGGCCATGAAGGAGTCCCCGGCGCCGACGGTGTCCGCGACCGGCACCGGGACGGCCGCCGCCTCGGCCCGGACGCCCTCGGCGGTGCGGGCGAACGCGCCGTCGGCGCCCAGCGTCACCGCCACCACGGCGGGGCCGAGGGCCAGCCAGCGCTCCGCGACCGCCTCGGGCCGCTCGCCCGGGTAGAGCCAGGCCAGGTCCTCGTCGCTCGCCTTGACCAGGTCGCTCAGCGCCACGCAGCGCTCGACCCGCCGGACGGCCTCCGCCCGGTCGCCCATCAACGCGGGGCGCACATTGGGGTCGTAGCTGATCTGTGTGCGCCCGCGCCACCGCTCCACCAGGGCCAGCACGGCGGCCGCGCCCGGCTCGGTGACGGCGCCGATCGAGCCCAGGTGGATCGCGGCGGGCGGCTGCGCGAGGTCGGTCCGCACCGGCTCGGCCGTCGGCAGCGTCCAGCCGATGTCGAAGGTGTACCGGGCGCGGCCCTGCCCGTCCAGCCGCACCACGGCCGAGGGCGTCCGCCCCACCTCGGCGGCCCGCACCCGCACGCCCGCCGACTCCAGGTGCGCCCGGATCAGCCGGCCGTTGGCGTCCGGCCCCAGTTCGGTCAGCAGCGTGGCCGGGCGGCCGAGCCGCGCCAGGCCGTACGCGACGTTGGCGGGACTCCCGCCGGGGTGCACCCGGTCCGGGACGCCGTCGGCACGGACGACGTCCGCGACGCACTCGCCGATCACCAGGACACGGGAGGCTGGACTGGTCACGGCGGCTCCTGGCATCCGGTACGGGGGCGGCGTCTCGCCCGCCAGCCTACGGGGTGCACCAGGGCATGGAAGTACGGCCGCCGGACCTGGCCAGGAGTTCCGACGGCCGTGGCCCCGTCCGTCAGGGGACGAAGCACTCCCGACGTTAGACGGCCCCCGGGGGCCGCGCCAGCACGGTGGGCCGTCCGGGCGACGACGGTGTGTCGTCGGATCCCGCGGATCGGCCCCCCGCCGGCCCGGCCGTCCACTAGCATCCGTGCGCGGCTCTCCTGTCCCGGCGGCCCCCGCACCCGCTCCACGCGCGAACTGCGGTGACCCCCTTGTCCAAACCCCGCGCCGGCCTCGCCCTGTCGCTGGTGCTCGGCGCGGCGCTGCTGTCCGCGAGCGTCCCGTCGGCCGGTGCCGCCGGGCTGGGCGATCCGGTCTTCCCCTCGCTCGGGAACACCGGTGTACCGGGCGCTCGCGTACGACCTGGCCTTCGACTACCGGGCCGACACCCGCACCGTGGGCGGCACCGCCGTGATCAGCGTCCGGCCCGACCGCACCCTCGCCCACCTGGAGCTGGACGCGCTCGGCCTGACCGTGCACGCCGTCCGGGTCGGCGACCGCCCCGCGGACTTCGCGACCCACGACGAGAAGCTGACCGTCACCCCGGCCGGGCCGTTCCGAGCGGGCGCCACCACCGAGTTGACGGTCGAGTACACCACGGACCCGCGGGCCGCGCTGCCCCACACGGGCTGGGTGCCCACGCCGGACGGCTTCGCGGTGGCCGGCCAGCCCCGAAGTGCCCACACCGTGTTCCCCTGCGACGACCACCCCGGCGACAAGGCCCGGTTCACCATCGCGGTGACCGCACCGAACGCCCTCCTGGGCGTCGCCAACGGCGAGTTGACCCGGACCGAGCCGCACCCCGACGGCCGGACCACCCACCGGTACGTCTCCCGCCAGCCGATGGCCACCGAACTCGTCCAGGTCGCGGTCGGCGACTACACCGTCCGCGAACGCACCGGCCCGCACGGCCTGCCGCTGCGCGACGTCGTCCCGACCGCGCGGGCCGCCGAACTGGAGCCCGCGCCGGCCCTGACCGCCGACCAACTGGCCTGGGCCGAGGCCCACCTGGGACCCTTCCCGTTCGAGGCCTACGGCATCCTGCCGGTCGACACCGACGCACCGGACGCGTTCGCCTTCACCGGCCTGGAGACCCAGACCCTGACCCTCTACAAGCCGGACTTCCTGCGCCGGCCGGAGACGGAGATCGGCCCGCACATGATGCACGAGCTGGTGCACTCCTGGTTCGGCGACAGCGTCTCCCCCGCCAGGTGGTCCGACCTCTGGCTGAACGAGGGCCACGCCGACTTCTACGGCCTGCTGTACCGCTTCGACCGCGGCTGGCCGGACGACCGGGGCCGCACCACGCTGACCGACCGGATGCGCGACGTCTACCGCCTCGGCGACCGGTCGCGGCACGACTCCGGGCCGGTCGCCTCCCCGACCGCCGCGAACCTCTTCGACGGCCAACGCTACGCGGGCGGCGTGCTGGTGCTCTTCGCCCTGCGCGAGAAGGTCGGTTAGGACGCCTTCGACCGGATCGAGCGCACCTTCCTGCGCGAGCACCGGTACGGGAGCGCGACCACCGAGGACTACGTGCGCACGGCCTCCGAGGTGTCCGGGGAGAACCTGGGCGGCTTCCTCCACGACTGGCTGTACGGGATGCGCACCCCGCCGATGCCGGGACACCCGGACTGGACCGTGGACCCGGCGGGGGACGCTCCGGGCGCGGCCGCGGAGGGCGGGGACACCGGGGCCACCGGGGCCGCGTCGGTCGTGGTGGCCGCGGAGCCCGTGGCCGCGGGTGCCGCCGTCCGGAAGGGCGGGACCGGGGTGGCGGGCGGGACGGGGGTGGCCCGGGGCCCGGGAACGCCCTGACGGCGCCGCTGGGGCGGCTGTTGCACGCCCCGGCGCGCCGGTGTGCGTCCGGCCGCCGCGTGCGCGCCGCTGACCGGCGGGGACGGCCGGGGCCATGGTGGTTCCCACGGCCCGCCCGCCGCCCGGCCTGAGTCCCGGTCGGCGCGCGGGCCGTCCAGCTTGCGCGCGTCCTCGCCGCGCTCCGCCCGCCCGGGCCCGCCCCCTCGCCCGCTCCGGCCGGTTGTCAGTGCCCGGTGCTAGCGTTCCCTGCACGATCGAGGAACGGTCGGGAAGCGAACGGGGGGATTTCTCATGGGTGTTGAGCTGCGGGAGTTCGGCGTCGAGGTCTACGACCGCTGGACGGCGCTGTGGAACGGCGAGCTGGCGCTGGCCGAGAAGATCATGGCGCCCGATTTCACCCTGCGGTACACGCAGGCGGGCTCGGAGATCTTCGACGAGGTGCGGACGCCGGCGGGGCTGGCCGAGGTGATCCGGCAGTGGCACGCCAAGCGGTCGGAGCTGCGGTTCGCGGCCGAGGGCGTCGCGGTGGTGGATCTGGAGTCGGTCGACGGGGCGGTGTCGGGGCTGGTGGCCCGGCCGTACCTGGCGAGCTTCTCGGACGGCGAGGGCGGCGTGGTGGCGCGCAGCGGGACGGACATCCTGCGGCTCGACGGCGGGCTGATAACCGAGGTGTGGTCGGTCTCCTCCGGCTCCTCCGGGCGTACCTTCTACCGGGCCTGACACTCCGTCGGCACGCCGGGTCGCAGGGTGTACGGGGGCGGCCCTGGTGGGCCGCCCCCGTAACCCTTCCGGCGCAGCGTCGTTGGACCGGCCATGAAGAAGCGCAGCATGCTCGCCGTCGCCTCGCTCGCCGTGGGTGTCGTGGCCTCCCTCACCGCGCCGAGTGCGCACGCCAGCGCCGTGGGCGGTCAGGAGGGTCTGCCCGGGCCGCTGAGCAGCGCGCCCGAGTTGGTGCCCGGCCAGGTCGGCGACGCGGGTGGTGTCGTCGGGCACGCCACCGGCTTCGTGACCGGGTCGGCGGACGGACTGGTCGGGGTCACCCCCGCCTAGTCACGCCCGCCCGCCGTCTCTCCACGTACCAGGGCCGCCCCGTCCGGTCAGGACATCGGGGCTCCGAGGTCCTGGGTCCAGTAGGTGGTGCCGGTCGGGCTGGTGGCCAGGCCGACGCCGACGTCCTTGAAGCCGCAGTCGAGCATGTTCGACTGGTGGATGCCGCCGTCCATCCAGTGGGCGACGACCGTGGCCGGGGCGGTGGGGCCCCGGTCGAGGTTCTCGCCCCACTGGGACCAGCGGTAGCCGGCGGCGGTGATCCGGGCGTCCGTGCGGACACCGTCCGGGTTGACGTGGTCGAAGAAGCCGCGGGCGGCCATGTCGTCCGAGTACTTCTGCGCGGCGGAGTGCAGCCGGGGATCGATCCGCAGCGGAGCACAACCCACCTTGGCGCGTTCGGCGTTGACCAGGTCGACCAGCTGGCGTTCCGGGTTGGCGACCGGCGCGGGGGCGACCGTACGGGACGGGGTCTGCGTGGGCGTCGGCGTGGGGGTGGCCGTCGCGGTGGGGGTCTCCGTGGGCGTCGGTGTGGGCAACGGCGTCGGGGCGACCGCCACGGGCGCGGGGGCGACGCTCGGGAGGTCCAGGGCGGTGTCCTGGGCGGCTGCAGGGGCGGTCGGCTCCGGTGCGGCCGCCGCCGGGGGCTCGCTGTGCTGCGGCCACACCAGTGCGAGGGTGGTCACGGCCACGGCCGCCGCCGCGCCGCTCGCCAGGACGGCCTTCCGGGCGGCGGTGCCGGCCCAGCCGCCGTGCCCGCAGGCACCGGCATGCGCACCCGCTCCCGTACCGGACCCGGCGCCCGAGCCCGTGCCTGCGCCTGCGCCTGCGCCTGCGCCCGAAGCGGCGCCCGAGCCGGCGGCGCTCTGGGCGGCGACGGCGGCCGCGGTGTGCTGGAAGTGGAGCAGGAGCGGCGAGCCGTGCGGGATCGGCACCAGGGCGAGGCCGGCCAGCAGCCCCTCGGCGGGGAAGAGGTCGCGGCCGAGGCCGTCGCAGCCGGCGCAGCCGCGGATGTGACGGGCTATGCGCTTGCGCCAGACCGAGTTCGGGGTGCCGTCGAATCCGGCGGTCATCTCGGTCAGTTCGGGGCAGCGGGGGTAGGCGCCGAGGGCGCGGACGACGACCCGGCCGGCCTCCAGCTGCTTCTTCATCCGCTGGACGCGGACGGCCGTGTGCGCCGGGCTCAGGTCGAGCGCTTCGGCGAGCTCGGCGCGGGTGAGGTCGCCCGCGGCCTCCAGCCACCACAGGGAGAGCAGTTCGCGGTCGTCGGGGTCGAGCCAGCGGGTCGCTTCGGCGACCTCGCGGCGCTGGCCGGAGAGGCCGAGCCGCAGGATGGTCAGGTCGGTGAAGTCGGCCCTGGGGTCGGCGACCTCCCAGGTCTCGTCCAGCCCGCCGACGGCCTGTTGCAGACCGGCGGCATGACGGCGGCGGACCTGGTTCATGGTGATGGCGACCAGCCAGGAGCGGAACGAGTCCGGGTCGCGGAGCCCGTCCAGACCGTCCAGAGCTCGGATCATGGTCTCCTGCGCGACGTCGTCGACGTCGGCGTGGCCGCCGAGGGCGCGTCCGGCCACGTTGTAGACGAGCGGCAGCCAGGCGGCGACCAGCGCCTCCTGGGCCTGCCGGTCGCCGGCCTGCGCCGCGAGCACCAGGGTGCTCCCGGTCCTGTTCTGCACATCAGCGTTCATGGTCCGCACTCCGTCTTGCCGTGTTTCCGTCCGCCGCTGCCTCCTCGGAGACCTGTGGGGAGTGATCAGATAACAACAATGTGCGCGGAATCGGAAAATCGGCCCGGCCCGGAAGCGGATCGGGCCGGAACGGAGTGTCGTCGGATCGGTTCGGTGGTGTCCGATCGGTTCGTGGTCGGTTTCGTGCTCGGGGCCGGGTTTCGTCGTGGGGGCGGGGTTTCGGGGTCCGGGGTCAGGTTCGGGGGCCGGGTTACGTAACCGAGGCCGGGGCCGGGGGCCGGGGCCGGGGGCCGGGGCCGGGGGCCGGTCAGGCCGGTGCGGCGAACACCTGGGTCCACCACGGACCGCCGGAACCGGTCCGCACGCCCACGCCGAGCTGCTTGAACGCGCAGTTCAGGATGTTGGCGCGGTGGCCCGGGCTGTTCATCCAGGCGTCCATCACCGCGGCCGGGTCCTTCTGGCCGCGGGCGATGTTCTCGCCCCAGGTGCTCCAGCGGTAGCCGGTGGCCTCGATCCGGTGGTCGGCGTGGTAGCCCTCGGGGCTCGCGTGGTCGAAGTAGTTGCGGTTCGCCATGTCGTCGCTGTGCGACTGGGCCGCGGTGGCCAGCTTGGGGTCGGCGGTGACCGGCCCGCAACCGGCCTTGGCGCGCTCGACGTTGACCAGGTCCACGACCGCCTGGGCGTCCGAGGGGGCGGCGCCGCCGCCGACCGGGGTGGCCGGTCCGGTCGCGCTGCGCTGGGCGGCGGCCGCCCCGGCGGGGGTCGCGGTCCGGGTCGCGCTCGCGGTCGCCTTGGCGGCGGTCGCGGAGGGGGTCGGGGTGGCGGTGGCGGTCGCCGTCGGGGTGGGGGTGGCGGTCTCGGTCGGCGTCGCCGGGGCGCTCGGGGTGGCCGCCGGACCGGTCGTGGCCGCCCCGGACGGCGGCACCGGGGCGGTGGCGTTCGCTCCCCCGGCACCGGGGACCTGGATGCCGTCGTGCGTGCCGATCTCGGCCGCGATCAGCACGTCGGCGGCCATCGCCTGGCCCATGACGTCCCGATCGGTCTGCTTGCCGCCGTACGCGGCGTAGCCGGCCCCGGCCAGCGCGGCGATCAGCCCCGTGCCGGCGACGGCCGCGACCACCGCGGTGACCGGCACGAACCCGCCGCGGCGACCCCGCCGGCCGCGGCCGGCGTGCCGCTGGGCGGCCCGCCTCGCGGCCCGGCCACCGGACCGGCCCCGGCCGCCCTCACCGCCGTCGCCCGCGCCTCGGTCACCACCGGTCGCCGGGAGGATGGTCGTCCTGTCGTCGCTGTTCACGTGGTCACGCTTCCTGTTCCGGGTCGGCTGGTCGAGTGTCGACACCTGGGAGACCTCCCGGCGGCGGGCGGATAACAGAAAGTCCGAACGAATGTCCGGCGATCCGGTCACCATCTCAGCGCATCGGGGCGTCCGGGGCCATGTCGTAGGTGAGGAACTGGGTCCGAACGGCGACCTGGTCGTACTTGCCACGGGCCCGGTAGTTGGTCTCGGAGGTGATCCACCGGACGGTGTTCCAGCCGCGCTCGGCGGCGATCTCCCGCAGCCGGGCCAGCAGCTGGTCCACCGCCCCGCCGCCCCGGACGTCCGGCGCGACGAAGAGGTCGTCCAGGAAGCAGCCGACGGCCCCGTGCAGCGGACGGGCGAACGGCCGGTAGTGGGCGAGCCCGACCGGCGTCCCGTCGCCGTCCCGCACCAGCAGACCGTCCAGCTCGTGGTCCTTGTCGGTGAGCCAGGACCACACCAGCTCGGCCTTCTCCTCGGGGCACGGCAACCGGTAGAACTCGCAGTACCCGCGGAAGAGTTCACGCCAGGCGGTGAACTCGTCGGCCTCGGGCGCGCCCACGCTCCAGCGGACGGTGGGGGTGTCGCTCATATCGGTCTCCTCGGGGTCGGGGCGGCTTGCGGGCCCAGCATGACGCCCCGTCGGCCCGCATCCGATCTCCACTCCGGCCAAGACCACCGGCCCGGCACTCCACTCCGGCACTTGGGAAGGCGGGCCGCACCGGGTCGTCCCCGTGGGCCCGTGGGCCGGTCCCACGGGCGGGCCGCCACCCGTCGGGTGCGGCAACGGAGGGTCCTCACCGGATGCGCAGGGTGCGCACCGGACGGAGGGTCCTCACCGGATCCGCAGGGTGCGCACCGGACGGAGGGCGCTCACCGGATGAGCCGGGTGCCGCGCCGAGCGGCGGTGCGGCCGGCGGCCGGTGGCCGCCGCAAGGGGGTACCCCGCCCGCAGGGCTGCTGAGGCGCGGGCCGCCGGGGGCGCGGATGCTGGGTGGAGGAGGTGGTGTGGTGGCGGGGCTGGAGAGGTTGGCGGCGGCGTCGCGGGCGGTGGCCACGGAGCCGGGGCGGCGGGCGAAGACGGGGTTGCTGGCCGGGTGTCTGCGGGAGTTGGGGCCGGTGGAGGCGCCGGCGGCGGTGGCCCTGCTGTCCGGAGAGTCGCAGCGGCTGCGGACCGGGGTCGGGCCGGCGGCGCTGCGCGGTTTGCCGGAGCCGGCCGGCGAGGCGTCGCTCGGGGTGCGGGAGGTGGAGCACGAGCTGGAGCGGATCGCGGGGGTGCACGGCGCCGGGGCGCAGGCCGAGCGGCGGCGGCTGTTGCACGGCCTGTTCGGGCGGGCGACCGGGGAGGAGCAGGGGTTCCTGCGGGCGGTACTGGTCGGGGACCTGCGGCAGGGGGCACTGGACGCGGTGGTCGGGGAGGCCGTGGCGCAGGCGGCGGGGGTGCCCTCGGCGGCGGTGCGGCGGGCGCTGATGTTCCGGGGTTCGGCCCGGGCGGTGGCGGAGGCGGCGCTGACCGGCGGGGAGGCCGCGCTGAGGGCGTTCCGACTGGAGGTGGGACGGGCCGTGCGGCCGATGCTGGCCGCCTCCGCGCCGGACGTCGCCTCGGCGCTGGAGCGCACCGGTCCGGCCGCGCTGGAGTGGAAGCTGGACGGGATCCGGGTGCAGGTTCACCGGGACGGCGACGAGGTCGCGGTGTTCACCCGCAGCCTGGACGACATCACCGCGCGCGTCCCCGAGGTGGCGCAGGCCGCGCTCGCGCTGCCGCTGCGCTCGGCGGTGCTGGACGGCGAGGCGATCGCACTCGGCGCGGACGGGCGGCCGCGCCCGTTCCAGGAGACCGCCGCGCGCACCGCGGCCCGGCGCGACCCGGAGCGACTGCGCGCCGAAGTCCCGCTCAGTGTCTTCTTCTTCGACCTGCTGCACCGGGACGGCGAGGACCTGGTGGACCGCCCGGGCCGGGAGCGCTGGGCGGCGCTGGCCGAGGCGGCACCGGCGGACCTGCGGGTGACGCGCACCGAGACCGGGGACCGCGACCTGGCCCTGGCCTTCTTCCGGGACACGCTGGCCCTCGGCCACGAGGGCGTGCTGGTGAAGGACCCGTCGGCGCCGTACGCGGCCGGGCGCCGCGGCATCGGCTGGATCAAGGTGAAGCCCCGGCACACCCTCGACCTGGTCGTGCTGGCCGCCGAGTGGGGCAGCGGGCGGCGGCGCGGGTTCCTCAGCAACCTGCACCTGGGCGCCCGGGCGGCGGGCGAGCCGGGGCTCGGCCCCTGGGTGATGCTCGGCAAGACCTTCAAGGGCCTCACCGACGAGACGCTCGCCCGGCAGACCGTCGAGCTGCTCGCCCGGGAGACCGAGCGGGACGCCTGGACGGTACGGGTCCGTCCGGAGCTGGTGGTCGAGATCGCCTTCGACGGTCTGCAGCGCAGCCCCCGCTACCCCGCCGGCCTCGCCCTGCGGTTCGCCCGGGTGGTGCGCTACCGGCCGGACAAGGACGCCGCCGAGGCCGACACCATCGCGACCGTGCGGGAGATCGCCGCCGCCGAGGGACTGTCGTCGTGAACCCGCCCCGGGGGCGGCCGAACCACTGCTTGTCGGGGTTGCGTCAATTCAAACCCGCTGCGCCGCACGGGCGTTCTGACGTGGGCCGAATCGGCCATTCTCAAGGATCCCGCCACCGCCCCCTCCGTGGACGGAGCAGCGGCGGTTAGGTTGGCAATGACAACGAGAGGCGGCCGCCGGGCAGCCGGCGGCGCACTGGCGAAAGGTGCCCGACCATGCGGGTGAACGTCGACCGGGACCGCTGCTGCAGCTCCGGGATGTGCGTCGTGAACGTTCCCGAGGTCTTCGACCAGGACGAGCAGGACAGTCTGGTGAGACTCCGTCAGACCACCTTCCGGCCCGACCAGTTCGCCGACCTGCGACTCGCCGCCCAGCTCTGCCCGGGCGGCGCGATCACCGTGACCGAGGACGAACCCGCCGCGACCGGCGACTGACCACCCCACCAGCCCGCGCCCCCACCACGACGTGCCCCCGCCACACCCCAGGCCCACCGCGCCCCGACCCCACCGCGAGGAGCGGGCCCGCCGGACCACGGCGGTCGAGCTGCACCGGAGAACACCCACGCAAGGAGCCGCACCTTGACGAGCACACCCACCACCCCCACCACACCCACCACCCCTGCCCCCACGACCACCGGCACCACCGGCACCACCGGCACCACCGCCGTCCGGATCCCGGCGCCGCACTCGGCCGGCTGCCCGTTCGGCCCGCCCCCCGCGTACACCGACGCCGCCGCCACCGCCGCCGTCACCCGCGCCGACCTGCCGGGGGGCGAGTCCTGCTGGCTGGCCACCGGCTACACCGAGGTCCGCACCGTCCTGTCCGACCGCCGGTTCAGCGCGGACGCGCGCCACCCCAGCTTCCCGCTGCTGGTCCCCGGCAGCCGGAAGATCATCGCCGCGAACCCGAGCTTCCTGCGGCTGGACGACCCCGAGCACGCCCGGCTGCGCCGGATGGTCACCGGGGACTTCCTGGTCAAGCGGGTCGAGGCGATGCGACCGGCCGTCCAGCGGATCGTGGACGAGGCGCTGGACGCGATGACGCTCGGCCGCACCGAGGCCGACCTGGTCGCCGACTTCGCCCTGCCCGTCCCCTCGCTGGTGATCTGCCTGCTGCTCGGAGTCCCCTACGAGGACCGCGAGTTCTTCCAGGCCGTCAGCCGGACCCTGCTCAGCAGCGACAACACCCTGGAGAAGCTCTTCGAGGCGCAGCAGGAGCTGCTGGACTACCTGAGCGCGCTGGCGGCCCGCAAGCGGGAGCAGCCGGAGGACGACATCCTGAGCCGGCTCGCCGTCCGGGACGACCTGACCGCGCGCGACGTCGCGAGCACCGGCCTGCTGCTGCTGATCGCCGGGCACGAGACCACCGCGAACATGATCTCGCTGTCCACCGCGCTGCTGCTGGACCGGCCCGACCAGGTCGCCAGGCTGGCGGACCCGGCCGCGCTGCCCGGCGCCGTGGAGGAACTGCTGCGCCACCTCACCATCGTGCACACCGGGCTGCCCCGGGTGGCCCTGGAGGACGTGCAGCTCGGCGCCACGACGATCAGGGCCGGCGAGGGCGTGATCGCGATGATCTCCACCGCCAACCGGGACGAAGCGGTGTTCGGCGACGCCGACCGGCGACCCGCCGACGAGCTGGACCTGGACCGGGACGCCCGGCGGCACATGGCCTTCGGCTTCGGCGTGCACCAGTGCCTCGGCCAGCCGCTGGCCCGCGCCGAGCTGCAGATCGCCCTGGCCACTCTGTTCCGGCGGCTGCCCGACCTGCGGCTCGCGGTGCCGCGCGCTGAGCTGGCGTTCCGCACCGAGTCGTTCATCCACGGCATGCGGTCGCTGCCCGTGACCTGGTGACCCCACCCGGTCGGGATCCGGACCCGAGGCGCCCGCGGCCCCCGTTCCCCGGTCATCCGGCTGGCCCCGGCGCCGGGGCGGGGGCAGGCTGGAAGGGCGCAAGAGAACCCGGCCCGGCCGCGCCCGCGGCTCGGCGCACCCGGACCGGCCGAGGAAACGGAGCCCACGATGACCGACATGAGCGACCGGTCCGAGGTGAGCACCGACCGCGACGAGGACGTCCGCGCTGCGGACCCCGAGGAGGGCGTCACCTCGATGCAGAACCTGCACGCGCAGGACACCTCGCAGGCGGAAGGCGACGCCATGCTGGACGAACCCGGCCGGCTCGACTGACCGTCCGCCGCCGTACCGACTCGACCGCCCGGTGGGACCGGGCGGTCGCCGCGACCGCAGGTGTCGCTGCCCGGGTGGCGACTCACCGGCGGGGGAGGATAGGCGCATGACCGAACACGACCAAGGCAATCGGCAGGCCCGGCCGCCCGCGGACCCGCGCGCGTCGTGGGCGACCTGGACCACCCAGTCGATCATCAGCGGCCCCGGAGGGGTCACCACCTCCGAGGTCGGCCCGATCTCCGGCGACCTCACCGTGCACACCACCTGGGTGGACGGCGAGGCGCGGCTGACCGTCCAGTACACCGGTGCGCTGGACTGGTACACGGTGTCCGGCAGCCCGGTGCCGGCCGCCGACGAGACCACCGCCCGGGCAATACACCAGGCGATGGTGAACGGCGTCAAGACGGGCCGGGGCGCGGGGGCCCCACCACCGCCGGCGTCCTGACCGCGTCGGACGTCCCGACCACGGGGGCGGAGGCGCCGGGGGTTCCGGAACCCTACGGCGCCTCCTCGCCCTCCGGCGGCGTGATGCCCTCCGTCGCGGCGCCCTCCGCCGGCGTGCCCGTCGGCGTGCTGCCCCCGGCCGTCGTCCCCTTCACCCTCCCGCCCTTCACCGTCGCGCCCTTCACCGTCGCGCCCTTCGGCGTCGGCGCGGCCGCGGTCCAGTAGGCGCGGTCGGCCGGCCGGCGGGCGCGCAGGTCCACCCGGACCTCGCCGGCCAGCCGACGGGTCTCGCGCCGGTTCATGGTGGCGCCGATGCCAGCCCCGACCAGCAGCGGGGTCATCGCGGGCAGGTGGCGCAGGGAACTGCGGGTGAGCCGACGGCCCAGCTGCTTGCGGACCTCCGCGCCGATCGCCAGCGCGGCGAAGCCGGCCGGCCGGACCAGCAGGTTCGCGTCGATCCCGCGGCGGTTGGCCCAGGCCCCGACGTACGCTCCGGCCCGCTGGGAGACGGTGCCCTGCGCCGGGACGCCGTAGACCTCGTGCAGTTCGGCGATCAGTTTGATCTCCACGGCCGCCACCGCGATCGTCTCGGCCGCGATCTCCACCGGCATCGCGGGCGGAACCGGCATCATCGCGGCCGCGCCGACGCCCGCCCCGAGCGCGCCGGAGGCCCGGACGGCTCCGGCGACCAGGCGGTCGGCCAGCTCCTCGGGGAAGGCCGCGCCGGGGTGCTGCGCCCGCAGGGTGGCGAGGTCGCGCACCGGGATCCGCGGGGCGGCCTGCAGCAGCTGCTCGGTGAGGGCCCTGCTGCCGTACGCCGCCCTCCGGGCCGCTCCCCGGGCGGCCCGCCCGCCGGTGCCGAGCAGCCGGGCGGTGTGCGCCACGACGGCCCGGCCCCGGCCGCGCTGTCGCGCCTCGTACGCGGCGGCCGGCTGCTCGCCGACGGGCCGCTCGGCCTCCTCGACCAGTTCGGCGAGCTGTTCGCCCAGGTCCGGCTCGGGGGTCGGCCGGGAACGGCCCGGCCTGCGGAAGACTGCCATGGGAATCAGGTACCCGCGGGGCGAGGACGCTAGTCGGCGCTCGCCGGCGAGTCGGTGACCTCGACCCCGCGCCAGAACGCGACCCGGCCGCGCACGTGCTCGGCCGCGGGCTCCGGGTCGGCGTAGAACCACGCGGCATCGGGGTTGGTCCGCCCGTCCACGTCGAGGGTGTAGTAGCCGGCGGTGCCCTTCCAGCCGCAGACCGTGGTCGTCCCGGAGGGCCGCAGGTACTCCGTGCGGACCGACTCGGCCGGGAAGTAGTGGTTTCCCTCGACGACGACGGTGTCCTCGCTCTCGGCGATGACGATGCCCTGCCAACTCGCTGTGGTCATGAGGTCATTGTGCCCGACGGGCGATCACCGCGGGCGCCGTTCAGGGCAGCCCGATCGGCCCGGAGACGAACGGCCCGGAGACGAACGGCCCGGGACCGAACGGCCCGGGACCGAACGGCCCGGGACCGAACGATCCTGGACCGGGCGATCCGGGACCGAACGATCCGAGGTCGGCCGGTCAGGGGTCGGCCGGTCAGGGGAGCGGGTGGGCGTGGACGGGCAGGTGCGGGCTCTGGTGGCCGCCGCTGGCGAGCATCCGGACCTCGCCGGTGTCGCTGATCTCGGCCCGGACGATGCCGCTCTCGTCCTCGTACACCGGATGCCCGCCCGGGCCCGTCGCGCTGGTCCGGCTGACCACCACGACGTCCTGCGGGGCCTGGGTGCCCGGGGTGCCGGGGAAGGTGAGGGCGTAACGCATGGCGGGGTTCATCACCGGATCCTGCTCCCTGTCGGCGTGCGTCCGCGAACGCACGCTCCGATCCACGGACGCCGGTTGCGATCCACGGCGCGGTCCGCTCCGGCCGCTCCGGCCCGGTCACCCGGCGGCGACCTCGGCGGCCCGGGCGTGCGAGCCGCGGACCTCCAGCTCGGCGAGCAGCCGGGCGGTGGCCTCCGCGACCGCGTCCACGGCCCGGTCGAAGGCCTCCCGGTTGTGCGCGGCCGGGGCGCGGAAGCCGGAGACCTTCCGGACGTACTGCAGGGCGGCGGCGCGGAAGTCGTCCTCGCCGGCGTCGGGGGTCACGGGCGGTCGCAGCGTCTTGATGTTGCGGCACATGCACCCAGTCTCGCGCGCGCGGGCCCCACCGGCGACTTCCTCGCGTCACACGCACCTCACGGGGGCGTCATCCGACCGGATTAGGATGCCGGACGAACGAATTCGTCCGCCGCGCGCTCCCCAGGTCGTCGGCTTCACCCCGGAGTCACCCCCTTGCCTCTCGCGCTGCTCGCGCTGGCCGTCACCGCGTTCGCCATCGGCACCACCGAATTCGCCGCCATGGGCCTGCTCCCCCAGGTCGCCGACAGCCTCCACGTCTCGATCCCGCAGGCGGGCTGGCTGATCTCGGCGTACGCGCTCGGGGTGGTGGTCGGCGCGCCGCTGCTCACCGCGCTGGCGGCCGGCCGGCCGCGCAAGGCGGTGCTGGTGGCGCTGGCCGGGCTGTTCGCCACCGGCAACCTGCTGTGCGCGCTCGCGCCCGACTTCTGGACCCTGGCCGCCGCACGGCTGGTCACCGGGCTGCCGCACGGGGCGTTCTTCGGCGCCGGCGCGGTGGCCGCGGCCGAGCTGGTGGCACCCGACCGGCGGGCCCGCGCGGTGGCGGTGATGTTCTCGGGACTGACCGTGGCCAACATCGTCGGCGTCCCGGCCGCGACCCTGCTCGGGCAGCACCTGGGCTGGCGGGCGACCATGCTGGTGGTCGTGCTGATCGCCGCCGCCGGGACGCTCGCCATCGCCCGGCTGGTGCCCGCGCTGCCCTCCCCCGGCCAGTCCGGGCTCCGGCACGAGCTGCGGGCCTTCCGCAGCGGGCAGCTGTGGCTGGCGCTGGCCACCGTGGTGTTCGGCTGCGGCGGCTTCTTCGCCTGCTACAGCTACATCGCGCCGCTGCTCACCGAGGTCTCCGGCTACGCCACCGGGTCCGTGACCCTGGTGCTGGCGCTGTTCGGGGTCGGGATGACGATCGGCAACGTGCTCGGCGGGTTCGCCGCGGACCGGGCGCTGCGGCCGACGGTCTGCGCGGCGTTCGTGCTGCTCTCCGCCACCCTGGCGCTGTTCGCGGTGACCGCGCACGCCCGGTGGTCGGCGGCCGTGACCGTGGTGCTGATCGGACTGTTCGGCTTCGCGATCGTGCCGGCGGTGCAGACCCTGGTGCTGCAGAAGGCGCGCAGCGCGCCGACGCTGGCCTCGGCGACCGTCCAGGGCGCCTTCAACCTGGCCAACGCCCAGGGCGCCTACTTCGGCGGGCTGGCCCTGGACGCCGGGCTCGGCTGGACCGCGCCGACGCTGGTGGGCGCTGGCCTCGCCGCCTCGGGCGCGCTGGTCGCGGTGCTGGCCTGGGCGGCCGACCGGCAGCGGCCCGCCCCCGCCGTCGCGGAACCGGCCGCCGCCCCTGCCGCGGTGGTGACGGGCTAGCGGATCTCGATCTCCCGGTGGGCGTCGGCGAGCAGTCGGTAGCCCTCGCCGTTGGCCTTGATGCCCGTCCGCTCCTCCTCGCTCAGCTCCCGGCGGACCTTCGCCGGGACGCCCGCGACCAGCGAGCCGGGCGGGACGACCATGCCCTGCGGCACCACCGCGCCGGCCGCGACCAGCGAACCGGTGCCGATCCGGGCGCCGTTCAGCACGGTGGCGTTCATGCCCACCAGGACGTCGTCCTCGACGGTGCAGCCGTGCAGCACCGCGTTGTGGCCGACCGAGATCCGCTCGCCGACCACCAGCGGGAAGCCGGGGTCGGCGTGCAGGGTGCAGTTGTCCTGGATGTTGCTGCCCGCGCCGACGCTGACGGACTCGGCGTCGCCGCGCAGCACCGCGCCGTACCAGATGCTCGCGCCCGGGGCGACGGTCACGTCCCCGACCACGACGGCGTTCGGCGCGACGAAGGCGCCCGGGTCGACGGCGGGCTCCCTGCCCCCGACTGCGGCGATCAGCGGCTCTGCCATGTCTCGTCCTCCTGGTGACGGTCGGCCGTGGTGTCGCCGTCAGCGTAGGGGGTCGGTCACGGTGCCGGGAGGGCGAGGTCGGGAGCGGGATCGGGTGCGGGTGCGGGTGCGGCCGTTCCGGTCGGCGGGCCGCACAGCGCGGTCGTGACCACCTTCTGCCAGGCCGCGTTGGCGGCGTCCTGGTCCCGGATGTCGTAGACGGTGGTGTTCCCGGCGAACTGGCGCCTGCCGTCCGCCGAACCCAGCATCATCGTGACGTAGCCGGGGACACCTCCGACGTGGCCCCAGAAGGTGCCGCAGGGGGTGTCCACCCGCTGCAGGCCGAGACCGTAGGACCGGCCCCCGCCGTGGGCGGTGGTCTGCTGCATGGCGGCGAGTTCGGTCGGGCGCAGCAGGCGGCCGCCGAGCAGGGCCCCGAGGAAGGCGGTCAGGTCGGCGGTGGTGGAGATGCCGGCGCCGGCGGAGCCCGCCATCGTGGGGTCGAGCAGGGTGACGTCGACCGGTCCGGTGTCCGTCCTGTCGTAGCCGTCGGCGTGGGGGCCGGGGATGACGGGCGAGCCGCCGGGCATCCAGGTGTCCCTGAGGCCGAGCGGGCGGATGATCCTGCGGGTCACCTCCTCGGTCCAGGGGCGGCCGGTGAGCTTCTCGACGATCATGCCGATCAGGACGTAGTTGGTGTTGGAGTACTGCCAGTCCGCTCCGGGCGGGAAGGCGGGCGGGTAACGGCGGGAGACGTCGACCAGGTCCCGGAGGGTGTAGTGCGTGAAGCGGCCGCCGTCGAGCCACTCCGGCCGCTGGTGGTCGAAGGCCGGGTCCTGGGTGTAGTCGGCGACGCCGCTGGTGTGGTCGAGCAGCTGCCGGACGGTGATCTCCGTGCTGTTCGGGACGATGCCGGGCAGCAGGCACTCCAGCCGGTCGTCGAGGTCCAGGCGGTGCTCGCCGACGAGCTGGAGCAGCGTGGTGGCGACGAAGGTCTTGGTGGCGCTGCCGATCCGGAAGGCCCCGCGGGGGTCGGCGGGTTCGCCGGTGGTGAGGTCGGCGACGCCGGTGGCGTTGCGCCAGACCAGCCGGCCGTCCTGGCGCACGGCGGCGAGGGCCGAGGTGGCGTAGCCGGGGTCGGTCATCCCGGCGAGGGCCGCGTCGGCGGCCTGCCAGCCGGTACGGCGTTCCGGGGTGTCGGCGGTCGAGGGGCGGACGGCGATCCGGCCGTGGGCGTCGCCGCAGCCGGCGGCGGCCGGGAGGCCGAGGGGCCGGGCGACGGCTGCCGGGGCGAGTGCGGCGAGCAGGCCCGCGCCGACGGCGGCGACGACGGCGGTGCGCAGGGCCGGGCGGTGGCGCCCGGTCGTCGGAGCGGTCCTGACGGCTGTCGGGGCGGCGGTCATGCCGGTCTCCCTGGTCTGGGTCACGGGAGGGTCGACCGGGTTGTGGGCCCGGGTTCCTGACACCATGCCAGAGTTCGGGCCGGCCGCCCCCGCGCCACGGGGCGGAGGGCGACCCGGAACGGACCCGGAGCCGTCACCCCGAGACGTCTCGGGGTGACGGCTCCGGGTCCGGCCGCGGGTTCGACGACGGTGGCGGGCCGGGGCGTCGGGCCGGGGCGTCAGGCCACCGGGGCGTGCTTGCGCAGGACCTCGATGAACGCCCGCAGCCACGCCGGGTGGTCGGGCCAGGCGCGCGCGGAGACGACCACGCCGTCCACCACGGCCTCGCTCTCGACGAACTCGGCGCCCGCGGCCTTGATGTCCGGGGCCAGCGCCGGGTAGGCGGAGGTGCGGCGGCCGTCCAGGACCCCGGCGGCGGCGGTGATCAGCGGGCCGTGGCAGATCTGTGCGACCGGCTTGTCGCCGGTGAAGAAGTGCTGCGCGATCCGCTGCACGTCGGGGTTGTTGCGCAGGTACTCGGGGGCGCGGCCGCCGGGGATGACCAGGGCCGCGTAGTCGGCCGGGTCGACGTCGGCGAGCGCGATGTCGGCGGGCCAGCTGTAGCCGGGCTTCTCGGTGTAGGTGTCGTAGCCCTCGACGAAGTCGTGCACCACGAACTGCAGGCGCTTCTTGGTCGGTGCCGCGATGTCGACCTGGTAGCCCTCCTCGCGCAGCCGCTGGTAGGGGTAGAACACCTCCAGCGATTCGGCGGCGTCCCCGGTGACGAGCAGGATCTTCGGTGCCATCGTCGGCATCCCTCCGTGTGATCGGACGTCAGGTCCCGTGCGGGCGGCGGGTGGTGGCGCCGGCCCCGGGCCCGGTCCAACGTGCCGCACCCGTCGCACCGTTGGCAACAGGGCGCACCGGGCGCATGACGGCGCATCCGGAGGTGCGCACGCCGGTTGAGAGGAGTGCGCGCCGGTTGCCGCCCGGCTGCGGCACCGTACGCACCGCGTCCTAGACTCCTGCTGCCCACGACCGACCTTCTCCGGAGGAGCCCGATGCCGGACCGCACCACCTACCTCGTCCTGCCCGGCTACCAGAATTCGGGCCCCGAGCACTGGCAGACCCGCTGGGAGGCCGCCGAGCCGGAGTCCTTCCGCCGGGTCGAGCAGGCGGACTGGGAGCTCCCGGAGCGGGCGGACTGGGTGGCCCGGGTGGACGCGGCGGTGGCGGCGGCCGCCGCCGAGGGCCCGGTGGTGCTGGTCGCCCACAGCCTGGGCTGCATCACCGCGGCCCACTGGGTGGCCACGGCCGGCGCCGACCGCACCGCCGCCGTCCGCGGCGCGCTGCTGGTCGCCCCGGCCGACGTCGACACCGCGGAGGTGTCCGAGCTGACGGGCTTCCGCCCGGTGGCGCTGGCGCCGTTCCCGTTCCCGACCGTCGTGGTCTCCTCGACCGACGACCCGTGGGTCTCCCCCGACCGGGCCCGTGCCTTCGCCGCGGCCTGGGGCGCCCGGTACGTCGAGCCGGGCGCGTTCGGGCACCTCAACTCCGACTCCGGACTGGGCGACTGGCCGGAGGGCCGCACACTGCTCGCCGAGCTGTGACACCGTGAACGGGGGGACGATGGACAAGCGGACGTCCCGGACCAGGCGCGTCCTGGTCCGGCTGCTGGCGGCCTTCGGGCTGGCCGCCGTACTGCTGTACACCGAGGGCCAGTGGGAGAGCCGCTCGGGCGGCCGGATGCTGGTCGCCGACCTGCTCAACCGGCCGGAGCTGCTGCTCGGTACGGCGCTGGCGGCGCTGATCGCGGCCGCCTGGCTGGGCGACCTGCGCGCCGCCGCCCTGCGGACGGCCACCCGCACGGTCACGGTGACCGCCGGGGTGGTGTTCCTGCTCGGCGTGCTGGCCGCGCACAAGGTGTCGGCGGCCGAGACCCGCAGCCGGGAGACCGCACCGGCGGGGGCGGAACGGTCGCTGGTGGTGGTGCACCGCTCGTACGCCTCCGGGTCGGCGCCCGGCGATCACTGGCAGATCCTGCTGGAGGCCGGCGAGGGCTGGGGGGCGCGGCGCTGGTCGCTGGCCGACATCGGCGGGAGCCCGGACGACGCCCGCCTGGTGGAGGCGAGTTGGACCGGGCGGGAGCAGATCACCGTGGTGACCGACTCCTACCGGCGGGTGTTCAACCTCGACCAGGACAGCGGCGAACCGGTCGAGGCCCGGTAGGAGCGTCCGGAAGAACGGCCGGACGCAGGAAGTCGCCGGGCCGACTTCCTGCGCCTGAGTGGGCTCAGTCCGGCTTGACGACGGCGGTGGCGGTGAAGCCGCAGCACTGGAGTTCGCGGACGGGTGCGTCGGTCGTCCCGCTGATCACGTCGCCGCGCAGGGTCGCCGTGGTGTCGGCCGAGTCGGCGATGACGCCGATGCCGACCCGGCCGCCGGTGATGACGTTCTGTTCGGTCCCGCCGTCGCCGTCCTGGATGGCGACGCCGAAGAACCGGTTGTCCTTGAGGACGTTCGCGGTGATCCGGCAGCAGTTCGGCCCGGCGTACTGGTAGATGCCGATGTCGGTGCCGGAGACCCGGTTGCCGGTGATGGTGGTGCCGGCCGGGGTGAAGCCGGCGAAGATGCCGCCGGACTGCAGGTCGTTGATCGGGTCCGGGCCGCAACCGGGGGCGGTGCAGACGGAGTCGGCCACCGTGTTGCCCGTCACGGTCGCCACCGCCTGTCCGATGGCGATGCCGAACTGCTCGGCCGGGATCGGCGTGCCGCCGGTGATCTCGCTGTCGAGCACGGTGACCCGGGTGGGCGGGACGGCCTCGGGCGGGCCGGCCAGGTTGATGCCGTCGAGCAGGTAGCGGGCGATGCGGACCCGGGCCACCCGGCCGGAGGCGGTGCTGCCCTCGGCGCCGTCGACCCGGACGAAGGGCGGCAGGCCGTAGACGACGCCCCTGCCGCCTGCCTGCTCGGCGGGGCAGGACGGGTCGGGCTGCATGTCCGTGACCCGGGAGTCCGTGAGGTCGAGCTCGGCGGCCTGCAGTACGGTGATGCCCCCGACCTCCGGCCCGCACGGGATCGGCCCGGACACGGTGAAGCCGGTCATCCGGACGTGTGCGCCGTGGGCGATCCGCACGACGGCGCTCATCGGCTGGCCCGTGTTCGTGTTGGTGCCGTAGGGGGTGAGGGTCGTCGGCGCCTTGACCGTCGCTCCGTCGACGCCCACGAGCCGGAGGTCCTTGCCGGTGACCACCACCTGCTCGGTGTGGGTGCCGCCCTGGACGACGACGGTGCCGCCGGACGCGGCGGCGTCCACGGCTGCCTGGATCGTGGGGAAGTCACGGGGAACCAGCAGGGCCGAGGCTTCCGGAGGGGGCGTCTCCGCTCCCTCCGCTCCCGTCACGGGGCCCAGGCCCAGAGCGGCGAGGACTGACAGGCAGGCGAGGACGCATCGCGTCCGGGCTCGGGCCGACGGGTGCATGGGCGTTCCCAATCCGAGAGAAGCGGACACTGCCGTCAACGCTAGGCCGGGGCCGCGGGGGCAGCCATCTCGCGGCTCCATCGGGAGGCGTGCCGACCGGGTGACGCCCGCCCGTCGGGGCCACCGGTGCCGGTCACCCCAGCCCGAGGGCGTGCGCGATGAGGGCGAGCAGCGCGGCGTTGCCGGCCGCGCCGAGGGCGGTGGCGGAGAGGAAGCGGGCCGCGGTGCCGTCCGGGAACGGGTTGAGCGTCATCGCGGACAGGAAGCCCGGCATCGTCCAGACCACCGCCGTCCACTGCCGCACGGCGCCGGCTGTGCTCCTGCCCGCGCGCAGTTCGTGCGCGGCGGCGAGGCCGATCACCAGGTAGCCGGTCAGGTAGCCGATCGCGGGGCAGAGGACGGCGGGGACGCCGAGGATGCTGTGCGGCATGGCGCCATCGTCCGCCGACGCGGCGCGGCCCCGCATGAGTACGGGTACTCAGGCGGGGCCGGCCGGGGGCGGGCTCCGGCTACCGGTCCTCGGGGTCGGCCGGGGTGGACGGCGCGGAGCGGCCGGTCTGGTCGGTGCCGCGCGGCTTGCCCTGGTTGCCGTTGTTGCCGCTGTTCCCGTTGTTGCCGTTGTTCCCGGAGCCGCCGGTGGCGGGGGCGCCGGTGCAGGTCACCGAACCCGGCGAGCCGCTGGGGGTGCTGCAGTTCGGGTCGCGCTTGGGCGGGTCCGGGATGTAGACGGTGGTGAAGTCCTTCTCCGGCATGTTCCTGACCGCGTCGCTCATCGCCTTCTGCCAGATCGGCCCCGGGCCGGTCGCGCCGAACACCTCGGCCTGGTACTTGCCGCCGATCCGGATGTTGCGCATCGGCACCTTGGTGCCCGGGCTGCCCAGCCAGACCGAGCCGGCCAGGTTGCCCGTGTAGCCGGTGAACCAGGCCGACTTCTTCTCGTCCGTGGTGCCGGTCTTGCCGGCGATCTGACGGCCGTCGTCCAGGCCGAGGTCCCGCGCGGTGCCGCCCTTCTCGGTCACCCCGAGCAGCACGCTGTTGATCACGTCCGCGGTGTCCTCGGACATCGCCTGGCTGCACTGGGCCTGCGGCACCGGCACCTCCTTGCCGTCCACCGTGGTGATCCGGTTGATCGCCATCGGCGCGCAGTAGCTGCCCCGGGCGGCGAAGGTCGCGTACACGTTGGCCATGGTCAGCGGGCTGACCTCCTGGGTGCCGAGGCCGAGCGCGGGCACCTCCTGCAGCGGCGAGCCGTCCGCCTTGCCGGCCACGCCCAGCTTGTTGGCCATCTGCTTGACCGCGCAGAGGCCGATCTCCTGCTCCATCTGCACGAAGTAGGTGTTGACCGAGAGCGCCATGGCCTGCTTCAGCTCGTACGGGCCCTTCTCGGACTCGGACTCGTTGGGGATCGTCCCGGTCTTCTTGCCCTTGTCGAGGTTCTTCCAGGTGCCGTCGCAGGTCTTCATCGTCGGCCAGTCCATCCGGTTCGGCGCGTCGTACCGCTGGGTCGACGACAGGCCGGCCTCCAGGGCCGCGGCGGCCACGATCGGCTTGAAGTTGGAGCCGGGCTGGAAGCCGATGCCCCCGCCCATCGCCGCGTCCACGTTGTAGTTGACGACGGTCTCGTTCTTCTCCTTGGCCAGCCCGTACGGGCGGGTCTGCGCCATCGCCAGGATCTTGCCGGTGCCGGGCTGGACCATCGTCATCGCGGCCGAGACCGGGTCGGTGACGTACACCTTGGTGGAGACGGCGTTCTGGGCGGCGGCCTGCTTCTCCGGGTCCAGCGTGGTGTAGATGTTCAGGCCGCCGGTGTCCCACAGCGTCTTGCGCTCGGCCGCGCTCTTGCCGAACGCCGGGTCCTGCTTGACCACGTGGCGCACGTAGTCGCAGAAGAAGCCCATGCCCGCCTTGGCGGTGATGCAACCGTTCTGCGGGTCTTTGTAGTCGAGGCCCAGCGGGGCGGCCTTCGCCTCCCTGGCCTGGTCCGCGGTGATGTGCTTGTTCTCCACCATCTTGTCCAGGACGGTGTCGCGGCGCTTCTGGGCGGCCACCGGGTGCAGCTTCGGGTCGTACTGCGACGGGTTCTGCACCAGCCCGGCGAGCATCGCCGCCTCGGGGAGGGTCAGGTCCTTGGCGGCCTTGCTGAAGTAGCGCTGCGAGGCGGCCTCGATGCCGTACGCCTGGTGGCCGTAGAAGGTGATGTTCAGGTAGTTGGTGAGGATCTGTTCCTTGCTCAGGTCCTCCTCCAGCTTGATGGCGTACCGGAGTTCCTGGATCTTCCGGCCGAGCGTCTTGCGCTGCGCCTCGCGCACCGCCTCCGGATCGTCCCCGGCCTTCTCCACGTTGACGTTCTTCACGTACTGCTGGGTCAGGGTCGAGGCGCCCTGGACGGTGGCGCCGCTCTCGGCGTTCTTGGTGACGGCCCGCAGGACGCCCTTGAGGTCCACCGCGCCGTGCTCGTAGAAGCGGGCGTCCTCGATGTCGACCTGCGCCTGGCGGATCAGCGGGGACATCTGGTCGGCGGTGAGGACGGTGCGGTCGCGCTCGTAGACCTTGGCGATCAGCCCGCCGTTGGCGTCGAAGATCTGGGTGGCCTGGGTGAGCGGCGGGGTCTTGAAGTCGTCGGGGATGCTCTCGAAGCCCTCGGCGCCGTTCTTCGCCCCGAGCCCCACCGCGCCGGCCGCCGGGAGGATCAGGCCGGCCAGCAGCACGCCGCCGAGCACGCTGGCGCCGAGGAACGTGGCCGCGTGGCCCAGGATTCCGAGCGGGGTCTCACGGCGCCTCGGGCGCGGCACCCAGGTGTCGCCCGGGTCCGGGGCGGGTATGCGGCGGCGGCTCTTCGGTGACATAGTTCGAACATTAAGGCCGTGGACACACCTTGCGGGCGGGGTGCAGGCGAAGGATTGTCACAAAATCGTGACAGATTCGACTCATTCGCGAGGGTCGAACGGACGTGCACGCAGGGACAAGGGCCGTTCGTCCACGGCCTGTTGACCCTGCGTGCCGTCACCGCCGTTCAGCGTCCGTTCGGCAACTCCCCAGCCAATACCCAGCTTTCCGGTCCCCGGCCGGCTCCTGACGGCGGCTCGGCGGCCGCTCGGCTTCGGCTCGGCCCCCCGCTCAGCTGTCCGTTCAGCCCGCCGGGCAGAAGACGTCCTCGGCCGGGCGTCGCCCGGTCACCAGGTAGTCCGTCACCACCGCGTCGCCGCAGGCGTTCCCGTTGGCCACGTACACGTCGTGACCGCCCGAGTCCACCGTGACCATCCGGGCCCGCTCCCCCAGCGCGGCACGCAGCTTGAGCGCACCCCGGTACGGCGTCGCGACGTCGCGCAGGTTCTGGGTCAGCAGCACGTTCGCCGGGCCCCGGTCGGTCACCTTCACCGCCGGCTCGGCGGGCGTGAACGGGCGGAAGGCGCAGGGCGACACGTTCACCGGCATGCCCGCGGTGAGGGGACGGACGGCACGCTCCGCGGCGACGTCCTTGGCGTAAGCGGCCGGGTCGGTGGGCCAGTCGACGTCGTTGCACAGGGTGCCGACCGCGACGGCGATCGAGTTCTGCACCGCCTGCTCCGGCGGCGTCACCGGCGCGGGCAGCGGCCGGCGGCCGAGGCCGGCCAGCATCAGCCGGGCGAGGTCGGGGAACTTCGCGTCAGCGAACATGCTCTGCAGCATCGCCTCGCGCAGCACGTTCCCGTTCAGCTCCGCCGGGTCGGCGCCGGGCCAGGGCAGCGGCGTGCGGTCCAGACGGGCGGCGAGGTCGAGGAAGAGCGGACGGACCTCCTCGGGAGTGTCCGCGACCCGGTCCGGATTGCCGGGCGAGGCCGCCCACGCCGCGAAGTCCGGGAAGCGGTCCTCCACGCCCTGGCCGTAGGCGGCGAGCCAGCCGCGCTCGACCCGGGTCGGGTCCGGGTCGTCGTTGCTGTCCAGCACGATCCGGTCGGTCCGCTGGGGGAACATCGTGGCGTACACCGCGCCCGCGTAGGTGCCGTAGGAGGTGCCCCAGGCGGAGATCCGGCGCTCGCCGAGCGCCCGGCGGATGGCGTCGATGTCCCGGGCCTCGTTCGGCGTGGAGATGCTGCGCAGCACCGGGCCGCCGTTGCGGGCGCAGGTCTCCGCGACGCGGCGCGCGTAGGCGACGTTCCCGTCGATCGTGCCGTCGGCGGCGGGCCAGGAGTGCAGCTTGACCATCGACAGGTCGGAGCGGTCCAGGCCGCAGCTGACCGGGGTGGAGCGGCCCACGCCGCGCGGGTCGAAGCCGACCAGGTCGAAGCGGTCCAGGACGGACTGCGGCAGGCGCTTGGCGGCGTTGCTCGGGACGTTCAGGCCGGAGCCGCCCGGCCCGCCGGGGATGGTCAGCAGGACGCCGTGGCGCTGGTCCGGCCTGGCGGCGGGGATGCGGGAGACCGCGAGGGTGATCTGCTCGCCGTGCGGATCGCGGTAGTCCAGCGGGACGGTGACGGTGGCGCACTGCTGGCGCGGGTCGACCTGCCCCTGGCAGGCGGACCAGGTGAGGCGGGCCCCGCCGGACCGCTCGGCGTCGGCGGCGGCGGGCAGGGCGGTCAGCGCGGTGACGGCGAGGGCGGCGGCCGCGGTCGCGGCGGCGGTGACGGTGATCGTGTTCTTCGGCATGCCCAAGAGTCTGCTGTGGCAGGGTTCTTGGCCCCATCCGGGCAGCGGGCCGGTCGGGGGTGGGGCAAACCCCCGACTGCGGGGTGCAGACGGCATCCGGGTGGACGCCCCGTCAGGATGCAGGCGGCATCCGGGGGCAGGCGGCATCCGGATGGAGGCCGCAGCGAGGTGCGGCCTCCGGCGGTGGAGGACGGACGGTGTGGTCGCGGCCGATCGGACCCGGGCCGGGACCCGGCGGGGCCGATCGGACCGCGGGTCAGAGACCGAGCACGGCCGGGTCGGAGGCGAGCGCGCGCAGCGGCTCCCGCGGGTCGGCGACCAGCCGGCGCGCGGCCAGGTCGAGGATGCCGCCGACGCCGGTGATCTCGGCGGCCAGCACGCCGTCCTCGCGGACCAGCCGCTGCACCACCTGGAAGGTCTTGCCGTCCCGCCAGGTGAACGAGCAGCTGACGTCCACCGAGTCGCCCGCGCGCAGCTCCCGCAGGTACTTGACCGTGGTCTCCAGGACGACCGGGCCCACGCCCTTGGCGACGAGGTCGGCCTGGCGGATCCCGGCCGCCTGCAGGTACTCCCAGCGGGCGTGCTCGGCGTACTGGAGGTAGACCGCCTGGTTGAGGTGGCCCTGGCTGTCGGTCTCGTACCCGCGGACGGTGACGCGGGTGGTGAAGTCCTGATCGTTCATGCCCCGCACGCTACTCCGGGCGGCGGGGCGCCACCTCGTGTCCTCCGTCACCCCGGTCGCGTCACTCCGGCGGTGCCGCCACCAGTGGCGCGAGGGCGTCCGGGCGCCGGTCGACGGGCAGGTGGTCGACGGCGTGGAAGCCGCAGCCGAGCGCGGTCGCGCCGCCGTCGCAGACCCGGTCGTCACCGACCATCAGCACGTCGGCGGGGGCCAGCCCGAGCCGGGCGCAGGCGGTCTCGAAGATCACCGGGTCGGGCTTCTGCGCGCCGATCTCGTAGGACAGGACGTAGGTGTCGACCAGGTCGTCCAGTCCGTGGGCCCGGAAGACCGGGCGCAGGTCCCAGCCGATGTTGCTCACCACGGCCACCGGGACGCCCCGGCGGCGCAGCTCGCGCAGGACGGGCCCGGCGTCCGGGTAGGGGCGCCAACTCTCGGGCGCCATGTGGGACTCGTAGAGGGCGTCGACGTCGAGGCCGGCGGGCGGCTCGGCGGCGCGGGTCAGCGCGGTGTAGGCGGTGCGGTGCAGTTCGGGGGTCAGGTCCCTGGTGTCCCAGGCCTCCTGGATCCCGCCCGGAATCCGGCGCGGTGGGACGCCGCCGGGCAGCGCACCGAACTCCTCCAGCCTGGCGACCAGTTCGGCCTGTTCCCGGGCGGGCAGGCCGGGGCCGGCGGCTGCGGTGTGGGCCGTCAGCCACTCCGCGGTGGAGACGACCCGGAAGAGGGTGCCGGAGAAATCGAACATCACGCCTTTGGTCATGACGTCGAGCTTAGGGGCCTGCGCGAGCCGGGTGCGGGCCCGGTGCGGCCCCGGTGCCGGCCCTCGCCGGGCCGGCGGGCGCTCAGCGGAGCGTGAGGATGCGCGGGCCGTCCTCGGTGACGGCGACGGTGTGCTCGATGTGGGCGGCGCGGGAGCCGTCACCGCTGCGCAGCGTCCAGCCGTCCGGGTCGGTGGTGTAGTCGTCCCGGCCGCCGGCGATCAGCATCGGTTCGATGGCCAGCACCAGCCCCGGGCGCAGCGGGTAACCCCGGCCCGGGCGGCCGGTGTTGGACACGTGCGGGTCCTCGTGCATCCGGCGGCCGATGCCGTGCCCGCCGTACCCCTCCGGCGTGCCGTAGCGCCCGGCGCGGACGACGCGGCCGATGGCGTGGGAGATGTCGCCGGTCCGGTTGCCGACCACGGCGGCGGCGATGCCGGCGTCCAGGGCGCGCTGGGTGGCCTCGATCAGTGCGGTGTCCTCGGGGCGGGCGGCGCCCACGGTGAAGCTCACGGCGGCGTCACCGGCCCAACCGTCCAGTACGGCACCGCAGTCGATGCTCACCAGGTCGCCGTCGCGCAGCCGGTAGCCGTTCGGGATGCCGTGCACGACGGCGTCGTTGACCGAGGCGCAGATGACGGCGGGGAACGGGACGGGCGCGAAGGACGGGCGGTAGCCGAGGAACGGGGAGCTCGCCCCGGCGGCGTCGAGCACGCCGCGGGCCGCCTCGTCCAGCTCCGCCAGGCTGACGCCGGGCGCAGCCGCCTCCCGCACGGCGGCGAGCGCGTCGGCCACCACCCGCCCGGCCTCGCGCATCGCGTCGAGGGCGGCGTCCGACTTGAGTTCGACCATGGTGACCACTCCCCTGGATCCAATTCTTATACCGGTATTTGTATCACGGTCGATGGTGCACGAGCATCACCTGGGCGGTTCCGCCCGGGAGTCGGCGGCGGGGACGGGAGGCAGCCGCAGGCGGCCCGCCTGCGGAGACGTGGTGATCGGGGTGGTCCGCGATCCGCTAGTGTTCGGCGGCGCAATCTGATGATCTGACCATGAGGAATCCACGTGACGACCCCGCCGACCACCCCCGTCGACGAGACCCCGCAGCCCGCCGAGCCGGCCGCCCAGCAGCCCTGGGGCGCCGGAACCCCCACCCCGGAGCAGCCCTCCCGGGCCCGCAAGCTCGGCCGCCGCGTGGGAGGACCGCTCCTCCTGGTCGCGCTGATGGCCGGCGGCCTGATCGTGTCGAACTACGCCAGCAAGTCCGAGCCGGAGGCCGCGCAGGTCGGCAACTGCGTGCACGACCTCGGCGGCGGCGGCAAGCCGAAGATGGAGCTCGTCGACTGCGCCAAGCCCACCGCGGACTACAAGGTCACCAAGGTCGTCCACGACGGTGACGCCAAGCACGCCTGCGACACGGAGCCGGACGAGGTCTTCGGCTCGTACAGCGAGGAGCGCAGGAGCAGCATCGTCATCCTCTGCCTGGAGCTGAACCCCACCCGTCCGGGCGGCCCGGCGAGCCTCCCCACCTGGCCCGAGCAGTAGGACGGCGGGCCCCGGGCGCGACGGGGCCAGGGCCCGTCTTCAAGTCCCCGTCGTCCGCCTGGAGGGCGGGCGGGGCAGCGTTGGGGTGCGTGCATCGCAAGGCGGAGGATGGAGTCCATGCGGTGGGGGCACCTCCCGGCCGAAGACTGGGGGCCATCGGCGACTGACGACAACGCGGCGAGGTGCGTGCCCCGGCGTCGGCCCGCAGGCGGGGGCTTGAAGACGGGCCCTAGACTCGACGCCATGGTGAGGACTCCGCTGACCCCGTGGGAGCGCGAGCGCGGGGAGCGCTTCGGCGCGCTGCTGCGCGAGGCGCGTGGCGAGCGCAGCATGGTCGAGGTGGCGGCGGTGGCCGGCGTCTCGGCCGAGACGCTACGCAAGATCGAGACCGGACGGGCACCCACACCGTCCTTCTTCACCATCGCGGCGCTGGCCTTCGCGCTCGACCTCTCGCTCGACGAGCTCGCCTCCGCCTGCGCCCTGCCGTCGGACGGCGGGCACGGCGAGGCGCTCACGGCCTGACGGACGCTGCTTCGCTTCCTTGGCCTGACGGGCAACGGGCCCGACGGGCGACGGCCCGCCCGGCGCGTGCTGCGCGGGGCGGGCCGTCGTCCGGACCGTGGTGGTGCGGCGGTGTCGGCTCAGCCGACCGAGCTGTTGTAGCTCTCGATCGCCGGCTGCAGTTCCTTGGCCGCGTCGGCCAGCGCCTGCTGGGCCGACTTGCTGCCCGAGACGGTCTGCTCGATCGCGGTCTCCACGCCCTTGCGGGCCTGTGGCATCACGCCGAGCAGGCAGCCGGCGGTGGCCGGGGTGGGCTTGGTGCTCTTCAGCTGGTCGATCGCGGTCTGGAACTGCGGGTACTTGGCCACCCACTCCTTGTCCTTGGGGTCGTCCAGGGACTTCTTGTTGACCGGGAAGTAGCCGGTGCCGGTGTGCCAGACGGCCTGCTGCTCGGGGGCCGTCACGAACTTCTCGAACTCCCAGGCGGCGCGCTTCTCGGCGTCCGAGTGGCCGGGGCCGCTGATCCACAGCGAGGCGCCGCCGATCACCGGGCCGCCCTGGTCGGCGGCGGTGACCTTCGGGAAGGCCGCGGTGCCGACACCGAACTTCGCCGCCTCGGTGTAGCCGCGCAGCACGCCGGTGGACTCCAGGTGCATCGCGACCGTGCCGGCCTTGAAGGCGGCCTGGGCGTCGTCGGTGGTGCGGCCGGTGTTGGCCGCGTAGCCGCCCTTGACCAGGTCGGCCCACCACTGGACGATCCGGGCGCCCTGCGCGGAGTCGAACACGACCTTGCCGGCCTTGTTGCTGCGGCCGTTGTCGTTGTCGCAGTACATGGCGCCGGACTCGGCCAGCAGCTGCTCGACGAACCAGCCGTAGATGGCCGCGCCGAAGCCGTACCGGACGGTCTTGCCGTCGGCGTCCTTCTTGGTCAGCTTCTTCGCCAGCTCGCCCAGCTCGTCGAGGTCCTTGGGCGCCTGCGCCGGGTCGAGGCCGGCCTCCTTGAAGGCGTCGGTGTTCAGGTAGAGCAGCGGCATCGAGGAGTTGAACGGCATCGACTGCAGCTTGCCGCCGACGGAGTAGTAGTTGCGGATGTTGGCGTCCAGGTCGTCCAGCGCGTAGCCGTCCTTGTCGGCGAAGGCCTGGGCGGGGACGGTCTGCTTGGAGTCGATCATGAACCGGGTGCCGATGTCGTAGACCTGCACCAGGGCGGGCGTGCCCTTCTGCTGCACCGCGGCCTTGTACTTGGTGACCAGTTCGTCGTACTTGCCCTGGAACTGCGCCTTGACCTCGATCTTGCCCTGGTGCGCGGCGTTGAACTGGTCGACCAGGCCGGTGAGCACCTCGGCGTTCTTGCCGGTCATCGAGTGCCAGAACTCGACGCCGGTGACGCCGGACGCCTGGTCGAGCGCCTGGGCGCCGGGCGCCGCGGCGTCGTTGGAGCCGCCGGTGCCGGAGCCGGAGCCGGAGGAGCTGCAGGCGGTCAGGGACAGGCCGGCCACCAGCAGGGCCGCGAGCGCGCGTGCACTCTTCTTCACGGGGGTTCTCTCTCTGATCGGGGGAACGGGCGTGGACGGTACGGGCGGTCAGCGCACCGCGCCCGCGGTGAGGCCGCGGACGATGAAGCGCTGGCCGAAGACCACCAGGGCGAGGGTGGGCAGCAGCGAGAGCACGACGCCGGCCAGGATCAGCCCGGGGTCGGCCATCTCGGAGTCGCGCAGCGAGGTGAGACCGATCTGCAGGGTCTGCATGTCCGCCGTGCGGGTGATGATCAGCGGCCAGAAGTACTGGTTCCAGGCGGACAGGAAGACGTAGATCGACAGCGCCGCGAGCGCGGGCTTGTTGAGCGGGACGACGATCCGCCACAGGAAGCGCCAGTGGCCGGCCCCGTCGATCCGGGCGGCGTCGCGCAGTTCGCCGGGCAGCTGGCGGAAGGCCTGGCGCAGCATGAAGGTGCCGAAGCCGGAGGCCAGGAAGGGCAGCACCAGGCCGAAGTAGGTGTTGCCGAGCCCCCAGCCGGACAGCGTGAGGTAGTTGGGGATGATGATGGCCTCCCACGGGACCATCAGCGTCGCCAGGAACACCCCGAACACCGCGGCCCGCGCCCTCAGCGGCAGGAAGACGAAGGCGTAGGCGGCCAGGATCGAGGTGAACAGCTGGGCGAGGGTGATGACGGTGGCCACGACCGCCGAGTTGGCGTACTGGCGGGCCAGCGGGATCGCGTCCACGGCGCCGGAGAAGTTCCGCCCGGTGACCGAGTGCGGCACCAACGCGGGCGGGTAGGTGGAGAGTTCGGACGGCCCCATGAACGCGCCGGCGATCGCGTAGTACACCGGGAAGGCCACGGTGACGACGGCGACGGCGAGCAGCAGGTGGACGGCGGCGCGGCCGAGCAGGTCGCGCGGGGAGCGGCCGGCGAGGGCGCGGGTGCGCGGTCGGGGCCGCTCGACGTCCTCGGTGGTGGCGATGGTGGTCATGCGTAGTGCACCTTCCGCTCCAGGACGCCGAACTGGACGGCCGTGCAGGCGAGGACGACCACGAGCAGCACCACGGCCTGGGCGCTCGCGGTGCCGAAGTCGCTGGAGCCGTAGGCGAAGGCCTTCTCGTAGACGGAGTAGACGAGGGTCCGGGTGGAGCCGTCCGGCCCGCCCTTGGTGAGGATGTGGATCTGGCCGAAACTCTGCAGCGCGTGGACGGTGGAGACCACGGTCAGGAAGAACAGGTTGGGGCCGAGCAGCGGAACGGTGATCGAGCGCGCCAGTCGCAGGCCCGACGCGCCGTCGATGCGGGCCGCCTCCACGACCTCCTGCGGGATCGAGCCGATGCCGGCGGAGAGCACCAGCACGTTGTAGCCGAGGTTCATCCACACCGTGGTGACGGCCACCGAGACCAGCGCGTACCGGGTGTCGGTCAGCCAGCCGACCGGGCCGAGGCCGACGTGCGAGAGCAGGCCGTTCAGCACCCCGCTGGCGGGGTTGAAGAACACCGCGAAGACCACGGACGCGCTGGCGACCGAGAAGGCGAAGGGCAGCGCGAAGGCGGAGCGCAGCAGCCGTACGCCGCGGATCCGGTTCTCCAGCAGCAGCACCAGCGCGAGCGCGCCGAGCACCCCGGGCACCACGGTGAGCAGCGTGAACAGCCCGGTGGTGACGAGGGTGCGGCGGAAGTCCGCCGAGGTCAGCAGGTCGGTGTAGTGCTTCGTCCCGACGTAGCGGGAGGGCGCGCCGAAGAGGTCGTTGGCGTGTCCGCTCAGGTAGATCGTCCGCCCCAGCGGGTAGCCGATGAAGAGGACGAAGACCGCCAGGGAGGGCAGTAGGAAGGCCCAGGCGAGCCCGTGTTCGCCCCAGCGGCTCCGGCGGCCCGCCCGGGGCGCGGTGTGCAGTGCGGTCGGCATGCGGTGCGCGTCCGCCTTTCGTGAAGTCGGTTCCGGCCGAAACCGTGTCCTGCCCACGCGACGCGGCGGGAACCCCGTAGTGATCAACCGGTGTCCCCGGGATTACGCGTTCGCGTCAGATTCGGCCGGTCGTGCCCGGACGGGCCGCGGAGCGTTTCCGCGGCGTTGTCGCAGGGGTGCCGTACGGTGCGCGGGTGGACGAAACGGAATTCGACATACGCACCGCAATGGCCGGAAGCGTGCGCAGCCGCTCGGGCGCCTGGGCACTCGTCAGGGGCTTCGCCGCGTACTGGGGCGAGCCGCTGGGGCCGGACGACGGCTTCGCGGAGGCCGAACTGGACGCGGCCGAACGGCGGCTGGGCCTGCGGCTGCCGGCGGCGCTGCGCGAGGCGTACCGGTTGTTCGGGCGGCGGGCGGACCTCACGAGCAACCACGACGTGCTGCTGACGCCGGACGAGCTGTACGTGCTGGACGGCGCGCTGGTCTACCGGGCGGAGAACCAGGGCTGCGCGCACTGGGGCGTGCTGCTCGACGACGTGGAGCGCGAGGACCCGCCGACGGTGATGCGGCCGGACCTCGCGGACAAGTCGCGGGAGCGCTGGGAGCCCTGGGAGGAGCGCCTGTCGACGGCGGCCGCGGTGATGGCGATGACGGAGAAGCTGCTGGAGGACGACGAGCTGACCGACTTCGTCGATTCGCCGGACGAACTTCCGGACGGTTTCCTGGAGTTGCCGGCGCTCGGCCGGGGCTGCCGCTGGTACCTGGGGCCGGACGTCCTGGTCTCGGTGGTCGAGGACGCCTGGATGACGGCCCGGGCACGCACCCCGGAGGCCCTGGAGGCGCTGTACGAGGCCGTGCCCGGGGACTGGCTGGGCGAGTGAGCCCCGCCCGACCGCGGCTCAGGGGCCGCGGCCGGGCGCTGTGCGGCCGGGCCGGGGCCGCCGCCCGCACGGCTCAGGCGCTGGAGCCGCCGTCCAGGACGAGGTCGCTGCCGACGGTGTAGCCCGCCTCCTCCGAGGCCAGGTACAGCACCGCGGCGGCCACCTCCTCCACGGCGCCGGCCCGGCCGACCGGGATGTCGTTCCGCATCCGCTCGGCCTTGTCGGCGGCGCTCTCGCCGGGCCGGCCCGACATGGGGGTGTCCACCGCGCCGGGGCTCACCGTGTTGATCCGCACGCCGTCGGCGATGTGGTCGAGCGCGGCGGCGCGGGTCAGCGCGGTGACGGCGGCCTTGCTGGCGGCGTAGGCCCCGACCCCCGCGACCCGCCGGTGGGCGCCCAGGTTGGACGACACGTTGACGATCGCGCCGCCGCCGTGCGCCCGCAGGTGGCCGATCTGGTGCTTCATGGCGAGCAGCGTGCCGGTGACGTTGATGCCGATCAGCCGCTGCCACTCGGCCTCGTCGATGTCGGCGACCGGGCCGAGCGCGCCGATCACCCCGGCGTTGTTGACGGCGACGTCCAGCCCGCCGAACTGCTCGACGGTCTCGCGGACCAGGCGGGCGGCGTCCTCGCCGTTCGTGACGTCGCCGGTCAGCGCGACCGCCTTGCCGCCGGCCTGCTCGATCAGCTCGACGGTCTCGGTGAGCGGGGCGGCCGTCCGGCCCGCGACGGCGACCCGGGCGCCCTCCCGGGCGAAGGCGAGCGCGATGGCCCGCCCGATGCCGCTGCCGCCGCCGGTGACCAGGACGGACTTGTCGGCGAAACGCGTGGTCATGAGGTGAACTCCTCGATCTGGTTGGTGGGTTCTGGTGCTGTGGTGGTCAGGGGTTCCGCCGCGGTGGCGGACCGGGGCAGGGTGGCGACCGCGACGGCGGTGAGCGCCAGGCCGAGGGCGCCCGCGGCGAAGGCCGCGGCGTAGCCTCCGACCACGCTCGGGCGGGTGGCGGCGAGCGACATCAGGGCCGCCGGTCCGGCGGTCGGGCCGAGTTCCATGGCCGTGTTGAACACGCCGGCGGCCAGGCCGGTGCGCTCGGGCCCGACCCCGCCGGTGGCGAGGACGGCCGCTCCGGCGAAGGCGGCGGCGGCTCCGGCGGGCAGCAGGAGCAGTCCGGGCAGCAGCCCGGCGGCGTACCCGCTGCCCGGGGTGAGCCCGGCGAGCAGGCCGAGTCCGGCGCCCGCCACGGCAAGCCCGCCGGCGGTGACCGGCACCGGCCCGTTCCGCAGGACCAGCAGGGCCGCCAGGCGCCCGGACAGCAGCAGGACGGCCGCGTACGGCAGGAAGGCGGCGGAGGTGGCGGCGGCGCTCCAGCCGCGCAGCTGCTGGAGGTAGAGCGAGAGCAGGACGAAGGTCAGCGCGGTGCCGGCGGCGGTCGCCATGACGGCGGCGAGGGCGGTGCCGCGGCGCCGGTCGGCCAGGAAGCCGGGCGGCAACAGGGGGTCGGCGGTGCGGCGTTCGGCGGCGGCGAAGGCGAGCAGCAGGGCGAGCCCGGCGGGCAGCGGCCCGTACACCTCGGGGCTGGTCCAGCCGTGGTCGGTGGACGCCACCAGGGCGTAGCTCACCGCGCAGACGGCGGTGGCGGCCAGGAGCGCGCCGCGCAGGTCCAGGGCCGGGCGGCGCCCGGCGGGGGCGGCGGCGGGCAGTGTGCCGCAGCGGACGAGTCCGGCGACTGCGGCCAGCACGGGCACGGCGAACAGCCAGCGCCAGGAGACCGCGGCCGCGACCGCGCCCGACACCACGCTGCCGACCGTCGCGCCGAGCACCGACAGGCCGCCCCAGGTGGCCATCGCCCGCCGGTAGGCGGCGGGTTCGGGGTGCAGCGCACGGACCACCGCCACCGCCGCGGGCGCCGTGAGGGCCGCGCCGGCGCCCTGGACGAGGCGGCTCGCCAGCAGGACGGGGTAGTCGGGTGCGAGGGCACAGGCGATGGAGGAGACGGCGAGCAATAGCAGGCCACAGCGGAGCATCCGGCGGCCGCCGTGGCGGTCGGTGAGCCGGCCGCCGAGCAGCAGCAGCGAGCTGAAGGTCAGCCCGTACGCGGCGCTGAGCAGCAGCACCCCGGACGGCCCGAGCCCGAACTCGCGGGCCACCAGCGGCAGCGGCACGGTGAGGACCATGATCGTGAAGATCAGCACCGCCTGCACGACGCCGAGCAGCGCGAAGCCGGACCGGCCTGCCGGACCGCCGCGCATGCGCCCCCCTGTGACACCCATGAGCCCCCTCCTATAACGATCGTTCGGTTCAGAATCGGGGCAGCAGAGTCCGTCCGACCGGGCCTTCGAACCTCTCGTCAGTCCCGGCCCGGGCAGCATCGATCCCGGTCGGGCACCGTCAGCCCCCGTCAAGCAGCGCCAGTCCCCGTCAAGCGGTGTCAGTCCCGGTCCAGCAGCGTCAAGGCCTGCTCGGCGGCATCCCCCACCCGGGCCGCGCCGTCGGCGGTCTTGCCCATCACCCGCATGCCCTGCATCAGCACCATCAGCAGCCGGGCGAGCGCCCGGGGCTCACGCCCGGCGGGCAGTTCGCCCTGAGCGTCGGCCCGCACCAGGGCGGCGGTGAGGACCGTCTCCAGATGGCCGAGACTGGCGCCCACCCGACGGGCCGCCGAGGGGTCGTGCGGGGCGAGCTCGACGGCGGTGTTCGTGACGAAGCAGCCGCGCTCCCGCCCGTCCCCGGCCGACTCCGCCGCGTACCGGCGGACCATCGCCCGCACGGCCGGCAGCACCGGGCCGGGCTGGGACAGTTCCGCCAGCAGGACCGGATCGGTCTGCTCGGCGTACCGCTCCAGCGCCCGCAGGTACAGCTCGTGCTTGCTCCCGAAGGTCGCGTAGATGCTGGCCCGGCCGATGCCGAGACCCTCGACCAGGTCGGCCATCGAGGTGGCCTCGTAGCCGCGCCGCCAGAACAGCTCCAGGGCCGCCTGCAGCGCCGCGTCCGGGTCGAATTCCTTCGTTCGCGCCATGTCCCACACGCTAGCCGTTTCCAGAACGATCAGTCAAGAAACGGTGAGCGCCGACCGCAGTCGATACCTGACGGAGCATTGCCAAGTGGACTAGACCAAGGCTACCCTTACCGCCCCATCCCTCCTTCCCCCACAGGAGGCGTTCCGCATGTCCGCTCACGTCCCCACCACCCCCCGCGAAGCCGTCGAGACGGCCCGGCCGCTGGTGCTGACGGCCTATCGGATCGTCGTCGGCCTGCTCTTCGCCTGCCACGGCGCCGCCTCGCTCTTCGGCGTCCTCGGCGGCGCCAAGGCCGGCGGCACCGTCCCGCTCGGCCAGTGGCCCGGCTGGTGGGCCGCGCTGATCCAGCTGGTCGGCGGCGTCCTGGTGCTGCTCGGTGCCGGCACCCGGACGGCCGCCCTGCTCTGCTCCGGCTCGATGGCCTACGCCTACTTCACCGTCCACCAGGAGCACGCGCTGCTGCCGCTGCAGAACGGCGGCGAGGCCTCGGTCATGTTCTGCTGGGCGTTCCTGGCCATCGCGGTGCTCGGCTCCGGCCCGTACGCCCTGGACCGGCTGCTCACCCGCCCGCCCGTGGCCGGCCCGGCCGAACCGGCCGCCCAGCCGACCTCGGGCTGACCCCGGCGCGCCGAGCGCGGCACGCCCGAACCCGGCGGGCCGACCCGGGCGAACCGCGCTCGGCGGCCGCGCTCGGCGGGCTGCGCTCAGCCCTCCGCGAGGTGCCGCTCGACCGAGGCGACCTTGGCGGTGAGGCCGTCGGTGACCCCGGCCCGGTCGTCGATCTTGATGACCGTGCTCACCCGGTTGCTGTGGGCCTTCACCGCCTCGATCGCCTCCTTGATCACCGGCATCACCTCGTCCCACTCCCCCTCGATGCTGGTGAACATCGCGTCCGTGCGGTTGGGCAGCCCGCTCGCCCGGACCACCCGGACGGCGGCGGCCACCGCCTCCCCCACGTCCTCGCCGATCCCCAGCGGGGTCACCGAAAAGGCTGCGACCACAGTTCCACGCTCCTCGCGTCCACGGGGCACCGGTGGTCGAGCCGGGCCGGCCCGGCTCGACCCGAATCGGCTCGACCTGACCCGGGTCACCCCGACCCGGGTCGGGCACCAGGCTAGACGGACGCCCCGTCAGACCACCGAAGGCAGCGGCGGTTCGACGGCCAGCGGCGCGGTGGAGCGGGCCCGGTGCTGGGCGGCCCAGGAGGCGAGGGCGACGGCGCAGGCGTGGTCCAGGTGGCGCAGCCCGGACCAGTCCAGCTCGACCGGCCGGTCGTCCGGCAGCCGTTCCAGGGTGTCCAGCAGCCTGGGCAGCCTCAGGAAGGTGGCGTTGCCGCTCAGCCGGACCCGGTGCAGCGCCGGGCCGTTCGGCGGCACCAGCTCCTCCACCGCGATCTGCAGGTGCGAGGTCTGCCAGGCGGACTTGACCACCGCCAGCCCGACGCCGATCAGCACCCCTTCGAACAGGTCGGTGGTGATGATCGCGACCGCCGTCACCACGAGCACCAGCGCCTCGCCCCGGTGGCCGCGGCAGAGCGCGACGATCCGGCGCAGCGGGACGAGCTTGGCACCGGCGTGGACCAGGACGGCGGCCAGTGCGGTGAGCGGGACGAGTCCGAGCACCCCGGGCAGCAGAGCGGTGAACAGCAGCAGCCAGAACCCGTGCAGGAAGCGGGAGGCCTTGGTCCTCGCCCCGGCCTGGACGTTGGTGGCGCTGCGGACGATCACCGCGGTCATCGGCAGCGCGCCGAGCAGTCCGCAGACGGTGTTGCCGACGCCCTGGGCGGTGAGCTCGCGGTCGTAGTCGGTGCGCGGTCCGTGGTGCATCCGGTCGACGGCGGCGGCGCTGAACAGCGTCTCGGCGGAGGCGATCAGGGTGAAGGCGACGACCGTGCCGATCCCGGCGGTGCCGGCGAGGGCGCCCAGCGCGTCGCGATCGGGCAGCCGGACGACGTCGAGCAGGCCGGCGACCCGGATCCGGGCGACGGGCAGGTCGGCCGCGGAGGTGACGGCGGCGGCGAGGCCGACGGCGGCCAGCGGCGCGGGGAGGGCGCGGGCGGCGCGCTCCGGCAGGTACTTCCAGCCGACCAGCACCAGCAGCGTGCCGAGACCGAGGGCAACGGCGCCGGGGTCGGCCGCAGTGGTGACGACGTCCTTCAGCAGGGCGGGCAGCCCGGCGATCTTCTCCGGCCCGGTGGCCGGGGCGCGGCGGTCGGCGAGCGCGTAGAGCTGGCCGAAGACGAGGGTCAGCCCGATGCCGGCCAGCATGCCGTGCACCACCGAGGCGGACATCGCGCGGAACCAGCGGCCGAGCCGCAGGGCGCCCATCGTGAGCTGGAGCAGGCCGGTGGCGAGCACCAGCAGGCCCAGGGCGCCGGCGCCGAACTCCCGGACGGCGTCGGCGACCAGCACGGTCAGTCCGGCCGCGGGTCCGCTCACCTGGAGGCTGCTGCCGGGCAGGGCGCCGACCACCAGGCCGCCGACGATGCCGGTGACCAGGCCGAGTTCGGCCGGCACGCCGGAGGCGAGGGCCACCCCGACGCAGAGCGGGAGGGCGACCAGGAAGACCACCAGGGAGGCGGGCAGGTCCCGGCGCCAGGGCACGGCGCGCAGCGCGGCGATCGGGGACCGGGCCGGGCCCGGCGGCGCGTTCTTCCGGGGGCGGCCCGGCGGGCCCTCGCTCCCGTGCGGCGGGCGGTTCACCCGGTCACCACCGGGGGTCGGGCAGGGGTGCAGCAGCGCATGGGGACGTTCCTTCCGCGCGCCCGCCGCTGCGGGCACGCCGTTGCGGTACGGGGGTTGCCGTACGAGGAGGGTCGCCGTACGGGGTCGGCGTACCGCTCACTCACCCGCCCGCCCGCGCACGGGTCGCCGGTCGGCAGGGGATGTGCGCCGGACCGGGAGCGGGGACGGCGGAGAGTGACGGGACGACGGCGGGTGGCGGCACGGCGGCGAGTGGGGGTCGGCGCGGTCAGGGGGTGCGTCCCTCACTCGGGTGCGGCGGACCGGGCGCGCTGGTCCTGGACGGGGCCGCCGACGGAGCTCCCCCGTCCCCCGGCGTTCCCGAACCCCCCTGCCGCGGCCTCAGTTGGACGTCACGGGCCCGGCGTGCCACCGACGGTACCCAGGGCGGCGGGGCGGGCCGACTCGTGCACCGTCCCTTCACGGTCACTGCACACCGGGTGCGCTTCCCGGCGCGGAACGTCCGCTTCCCCGCGCACACCAGCGCGGATCCCGCCCTGGCGTGCGAATCCGCCCGCACCGACCCCGCGCCCCGGGGCTTCCACATTCTGTTGAAGTCCCCCTTGACGCCCGAGGAGCCCCGTCCTACCTTGTTTCCACATACAGAAACCGTTCTTCCGTATGGTGGAATTCAGGAGATGAGCCCTCCGAGCCACTGCGGGCCGACGCAGGAGAGACCCGATGCCTCGTATGACAGCCGCCCGCGCGGCCGTGGAGATCCTCAAGCTCGAAGGCGTTGAGGTCGCGTTCGGTGTGCCGGGCGCAGCCATCAACCCGTTCTACGCCGCCCTCAAGGCCTCCGGCGGGATCCGGCACACACTGGCCCGGCACGTCGAGGGCGCCTCCCACATGGCCGAGGGCTACACCCGCGCCAAGGCCGGGAACATCGGAGTCTGCATCGGCACCTCCGGCCCGGCCGGCACCGACATGATCACCGGCCTGTACTCGGCCATCGCCGACTCGATCCCGATCCTGTGCATCACCGGCCAGGCGCCCGTCGCGCGGCTGCACAAGGAGGACTTCCAGGCCGTCGACATCGCCTCGATCGCCAGGCCGGTCACCAAGGCCGCGACCACCGTGCTGGAGGCCGCGCAGGTCCCCGGCGTGTTCCAGCAGGCCTTCCACCTGATGCGCTCCGGCCGCCCCGGCCCGGTCCTGATCGACCTGCCGATCGACGTCCAGCTGACCGAGATCGACTTCGACCCCGAGGCCTACCAGCCGCTCCCGGTCCACAAGCCGGCCGCCAACCGGGTCCAGGTCGAGAAGGCCATCGCGCTGCTCCAGGAGTCGGAGCGCCCGCTGATCGTGGCCGGCGGCGGCGTCATCAACGCCGACGCCTCCGCGCTGCTGCTGGAGTTCGCCGAGCTGACCGGCGTCCCGGTGATCCCGACCCTGATGGGCTGGGGCATCGTCCCGGACGACCACGAGCTGAACGCCGGCATGGTCGGCCTGCAGACCTCGCACCGCTACGGCAACGAGAACTTCCTCGCCTCCGACTTCGTCCTCGGCATCGGCAACCGCTGGGCCAACCGCCACACCGGCGGCCTGGACGTCTACACCGCCGGCCGGAAGTTCGTCCACGTCGACGTCGAGCCCACCCAGATCGGCAGGATCTTCGCCCCGGACCTCGGCATCGCCTCCGACGCCAAGGCCGCGCTGGAGCTCTTCGTCCAGGTGGCCGGCGAGCTCAAGGCCGCCGGGCAGCTCAAGGACCGCAGCGCGTGGGCCGCCTCCACCCAGGAGCGCAAGGCCACGCTGCAGCGCCGCACCCACTTCGACGACGTGCCGCTGAAGCCGCAGCGCGTCTACGAGGAGATGAACCGGGCCTTCGGGCCGGAGACCCGCTACGTCACCACCATCGGCCTCTCCCAGATCGCCGGCGCGCAGATGCTGCACGTCTACAAGCCCCGGCACTGGATCAACTGCGGCCAGGCCGGCCCGCTCGGCTGGACCATCCCGGCCGCGCTCGGCGTCGCCACCGCCGACCCCGAGGGCCAGATCGTCGCGCTCTCCGGCGACTACGACTTCCAATTCATGATCGAGGAGCTGGCGGTCGGCGCGCAGCACCGGATCCCGTACGTCCACGTGCTGGTCAACAACTCGTACCTGGGCCTGATCCGCCAGGCGCAGCGCAACTTCGACATCGACTTCCAGGTCAAGCTGGAGTTCGAGAACATCAACGCGCCGGAGCTGGGCGTCTACGGCGTCGACCACGTCAAGGTCGCCGAGGGCCTGGGCTGCAAGGCGATCCGGGTCACCGAGCCGGAGGGCCTGCTGCCGGCCTTCGAGGAGGCCAAGAAGCTGGCCGCCGAGTTCCGGGTCCCGGTGGTGGTCGAGGCGATCCTGGAGCGGGTCACCAACATCGCGATGAGCGGTAGCGACATCGACAAGGTCAACGAGTTCGAGGAGCTCGCCACCCTGCCCGAGCACGCGCCGACGGCGATCCGGCCGCTCGCGCTCTGACCTGCCGCGAAGGGGGCGTGCGAGCCGCTCCGCACACCCCCTTCGCGTCCGGAACACCGGCGGCGCCGACACGGTTGACCCGTCCGGGGCCGCTACCGTGTGCCCGGGCGGAAACCGCTGCCAACCTGCCGAAAGGACCACCACCGTGAGCCTGTACGACATCCCGCTGCGCTCCCTCACCGGCGAGCCCACCTCGCTGGCCGACCACAAGGGCAAGGCGCTGCTGATCGTCAACGTCGCCTCCAAGTGCGGCCTGACCCCGCAGTACGCCGGGCTGGAGCGCCTGCAGGAGCGCTACGCCGGGCGCGGGTTCACCGTGCTGGGCTTCCCGTGCAACCAGTTCGCCGGGCAGGAGCCGGGCAGCGCCGAGGAGATCGGGACCTTCTGCTCCACCACGTACGGCGTGACCTTCCCGCTGTTCGAGAAGATCGAGGTCAACGGCGACGACCGGCACCCGCTGTACCAGCAGCTGACCCAGGTCGCCGACGCCGAGGGCCAGGCCGGGGACGTCTCCTGGAACTTCGAGAAGTTCCTGATCTCGCCGGACGGCACCGTCGCCGCCCGGATCCGGCCGCGCGTCGAGCCGGAGTCGGAGGAGCTGATCGCCGCACTGGAGGCCGTTCTGCCGGCCTGATCAGCGGCCGCTCTGCCGGCCTGATCACCCGCCGGACCGGAGGCCCGGGGCACCGCAGCCCCGGGCCTCCGGCGTTCCGTGGCCGCGATGACGGGGGCGCGGTCCGCGGTCCGCGGCGGGGGCGACGGATGCGGGCCGACACCCCGGGGTCGACACATATGGGTGTGCTGTGCTCATCTGACGATCATTTCGTGATCGCGATTCCGTCCCACGGGTGGTCCCGGACCGATAGCGTCTGGTCCGGACGCGTGAGGTGGGGACGGCCGCGCCGGGCGTCGAGGGGAGCGTGGGCATGCAGCCGCTGGCAGCGGACGATCCGCGGCAGGTGGGCGAGTACCGGCTGCTGCGGCAGCTCGGCGCGGGCGGGATGGGCCGGGTCTACCTCGGCCGGACCGCGGGCGGGCGGACCGTCGCCGTCAAGATGGTCCGTCGCGACCTGGCCGAGGACCCCGAGTTCCGCGCCCGGTTCCGTCAGGAGGTGGCGGCCGCCCGACGGGTCGGCGGCACCTGGACGCCACCGGTCCTCGACGCGGACACCGACGGCGGGCAGCTCTGGGTGGCCACCGGCTACGTCGCCGGGCCCCCGCTCACCACCGCCGTACGGGACTTCGGACCACTGCCCGAGCCGGCCGTCCGCACCCTCGGCGTCGGCCTCGCCGAGGCGCTCGCCCATGTGCACGGCCTCGGGCTGGTGCACCGGGACGTCAAACCGTCGAACGTGCTGCTGACCCTGGACGGGCCGCGGCTGATCGACTTCGGCATCGCCCGCGCGCTGGACGCCACCACCGTGCTCACCCAGTCCGGCCAGGTGTTCGGCTCGCCGGGCTTCATGTCGCCGGAGCAGGCGAGCGGGCGGCCCGCCGGACCGGCCGGCGACGTCTTCTCGCTCGGCGCGGTGCTCGCGTTCGCGGCGACCGGCACGATGCCGTTCGGCTCCGGGGTCGGCGCGCCGGTCCTGGTCTACCGGGTGCTGCACGAGGAGCCCGACCTCTCCGGACTGACCGGCCCGCTGCACTCCCTCGTCCGTGACTGCCTGGCCAAGGACCCGTCCGTCCGCCCGACACCCGGACAGCTGCGGCAACGGCTGGACCTCGACGGCACGGCCGCCGCCCGCCTGGGGCACGGGGACTGGCTGCCGGCCGCGCTGGCGGCGGCGGTCGGGCGCAGTGCCGTGCGGCTGCTGGACCTGGAGGGGGAACAGGAGGCCGGGGCACCCCGTGAGGCAGCGGCGGTGCGGGGGGTGGCGGCGGCCCGGACGGCCGAGGCGGCGAAGGCGGCACCCGGCGGGGGCGGCGTGCCCGCTGCGCCCGGGTTCGGTCCGCCGCCTCCGCCGGGCTACGGCCCGCCGACCGCAGGACCGGTCAGGCCGGTCGGCGCATACCCGTCGGCACCGGTCCCCGCACCGGTCCCCGCACCGGTCCCGATGCCGTCCGCACCGGCCACGGTGCCGGGCTACCCGCAGCGGCCACGCGGCCGGCGGAGCTACGGCGTGCTGACGTCCGTGCTGGTCGCCGTACTGCTGCTGGGCGGCGGATACCTGCTGGTCGAGCAGTGGCTGGAGAACGGCCGGCCGGACGCCGCGAAGAACGCCGGGCGGACCGCCCAGGCCGGGGGCACGACGGCGCCTTCCGCCCCGGCCTCGAAGAGCCCCGAGCAGCCGACCGGCGACCGCACCGACCCGGCCGAGGACAGCCCCTCGCCCGGCGCGAGCCCCACCGACCCGGGGCCGGGCATCATCCCCGCGAAGTACCTCGGGACGTGGGTCGGCGAGCGCAAGGCCGCCAACGGGGACGTCACCTCCGTCACCCTCACCATCGTCCAGTCGGCGCCGAGTGAGGAGAAGAGCAGGATCCGCGCCGAGACGCCGAAGACCGGCACCTGGTGCGAAGGCGCCTGGACGCTCACCGATGCCGACGAGAGCCGGGTCTCCTACGCCTCCCGGGCGACCGGCTCCTCGCCCGGTTCGGACTGCATGTCCGACCGGTCGATCTACCGGCTGATCACGATGCAGTCGGACGGCACGCTCCACTACAGCACGGACCTGCTCAAGCCGGACCAGTACCTGGTGCTGCGGAAGAAGGGCTGAGCAGCGCGGGACTTCCGATCCCCGTCGGGCGCCGGGCCGTTACGGGCCCCGTCAGGCCGGTTCGGGCGCCGTCAGGCCGGTTCGGGCCGCGGGGCGAACAGGCCGAGGCGCGCCCCGGCCAGGGCGCTGGCGGCGGCCAGGTCCGCGTCGGCCTCGGTGAGGGTGTCGGCCATGACCAGGGCGCGGTAGTACAGCGGGCCGGCGACGTGCTTGGCGAGCAGGGCGGTGTCGGTGCCCGGCGGGAGGTCGCCACGGCCGACGGCGGCCTGCACGACGGGGTCGATCCGGGCGATCCGGGCGGCGAAGAAGCGGTCGACGAGCGCCCTGATCTCCGCCGAGGCGTGGCCGCCGGAGACCAGCGCGCGTACCGTCGCGATCCCGGCCCGGCCGGCCATCGCCGCGACGAAGTCCCGGGCGACGGCGCGCATCGACCCGTCGAGGTCGGCGGTGTCGGGCAGCAGCCGGAACGTCGGGTCCAGGACGTCCTCCAGGGCGGCCGCCACCAGGTTGCCCTTGGTCCCCCAGCGCCGGTAGACGGTCGTCTTGTGCACCCCGGCGCGGTCGGCCACGGCCTCGGCGCTGAACCGGTCGAAGCCCTGCTCGGCCAGCTCCTGCAGCGCGGCCGCGAACACCGCGGCCCGGGTCCGGGCCGTACGGCCTCCGGGCCTGACGTCGCCCCACCCGGCCGTGTCCGCCCCCATCGCCTCAACTTCCCCGTCGCGGTAGTCGGTTGCGCTTGATTCTGCCGGTCTGCAAGACTTCCCGAGCATAACGCAACCGCTTGTTGCTTTAGTGGGCGTATGCATTGCCGACCTGGCCTTCTACGGGGGGATTGCCATGTTCGACGGGCTGTGCCACTCATTCCGGTTCTTCCGGTTGTTCCATCACGCGCCCGCGACCGCGGTTCTCCGCATCGACCCCGTCCTCGGCGCCGCCGGCCCGCAGCACGTGCCGACCGGCCGGCTCACGGCCCCCGGCACGGCCGCCTAGGGACCTCAGCCCGAAGGCACGAAGCCCGAAGGCAAGAAGCTCGGAGTCAGGAGGCCCGGAGGCCCGCCGGGTCCGCCCGGTCGGGGACCGGCAGCCTCGATCACGTCATGGAACACTCCGCACTACCTCAAGGAAGCGCCATCGTGTCCAGCACCAACCCGAAGATCGCGGCCATCAGCACGTTCTTCGCCGCCTACGCCGCCTACGACTTCGACGGCATGCGGGAAGTCCTCACCGACGACATCGAGTGGACGATCCCCGGCCACCACGCACTGTCCGGCACCAAGCGCGGCGTGGAGGAGGTCGTGGCCTTCTTCAACCAGTTGGGCAAGGCCGGGTTCCAGGCCGAGCCGCTGTTCCTGGAGGCCAACGACGAGTACGTGGTCGACATCCACCGCGGCTTCTCCACCCAGGGGGTCGGCCAGGTCGACACCATGTGGGCGCTCGTCTGGCACTTCAACGCCGACGGCAAGGTGGACCGGGTGCACAACCTGTCCGGCGACCAGCACCAGATGGACGCCTTCGTGTGGGCCAACTACACCCTGGCGCCGATCCCCGACCGGCTCGCCTGAGGCCGGCGGGCGCGACGGCCCGGCGCGTCGAGCGGCCCGGGCCGTCGCCGCCCCCTGCACAGGAAGCCGGCCCGTCCGTCGACGGGGACCGGCCCGTCCCCCGTCGGCCGACCCGGCCGCGCGGGCCCGCGGACCCGGACGGTCACCCCGCCCACGGCGTGCCGGATGATGGAGGACGGGGACAGGACGTGAGAGGGGAAGCGCAGTGACGGACAGCGAATCCATCGGGTCGGAGCCGGGCCTCCGGTCGCACCGCGGAGGACCGGACACCCTCGCGACCGCCACCCGGCCCGAGGCCCCGGCCGCGCCCGCCGCGGGTGCGGCGGACCGGAGCGGGAGCGCGCGGCCGCGGAGGTCGCTGCTGCGGCGGCTGGCCGTCCTGGTCCTCGTCCTCGTGGTCCTGTGCCTCCCGCCGTGGTGGACGCTGTTCGCCTCCGGCGCCGACTGGCCGTTGCCGGTCTTCCTGGCCGGCACGGCCGTGTTCGCCGCCTGGCTGCTCTCCTTCCCCTTCCTGATGGTCGCGGGCCACGGCCGGCGGCGCTCCGACCGGGCCGCGCGCATCGCGGACACCAGCCTCGGGATGATCTGGGTGCTGTTCACCTGGTCGGTGCTGGGCGGCTCGGTGGACCTCGTGCTGGCCGGACTCGACGTCGGCGGCGTCGGCCGGGCCAGGGCCGTGGCCGTGACCGTCGCCGTGGTCTGCGCCGGGCTCCTGGGCTGGGGACACCACGAGGCGATGCGCGTGCCCCGGGTGAAGCGGCTGGACGTCCGTCTCCCCCGACTCGGCAGGGCCCTGGACGGGACGCGTGTCGTGGTGCTGGCCGACACCCACTACGGGCCGATCGACCGGGCGGGCTGGTCGGCGCGGGTCACCGAGGCCGTCAACGCCCTCGACGCGGACGTCGTGGTCCACGCCGGCGACATCGCCGACGGCACGCCCGCCCAGCGCCGGGAGCAGTCCGCGCCGCTCGGCACGATCCGGGCCCGGCTGGCCAGGGTCTACGTCACCGGGAACCACGAGTACGGCAGCGAGGCCCAGGGCTGGCTGGACCGCATGGCGGACCTGGGCTGGGAGCCGCTGCACAACCGCCACGTCGTGGTGGAGCGCGGTGGGGACGCCCTCGTCCTCGCCGGCGTGGACGACGTGACGGCGGAGTCCTCCGGCCTGGCCGGACACCGCGCCGACCTGCTCGACGCGCTGGCGGGAGCGGACCCCGACCGTCCGGTCCTGCTCGTCGCCCACCAGCCCAAGTACGTCCCGCAGGCCGCTGCCGCCGGCATCGACCTGCAGGTCTCCGGCCACACCCACGGCGGCCAGATCTGGCCGTTCAACTTCCTCGTCCGGCTCGACCAGCCCGTGGTGCACGGCCTCAGCCGACACGGGGAGCGCACCCAGCTCTACACCAGCCGGGGCACCGGCTTCTGGGGGCCGCCCTTCCGGGTCTTCGCACCGAGCGAGATCACCCTGCTCACCCTGCGCTCCGGCGACGCGCCGACCCCCGACTGACGCGCCCGCCCGACACGCCCGCCTGACGGGCCGACCACCTCCTGACACGCCGCCCTCACGACAGCAACAGCCGGGTGCCCGGCGGGAGTTCGCCCGCCCGGGCGGCGTCGTGGAGGTGTGCCAGCAGGGTGGAGCGCAGCGCCTCGGCGGCGCGGGTGGGCGGCACCTCGTGGCCGTGCGCGACGGCGATGGTGCGGCCCAGGCCCGGCCCGGCGAACGGGGTGACCGCGAGGCCCGAACGGGCCGCCACCATGCCGGGAACGACGGCGGGCCCGATCCCGGCCCGGACGAAGCCCAGCACCGCGTCCATCTCCCCGCCCTCGACCGCGAACTCCGGCTCGAACCCGGCCGCCCGGCAGGCCGCCAGGGTCGCCTCCCGTACGTCGTAGCCCTCCCGGAACATCACCAGCGGCCGGTCCCGCAGCTCGGCCACCCGTGCCTTGCGCCGGGCGCGCCGCTCGGCGGAGACCAGTACCAGCTCCTCGTGCAGCAGCTCGGTGACGGCCAGGGCGGGCGCCTGTTCCCCGGTGGGCGGGGTGATGATCAGCGCGAGGTCCAGCTCGCCCGCCGCCAGTGAGCGGACCAGGTCGCGCGAGCCGCCCTCGCGGACCACCAGTGCCACGCCCGGGTAGCGGTCCCGGAAGACCCGCAGGACGTCCGGCACCAGGCTGGTGCACAGGCTCGGCGGTGCGCCGAGCCGGACCCTGCCGCGCCGCAGCTGCACCGTCTCCTGGACGGCCAGCCGGGCGCTCTCGGTGTCCGCGAGGATGCGCCGGGCCAGCGGCAGCAGGGCGTCCCCGGCGTCGGTCAGCGCGATGTTGCCCCGGGTGCGGTGGAACAGCTCGGCGCCCAACTCCCTTTCCAGCGAACGGATCTGTTGCGAGAGGGACGGCTGTGCCACGTGCGCGGCCTCGGCCGCCCGGGTGAAGTGGCGGGTCTCGGCCACGGCCAGGAAGTAGCGGAGTTGCTGGAGCTGCACCCGGCCAGGATAGGCCGCTCCGATAGCCGGTGCCTATCGTCGCGAGCCGCATCATGTCTTGGACGCACCCTGATGTCCGTCCCTACCGTTGCAGCCATGACAACCGCGACTCGGACGGGCCGGCATCCGTCCCCCCTGGCGACGCTGTGGCGGTCGACCGTCGGCAAGAAGGCGGTCATGGCCGTCACCGGACTGGTCATGCTGCTGTACCTGGTCGCGCACATGCTGGGCAACCTCAAGATCTTCTTCGGCCCGGACGACATCAACGGCTACGCCGCCTGGCTGCGCACCATCGGGCAGCCGTTCCTGGGCCACGCGTGGTTCCTGTGGATGGCCCGGGTCGGCCTGCTGGCCTCGGTCGTGCTGCACGGCGTCTCGGCCTACCAGCTCAGCCGCCGCGACCTCGCCGCCCGGCCGAGCAAGTACGCGCACAAGCGCCGCCGCGCGAGCTACGCGACCCGGACCATGCGCTGGGGCGGGGTGATCCTGGCGCTGTTCATCGTCTGGCACATCCTCGACCTGACCACGCTGACCGTGAACCCGGCCGCCGAGGAGGGCCACCCGTACCAGAACGTCGTCGCCTCGTTCGACCGCTGGTACGTCGACGTGTTCTACGTCGTCGCGATGCTGGCCGTCGGCCTGCACGTCCGGCACGGCTTCTGGAGCGCCGCGCAGACCCTCGGCGCCAACAACGCCCGCCGGGACCGGGCGCTGAAGCTGACCGCCAACGGCCTGGCGCTCGTGCTGACGGCCGGGTTCCTGTCCGTCCCCGTGGCCGTGATGACCGGAGTGGTGAAGTGAGCTACCAGGACTACACCGTCGGCGAGCCGATCGCCGACACCAGGGCCCCGGCCGGGCCGATCGAACAGCGCTGGGACCAGCGGCGGTTCGACGCCAAGCTGGTCAACCCGGCCAACCGGCGCAAGCACACCGTGATCGTCGTGGGTACCGGCCTGGCCGGCGGCGCCGCCGGCGCGACCCTCGCCGAACAGGGCTACCACGTCGTCCAGTTCTGCTACCAGGACTCCCCGCGCCGCGCCCACTCGATCGCCGCCCAGGGCGGCATCAACGCGGCCAAGAACTACCGCAACGACGGCGACTCGATCCGCCGGCTGTTCTACGACACCGTCAAGGGCGGTGACTTCCGCGCCCGGGAGTCCAACGTGCACCGGCTCGCCCAGGTGTCGGTGGAGATCATCGACCAGTGCGTGGCCCAGGGCGTGCCGTTCGCCCGCGAGTACGGCGGCCTGCTGGACACCCGCTCCTTCGGCGGCGTGCAGGTCTCGCGCACCTTCTACGCCCGCGGCCAGACCGGCCAGCAGCTGCTGCTCGGCGCCTACCAGGCGCTCTCCCGGCAGATCGCCGCCGGGAACGTGGAGATGCACCCGCGCACCGAGATGCTGGACCTGCTGGTCGTCGACGGCCGGGCCCGCGGCATCGTCGCCCGCGACCTGGTCACCGGTGACATCCGCAGCTACACGGCCGACGCCGTCGTCCTCGCCAGCGGCGGCTACGGCAACGTCTTCTACCTCTCCACCAACGCCAAGAACTCCAACGCCACCGCGATCTGGCGGGCGCACCGGCGCGGCGCGCACTTCGCCAACCCGTGCTTCACCCAGATCCACCCGACCTGCATCCCGCGCTCCGGCGACCACCAGTCCAAGCTCACCCTGATGAGCGAGTCGCTGCGCAACGACGGCCGGATCTGGGTGCCCAGGGCCCAGGGCGACACCAGGGCGCCGGCCGAGATCCCCGAGGAGGAGCGGGACTACTACCTGGAGCGGATCTACCCGTCCTTCGGCAACCTGGTGCCGCGCGACATCGCCTCCCGGGCCGCCAAGAACGTCTGCGACGAGGGCCGCGGCGTCGGCCCCGGCGGCCAGGGCGTCTACCTGGACTTCGCCGACGCGATCCGCCGGATGGGCCGGGACGCCGTCGAGGCCAGGTACGGCAACCTCTTCGAGATGTACGAGCGGATCACCGCCGAGGACCCGTACCGGGTGCCGATGCGGATCTACCCGGCGATCCACTACACGATGGGCGGGCTCTGGGTCGACTACGACCTGCAGACCACCGTCCCGGGCCTGTTCGCGATCGGGGAGGCCAACTTCTCCGACCACGGCGCCAACCGGCTCGGCGCCAGCGCCCTCATGCAGGGCCTCGCCGACGGCTACTTCGTGCTGCCGCCCACCCTCAACGACTACCTGGCCCGCAACCCGCTGCCCGCCGTGCCCGCCGACCACCCGGTACTCGCCGGGACCACGGCCGAGGTCGAGGACCGGCTCAACCTGATCCTCGCGGTGGACGGCGACCGCACCCCGGACTCCTTCCACCGGGAACTCGGCGAACTGCTCTGGGACGAGTGCGGGATGGCCCGCGACGCGGCCGGCCTGACCCGGGCCCTGGAGCGGATCCCGCAGCTGCGCGAGGAGTTCTGGCGCCGGATCAAGGTGCCGGGCACCGGGCAGGAGCTCAACCAGTCGCTGGAGAAGGCCAACCGGCTCGTCGACTACTTCGAGCTGGCCGAGCTGATGTGCCTGGACGCCCTGCACCGCGCCGAGTCCTGCGGCGGCCACTTCCGCACCGAGAGCCAGACCCCCGACGGCGAGGCCGCCCGGCGCGACGAGGAGTTCTCGTACGCCGCCGCCTGGGAGTTCACCGGCACCGGCGCGGCGCCCGTCCTCCACCGCGAGGCGCTCGACTTCGACCACGTCCACCCCACCCAGCGGAGCTACGCATGAACCTCACCCTGCGCATCTGGCGCCAGGCGGGCCCGGACGCACCCGGGTCGATGACCACCTACCGGGTCAGCGGGATCAGCCCGGACATGTCCTTCCTGGAGATGCTCGACACCCTCAACGAGGAGCTGATCACCCGCGGCGACCAGCCGGTCGCCTTCGACCACGACTGCCGCGAGGGCATCTGCGGCGCCTGCGGCATGGTCATCAACGGCCAGGCGCACGGCCCCGAGCGGACCACCACCTGCCAGCTGCACATGCGGCACTTCCGGGACGGCGACACCATCGACGTCGAGCCGTGGCGGGCCGCCGCCTTCCCGGTGGTCAAGGACCTGGTGGTGGACCGCTCGGCCTTCGACCGGATCATCGGCTCCGGCGGCTACATCACCGCCCCGACCGGCAGCGCCCCCGAGGCGCACGCCACGCCCGTGCCCAAGGAGGCCGCCGACACCGCCTTCGAACACGCCGAGTGCATCGGCTGCGGTGCCTGCGTGGCGGCCTGCCCGAACGGTTCGGCGATGCTCTTCACCTCCGCCAAGGTCGTCCACCTCAACGTGCTCCCGCAGGGCGCACCGGAACGGGGCTCCCGGGTGCGGAACATGGTCGCGGCGATGGACGCCGAGGGCTTCGGCGGCTGCACCAACACCGGCGAGTGCGCCACCGCCTGCCCCAAGGGGATCCCGCTGCCCAGCATCGCGGCGATGAACCGGGAGTTCCTGCGGGCCGCCCGCGGCTGACGCTCCCCCACACGCGGTCGGGACCACCGACCGTCGGCCCCTCGCGCTGGTGCTCGCGCGAGGGGCCGCCCCTGTCCGGTGGGGCGTGCGGCGCCATTTCGCGCTCCCCGTACGGGTGGTGGATCGTCGGGAGCGGTGCTCGTGGGCGGGAAATCGCGCTACGGTGGTGCTCCGCTACGGAGGGACGGCATATGCCCGAGGTTCAGTCCTGCTCCGGCTGCGGCGGGTCCGGGGGGACCCAGAAGACCGAGGCAACGGTCGAACTGGACGAGGAAGGGAGCATGGTGCCCAGGGTCCACGAATTCTGGTCGCCCTGCGGTCGGTGCCACGGATCCGGGACGGTGATCGTCGGATGAGGTTGGTCTTCGAGTGCGTCGAGTGCGGTGGGCACTACCTGCCGCCCGAGGAGATGGTGTACCCGGACGGGCCGGCCTCGCCGGTCTGGTGCACGGGCTGCCACAGCGCCAAGCGCGAGGCCGGTGTCCGGGAGGACCCGCTGCTCGCCCGCGTCGCCCTGGCCGCCGCCCGCGCCGCGCTCGCCCGGCGGGCCGCCGAGGCCGCCGACCAGGTCGTGCGCGGCGACGTCCGCCCGTCCCGGCCGCCGCTGTCGCGCCGGGCCCGCTCGGGGCCGGGCGGGTTGCGCAGCAAGCTGGGCTGACGCCGCCGGCTCAGAACAGCGCTTCCTGGGTGTCCGGCTCCGGCGGGCGGACGCGCTCCTGCAGGATCAGCCCCTCGGACGCCCGCCCGGCCACCGGCGTCAGCGTCCAGCCGGTGAGCCGCCGGGTGTCCAGCAGCAGCGGGCCGGAGCCGTCGGCCTGGTCGAGGAAGAGGTGCTTGCCGATCGGCGGCCGGAGCCGGCCCGCGATCACGGCGCCGTCGGCCAGACCGGCGATCTCCCGGTAGGACTCCGGGGCGCCGGCCGCCAGGCCGTAGCGCTCCACGTGGTCCACCACCGGACGGTCCGCGAGCAGCTCCACGGCGTGGCCGTCCAGCAGCCGGTGCGCCCGGGTGCGGGCCTCGGTGAGCACCGTACGGCGGTGCGGGACGTCGCCGTGCGACCACCAGTGCTCGGCCTTGAGCCGGGACTTGTACCGCTCACGGGCCAACCCCGACGCGGCGACGGTGAGTTCGGCGCGGCGCACGGCGGGCAGGCCGCCCCTGGCGGTGAACGCGTAGGCCAGCGCGCCCTGTTCGAGCAGTCGGCTGTCGCCGCGCTGCTCGGCGGTCAGGCCGACCTTCAGCAGGCCCTCGCCGAACCAGGCGAGGTAGAGCAGGTAGGTGCGGCCGTCGTCGAGGATCTGGTCCCGCGCCAGGGCGAGGCCGCGGTCCACGCTCTGGCATGCCGGGCACTGCGTCGCGCCGCCGTCCGGATCGATCACCGCGTGGTGCGGGCACGGGGTGCGCTCCGCCGCCCCGACCAGCCAGGCCCCGACGCAGCGGCGCGGCCCGCCGAGCAGCCAGCCGACCTCCGCGCCGGGCGTGACGGCGCGCTCGTGCACCCGGCTGCCGCGCACCGCGCCGAGCACGGCGCGGCCCGCCTGCCAGCCCAGGCCGGTGGAGACCCAGCCGGCGGGCCGTTCCGGCTGCTGCGGTGGGGGAATCGTCACGGGCATCCTTCCCTCTCGGAGCAGCGAGGTTACCCGCCGCCACCGACAAATCGCACCCGTCCCTCCCCCGGGCGGATCGGCGGGGACGGTGATGCCGTCGATGTCCGGGGCGACGCCCGTGTCGTCGGTGACGGTGATGCCGTCGATGTCCGGGGCGACGCCCGTGTCGTCGGTGACGGTGAGCGTGTTGCTGCCGGCAGCCGGTGTCAGCGGGAAGGTCCGGGTGCCGGGGTCGTCGAAGGAGCCGGTGGTGCCGGGTTCAGCAGCGCCGCCGCGGCTGCGACCCCGCAGGTCGCGGGCGCTTGGCCGGGTGGGGTGTCCGCGTTCTATTGTGGCGGGCGCGGTCGGTGGCGCCGCCGGGAGGCGGCGCGGACAGGAGGGGTGGACGTGGCGGGGCGGCGGAGCAGCGGGGTGCTGGCGATCTGGGCGGAGGCGCAGCGGCAGCAGCAGCGCCGGGAGGAGGCCCGGTGGCGTGCCGAGGCGGCGGAGGAGCGCCGGCGGGAGCGGGAGCAGCGCGAGGCGCAGCGGGCGACTGCCCGCAACGAGCGGGAGGCGCAGCGGGCGTACCAGCAGTCGCGGGAGGCCGAGGCGGCTCGGCGGACGGCCGAACTGGACGCCCGGGTGGAGGAGTTGAGGGGCCTGCTGGCGGCCGGGCTGGCCGCGCCGGCGTTCGGTCCGCAGGCGCTGTTGGCGCCGAGCGCGGTGCCGCCGTTCGATCCGGGGCCGCTGGGTGAGCCGGTGCCGATGCCGGACCAGGCGTCCGCCGCCTACTTCGTCCCGCCGCCGGATCCGGTGCAGGCCCGCAATCCGGGGGTGCGGCGCCAGTACGAGCAGTACCTGGCGCAGGCCCGGGCGCGGTTCGAGCAGGACTGGTACGCCGCGCAGGCCCGGGAGGCGGACCGGCAGCAGCGGCTGGCCGCGTACCACCGGGAGTACCTGGCCCGGGTGGAGCGCTTCCGCCGCGAGGACGAGGAGCGCGGCGCCCGGACCGAGGAGCTGTTGCGCCGGCTGCGGGCGGGCGAGCCGGAGGCGGTGCAGGAGTACTTCACGGCGGGCCTGTACGCCTCGGCGGCCTGGCCGGAGGGCTTCCCGCACCGGCTGGTGGCGGCCTTCGACGCGGCGGGCCGCCAGCTGGTGGTGAACTGGGAGCTGCCGGGGGCGGACGTGGTGCCGGCGGCCGGCCGGGTGCGGTACGTGAAGTCGGACGACCGCGAGGCCGAGGTGGCCCGCCCGGCGACGGAGCGCAAGGCGCTGTACCGGCAGGTCCTGGCGCAGTCGGCACTGCGGGTGGTGGCGGAGCTGTTCCGGGCGGACCGGGACGGGCTGCTGGACTCGGTGGTGCTGAACGGCTTCGTCCTCGGCATCGACCCGGCGACCGGCCGGGAGGCCGAGCGCTTCGTGTCGACGCTGACCGCGACCCGGGCCGGCGTCGCCGGGCTGGCGCTGGACCGGGTGGACGCGGTGGAGTGCTTCCAGGGCCTGGGCGGCCGGTTGTCGGCGCGCCCGGAGCGGCTGGACGAGGTCCGGCCGGACCGGCGGCCGGAGACGGTCGGCGGGAGCCTGGCCGGGCACGGCGGCGAGGGCGAGCCGGACCTCTTCGAGATGGATCCGCTGGACTTCGAGGACCTGATCGCCGAGCTGTTCCGGCTGCGCGGCTTCCGGGTGATGACGACGGCCCGCAGCGGCGACGTCGGGGTGGACGTGGTCGCCGAGGACCTGGACCAGGTGACCGGCGGCAAGATCGTGATCCAGGCGAAGCGCTACAAGAAGACCGTTCCGCCGACGGCCGTGCGCGACCTGGAGTCCACCGTGCGCCATCACGGCGCGATCAAGGGCATCCTGGTCACCACGGCTGGCTTCGGCCGCGGCTCGTACAGCTACATCGAGGGCAAGCCGTTGACCCTGGTGAGCGGCCCGGAGCTGGTCCAGCTGCTGGCCGAGCAGGGCCTGCGCGGCCGGCTCGGCGGGGGCGCCCCGGCAGCCGCGGGCGCCCGGCCGCAGGAGGCCGACCCGGCCGGGCGGGAGACCGCGCTCACGGTGAGCTGGCAGAGCCGGACGGCCGGCGGGGACGCGGTGGAGCTGGACGTCACCGCCTTCCTGTGCGCCGGGGGCCGGGTGCTCAGCGACGAGCACTTCGTGTTCTTCAACAGCCCGCAGGACCCGGACGGTGCGGTCCGGCTGCACCCGACCCGCTCGGTGCCGGGCGAGCCGACCCGGGCGGCCCGGCTGACCCTGGAGCTGCACCGGCTGCCGGCCGCGGTCGAGGAGGTGGTGGTCGCCGTCTCCACCGAGGAGGAGGAGCCGCCGGTGCTGCCGCTGGGGTACGTGCACGGGCTGGCGGTCGCCGCCTCGTACGGGCCGGGTGCGGCCGGTCCGGCGGACTGGGCGGGCACCACCGGCGGGGTGCCGGACAGTGCGATGGTGCTGGGTGCCTTCCGGCGTTCGGGCGGCGGCTGGGAGTTCAGCGCGTCCGGCCGGGCGGTGACGAACGGTCTGGCGGGGCTGGCGACGGCCTTCGGGGTCGCGGTGGAGTAGCGGCCCGGCGCCGGGCCGGACCCGGGCCGCGCCCCGGTCGGGACCGCCGGGATCGCCCGGCCGGGACGGCCGAAGGCTTCCGGCCGTGGCCCCGCCCCTGAGGGGTCCGGGTCATACCAGAGGAGGAGAGTGCCCCCGCCACCCCGCCGGGTCGGCGGGGGCCGACCGTCCGCTCGGCATACACGTCGCACAAGAACGCCTTGGGAGGATGGACTGGAGTCCGATTTTCCGTTTTTCATCCCCAGGAGTGAGTCCACGTGACGTTCCCCGCAACCGCCGTCCGTACCGGCCTGGCGGCCGCCCGCGCCACCGGCCTGAACAAGGTCTACGGGGAGGGGGAGACCCGCGTCGTCGCCCTCGAC
>NZ_JBITTM010000009.1:0-210454 GCF_044541955.1 Kitasatospora sp. NPDC085464
CACGCTGTTGAGTTCTCAAGGAACGGACGCTTCCTTCGGACCGCCTTCCAGCGGACCCTCCGGGCTTCGTTCTTTCGTGTTTCCAGCTTATCAGACGTTTTCCGCTCCGTTTTCCGGAGTTTCATTCATCGGATTTCCCGAACTGGTCGGGGCCGCTTTCGCGACATCCACCACGTTAGCGCATTCCGAGTGTCACTCGAAATTCACACTCACACCCTGTTGACGGAAACGCCAACGAACCCATGTGAATGGGTTGCGAGAAGTGAGAGTGGGTCTTACCGGACGGGGTGGCTGCTCCAGCGACTCGTTCAACACTAGGCCACCTGGACGACATCGTCAAACGTCGAGGGCCGGATCTGTCCAGATCCGACCCTCGGTGCTCGAAGCCGCAGCTCAGAGCGGGTGCGCTTTCAGCCAGCCGAGTCGGTCGGCCGGCGCGTCAGCCAGCCGAGTCGGTCGGCCGGCGCGTCAGCCGGCGGAGACCAGCTCCGCCGCCGCCAGGTTGCGCTTGCCGCGCCGCAGCACCAGCCAGCGGCCGTGCAGCAGGTCGGCCTCGGTCGGCACCGCCTCCTCGTCCGTCACCTTGACGTTGTTGAGGTAGGCACCGCCCTCCTTGATCGTCCGACGCGCGGCCGAACGGCTCGGCGCCAGGCCGACGGCGACCAACAGGTCGACCACCGGCTGGAGTTCGGAGACCTCGGCCTTGGGGACCTCGGCCAGGGCGGCCGCCAGGGTCGGGGCCTCCAGGTCGGCGAGGTCGCCCTGGCCGAACAACGCCTTGGACGCGGCGACCGCGCGCTCGTACTGCTCGGCGCCGTGGACGAGGGTGGTGAGCTCCTCGGCGAGGGCACGCTGGGCGAGGCGGGCGGCGGGGCGCTCGCCGGTCTCGCGCTCCAGCTCCTCGATCTCCTCCTTCGAGCGGAAGCTGAAGATCCGCAGGAAGTTGGAGACGTCCCGGTCGTCCGCGTTCAGCCAGAACTGGTAGAAGGCGTACGGAGTGGTCAGCTCGGGGTCGAGCCAGACCGTGCCGGACTCGGTCTTGCCGAACTTGGTGCCGTCGGCCTTGACGATCAGCGGCGTGGCCAGCGCGTGGACGGACTTGCCGTCGGCCTTGCGGATCAGGTCCGTGCCGGCGGTCAGGTTACCCCACTGGTCGCTGCCGCCGGTCTGCAGGCTGCAGCCGTAGCGGCGGTTCAGCTCCAGGTAGTCCATGCCCTGGAGGATCTGGTAGCTGAACTCGGTGTAGCTGATGCCCGCGTCGGAGTTGAGCCGTCGGGCGACGGCCTCCTTCGCGATCATGTTGTTGACCCGGAAGTACTTGCCCACGTCACGCAGCAGGCTGATCGCCGACATCCCGGACGTCCAGTCCAGGTTGTTGACCATGCGCGCCGCGTACGGGCCCTCGAAGTCGAGGAAGCGCGAGATCTGGCCGCGCAGGCGCTCCACCCAGCCGGCCACCGTCTCGGGGTCGTTGAGCACGCGCTCGGCGGTGGGCTTCGGGTCCCCGATCAGGCCGGTGGCGCCGCCGACCAGGCCGAGCGGGAGGTTCCCCGCCTGCTGGATGCGGCGCATGGTGAGGATCTGCACCAGGTTGCCGAGGTGCAGGCTGGGGGCCGTCGGGTCGAAGCCGCAATAGAACGTGACCGGGCCGTCCGCGAACGCCTTGCGCAGTGCGTCCTCGTCGGTGGACAGGGCGATCAGCCCACGCCACCGCAGCTCGTCGACGATGTCCGTCACGGTCACGCTTCTCCTTCTGTCGGGCGTCCGCCCGTTTGCGGCCCGGTTCCGTCCGGGCCCCGGGTCGGTACGACTCCAGCCTGATAGAGCCTACGTGGTTCCGGCCAGCGAGTTCTCCCCGAGGCACCCCCTCGTTTCCCCCTGAGCACCCTCCCGGCTGCGGCTCCCCGCTCCCCCGGGCCCCTCCGTGATACCGGAAATTCCGTTGTTCGTCGGCTGCGGGCCCGTTCAGAGTGGTGTCACCGCCGTGCGGCGGCAGTGACGTGTGTGGAGACGGTCGTGCCGCCGTGGCACGCCCGTGGGAAGGGTGTGCCGAGTGCGCAACACGCTGGTTCTGAACGCGAGCTACGAGCCCCTGACGACGGTGTCGCTTCAGCGCGCCGTCGTCCTGGTGCTCCAGGACAAGGCGGTGGTGGAGCAGGCGCACCCGCTGCGCTCGATCCGGGGGACGGGTGTCGCCGTCCCGGTCCCGAGGGTGATCAGACTGCAACGGTACGTACGGGTGCCGTTCCGACAACAAGCCCCGTGGACGCGGCGGGGTGTCCTGGCCAGGGACCAGCACCTGTGCGCGTACTGCGGGCGGCGGGCCACCACGGTGGACCACCTGCAGCCCAAGTCGCGCGGTGGTGCCGACAGTTGGCTGAACACCGTGGCCGCGTGCGCGGAGGACAACCAGCGCAAGGCCGACCGGACGCCGGAGCAGGCCGGGATGAAGCTGCTGCGGCGCCCCTTCGTGCCGACCCCGCAGGCCAGTCTGATGCTGGCGCTCGGCCTGCGCGGCTCGGAGGCGCGGGAGCTCGCGGACTGGCTGCCGCCGGTGCCGGGCCTGCCCGTCCCGGCCGCGTAGCCCCGGGACGGGGGCCGCGGAAGCAGCCCGCCGGCCGGGGACGGCGGAAGCCCCCGGCCGGGGACGGCGGAGGAAGCGGCCTCAGCCCTTCGCCTGGTACCCGGCCGCCGTGCCGTAGTTGGCCGCGTGCTCGGGCACCACGACCACCTGACCGCCGCCGATCAGCACCCGCCCGGAGACCAGCAGCGAGCCGGTCCCGGGCGGGAAGTTGCCGCCGGTCGCCTCCCCGCCGCCGGCCAGCGGGAACCGGGTCAGGTGGGCGGGCTGGTCGCGGCGCTCGTCGGCGGCGACCACCAGCGAGCCGCCGTCGATGCCGACCGCCCGGACGGTGCCCTTGGCGGACATCGGGACCTTCCAGCGCTGCTTGCCGGTCTCCAGGTCGTAGCCGACCGCGGCGGCCGGCCCGCCGCCGTTCGCCGGGGTCAGGGTGGTGACCATGGCGCGGCCCTCGAAGAACACCTCGGGGGTGGCCGTGAAGGCGCCGTGGGTGACGTCCAGCCGGCCGCCCTCCGTGACCACCGGGATCTCGGCGGCCGGGTCCCCGGCGGCGCCCCAGGCGAACACCCGGTCGTTCTCCGGCTTGTCGCCGGTGGTGAGGACCACGGCCGGCTCCGCGGACAGCACGGTCACCGTCTTCGGCTGGTTGTTCAGGCCCCGCCACCAGCCGACCTTGCCGTCCGCGACGTTCAGTGAGACGGCCTGGTCGGCGGGTGTCGAGTCGGCGCAGGAGGAGGCCACCAGCACGGTCTTGCCGCTGACGCCGCCGGAGAGGGTGCAGAACTTGCCCTGCCCGGTGTACTGCCAGACGTCCTTGCCGTCCGCCGACTCCCAGGCCACCGCGTGGTCGTCGCCGATCGCCACCACCTTGTCCTCGGTGACGCCGACCCGCGCGGAGTAGGCGCCCTTGGTGTCCGAGAGGGTCTTGGTCCAGGCCGTCTTGCCCGTCTTGGTGTCCACGGCGGCCACCAGCGCGCAGGGGCTCTTCGGGTCCGCCTTCGGGCGGAACAGCACCGCGCCCAGGCCCGCCTGGTTCACGCCGGTCGACAGTCCGCAGGGGACGGCGCCGGCGGCCGGCGGCTCCACCGACCAGGTCGACTTGCCGCCGGCGCGGTCGTACGCGTGCACCCCGGAGCCGTCGGCCCGGACCACCGCGTCCGTCAGCAGCCAGCTCCCGACCAGCGTGTCGTCGCCCGCGGACTGCCCGGCCGCAGCGGGCTGCGCGGACCACGCCCGGGTGTGCGCCACGGTGAACCCGGGCTCGCCGCCGCTGCTCGCGGCCGCACTGCCGCCGCCTTCCGCACCGACCATCAGACCGGCCGTGACCAGCACCCCCAGTGCGGCCACGCCGGCGCCGGCCCGCACCAACAGGGCCTTGCGGCTGGGCACGTGCTCCCCGGTCAGCACCGCGTCGGCGGCCTTCCGGGCCTTGGCCGACAGCGAGGTGCCGGACTCCGGGCCCGGCTTCGGGCCGGACGCCGTACCCGACGCGGGAACGGGACCGCCGTCACCGCCCCTGCGGGAGGCGGACCGGGAGCGCGCGGCGGACCGGGCGGTGGACCGGGCCTCGGCCTCGGGCTCCGGAGCGTCCTCCCCGGTCGAACCCGGGGTCTTCCCCGGCCCGGTCGGCGCCGACTCCGGCTCCGGCTCGGCCTCCTCGACGTGCACGTAACCGTCCGCCGAGTACTCGGCTCCCGCCGGGACGTACAGCCCCTCCCCGGCCGGCTGCGCGGCGGCGTACGGCGCGTAGTGCTGCGCGTGCTCGGGGTACGGCGCGTACTGCGGGGGCTGCACGGCCTGTGCGTGGTCCGGGAACGGCTGGTACTGGTCCTGGCCGCCGTACTGCCCCTGGACGTAACCGCCCTCGACGTACCCGGTCTGCCCGTAGCCGCTCTGCCCGTAGCCGCTCTGCGCGTACCCGCCGGGGTCGTGGCCGGCCTGTCCGTGGTCGCCCTGTCCGTGGTCGCCCTGGTCGTAGCCGCTCTGGCCGTAGCCGGCGTGCCCGTGACCGGCGTGCGCGTAGCCGGTCCGGTCGTACTGCTGCTGCCAGTGCGCCTGCTCCTGCGCCTGCTGCCCGTAGTACCCGCCGCCCTGCCAGTCCGGCAGGCCCTGGGCCTGCTGCCCCTGGCCCGGCTGTCCCTGGGGGTGCCACGGCTGCTGCCCGGCGTGGGCGTCTCCGACGGGCTCCTGCGCCATCCGTTCCGTCCCTCCGTGCCCGCCTGCCTGCCGATGCGGCAGTCAGCATCTCACGCCCGCTCGGAGGGACGACCCTGGCCCTCGGCGTACGTTCCCGGCGGGCTGGCCGGCCGGGATCAGGCCGCGGACTCGGCGCGCAGTGCCTCGTCGATGCGGGCGGCCAGGGTGAAGTCCAGGCCGGTGAGGCCGCCGGCGCTGTGGGTGGACAGGACGAAGCGCAGGGTGCGCCAGCGGATGTCGATGTCGGGGTGGTGGTCGAGTGACTCGGCCTGCTCGGCGACGGCGACGACCACCCGGATCCCCGCGGGGAAGTCCGGGGCGTCGGCGCTGCGGACGATGCCGTCGCCCTCGCGGGTCCACTCCGGCAGCGCCGCCAGGGCCGCCGTGATCTCGTCCTCGCTCAGCCGTGCCCTGTTGCTCATCGCTGCGCTCCTGCTCGGTCGTCGGTGCTCCGGGCGCCCGGGGTCCTCCGGGGTGCCGGGGTCAGGCGGCCTTCCGACGCGGACGGGCCACCAGCTCGCCGCCGCAGTTCGGGCAGGCGCCGGCCATGGCCTCGGTGCATTCCGGGCAGAAGGTGCACTCGTAGGAACATATCGAGGCGGCGCCGTCGGCGGTCAGCGACACCGCGCAGCGCTCGCAGGTCTCACGCATCTCCAGGGCCATGGCCTACTCCTGTGACTCTCGTACGATCCGACATCTGTACAACGGCGGCCCGACGGCCGCTCACCCCACCAGCAGCTTGGTGACCGCCGCGAGGCCGACCACCACGATCACCCCGCGCAGCACGGCCGGCGGCAGCCGGCGGCCGACCTTGGCGCCGACCAGGCCGCCGACCAGCGAACCCACCGCGATCAGCCCGGCCGCCGCCCAGTTCACGGTCGAGGTGAACAGGAAGAAGAGCGCGGCGACGGCGTTGACGATCATCGCCAGGGCGTTCTTCACCCCGTTGATCCGCTGCAGGTCCTCCTGCAGCAGCATGCCCATCAGCGCCATCAGCAGGACACCCTGCGCGGCGCCGAAGTAGCCGCCGTAGATGCCGGTGAGGAACACCCCGACCAGCAGCACCGAGCTGCCGTCCGGGTCGCCACCGGGCCGGCGGCGGGCGGCGACGGCCCTGGCCACCCGGGGCTGGATCACCACCAGGACCAGCGCGAGCAGGATCAGGACCGGGACGATCGCGTCGAAGGCCGCGCTCGGCAGCTTGATCAGCAGCAGTGCGCCGAGCAGCCCGCCGAGCAGCGAGGCGGTTCCCAGACGCAGCACCCGGCGCCCCTGGTCGGCGAGTTCGCGGCGGTAGCCGATCACGCCGCTGAGCGAACCGGGCACCAGGCCGAAGGAGTTGGAGACGTTGGCGGTGACCGGTGGGATCCCGACGGCGAGCAGGACGGGGAAGGTGATCAGGGTGCCGGAACCGACGATCACATTGATCATCCCGGCGCCGACCCCGGCCACCAGGACGGCGACCGCCTCCCAGAGCGTCATGGGTCACTCCTCCTCTCGGTCCTGTCCGAGGGGATCATGCCGGACCGCCCTCCCGCCCGGCCAGGCCCGCCCACGATTCGGGACGCACGCCACACCGCCGCGGACCGGCGCCGCGGAAGCCCCGAGGGCCCGCCGCCGTACGGGAGGCGTACGGCGGCGGGCCCTCGACGGAGCACGCCTCGACCACTCACTGCGGCCGCGTCACTGCGGTCCGAATCACTCCGGGTCGATCTTGGGGAACTCCCGGGTCGGGTCCACCCGGGGACGGGCGGCGCCCTTGTCGGTGTCCACCGGCCGCGGCCCGGACGCCGGGTCGATCGGCACCTGGGTGGCCGGGGACGCCTTCGGGACGCTCGGCGCCGCGACGGCACCGCCGTTGATCCCGCCGCCGTTGCCGGTCAGGCCGTTGAAGGCACCGCCGAGGCCCTTGAGCGCGTCGCCGACCTCGCTCGGGATGATCCAGAGCTTGTTGGAGTCGCCCTTGGCCAGCTCGGGCAGGGTCTGCAGGTACTGGTAGGCGAGCAGCTTCTGGTCGGCGTCACCGTCGTGGATGGCTTCGAAGACCGTCCGGATCGCGGCCGCCTCACCGTCGGCGCGCAGCACCGCGGCCTGCGCCTCACCCTCGGCCCGCAGGACGTCCGCCTGCTTCTCACCCTCCGCCTTGAGGATCTGCGCCTGGCGCTGGCCCTCGGCGGTGAGGATCGCGGCGCGCTTGTCCCGGTCGGCGCGCATCTGCTTCTCCATCGAGTCCTGGATGGAGGTCGGCGGCTCGATCGCCTTCAGCTCGACGCGGTTGACCCGGATGCCCCACTTGCCGGTGGCCTCGTCCAGGACGCCGCGCAGACCGGCGTTGATGACCTCGCGGGAGGTCAGGGTGGACTCCAGGTCCATCGAGCCGATGATGTTGCGCAGCGTGGTGACGGTCAGCTGCTCGATCGCCTGGATGTAGCTGGCGACCTCGTAGGTGGCCGCGCGGGGGTCGGTGACCTGGTAGTAGATGACGGTGTCGATGTTGACGACCAGGTTGTCCTGGGTGATCACCGGCTGCGGCGGGAACGGGACGACCTGCTCGCGCAGGTCGATCCGGTTGCGGACGCGGTCGATGAACGGGACGACGATGTTCAGTCCGGCGTTGAGCGTCCGGGTGTAGCGGCCGAAGCGCTCCACGATCGCCGCGCTGGCCTGTGGGATGACCTGGATCGTCTTGATCAGCGCGATGAAGGCCACCACGACCAGGACGACCAGGACGATAAGGACGGGTTCCACGGACTCTCCCCTAGACGACCAGGGCGGTCGCGCCCTGGATTTCGACGACGTCGACCTGCTGCCCGGGCTGGTACACCTGCTCCGGGTGGAGCGCGCGGGCCGACCAGATCTCGCCGTTCAGCTTGATCCGGCCGCCCTCCCCGTCGACGGTTTCCGCGACGACCGCGGTGGCGCCGTGCAGCGCCTCGATGCCCATCTTGACCTGAGGGCCCTTCTGGAGCTGCCGGTAGGCGATCGGGCGGACGAAGACCACGAGCCCGACCGAGACCAGGAGGAAGGTCACGGTCTCCAGGACCACTCCCCCGCCCAGCCCGGCCACGCCGGCGGCGGCCAGCGCTCCGACCGCGAACATGGCGAACTCCGGCATCGCGGTGAGAACCAGCGGTATGCCGAGCCCTGCGGCGGCCAGGAGCCACCAGATCCAGCTGTCCACACGTCCATCCTAGGGAGCGAAGGCCTTCGAGGCGGACAGTTCCCGCAGGTCGAGGGGCGGAAACCGGTCGCACGTGCGACCGGTTCCGACGGCCTCGCGCAGGACGGGCGGAGCGGGGGCGGAACGAGGGGCGGAGGAGCGGCGGACGGGGCGTCAGCCCAGCGGCAGGCCCTGGGCCGACCAGCGGTCGCCGTGGCGCTCCAGGGTGAGCGGCAGGCCGAAGCACTTGGAGAGGTTGCGGGCGGTCAGCTCGGTGTCGATCGGGCCCGCCGTGAGCACCTTGCCCTGGCGGATCATCAGGACGTGGGTGAAGCCGGGGGCGATCTCCTCGACGTGGTGGGTGACCATCGCCATCGCCGGGGCGAACTCGTCCTGGGCGAGCGCGCCGAGCCTGCGGACCAGGTCCTCGCGCCCGCCGAGGTCCAGGCCGGCGGCCGGCTCGTCGAGCAGCAGCAGCTCGGGGTCGGTCATCAGGGCGCGGGCGATCAGGGTGCGCTTGCGCTCGCCCTCGGAGAGGGTGCCGAACTTGCGGCCGGTGAGGCCGGCCATGCCGAGGCGGTCGAGCAGCGCGAGGGCGCGGGACTCGTCCGACTGCTCGTAGCTCTCCTGCCAGCTGACCGTCATCCCGTAGGCGGCGGTGAGCACCGTCTGCAGCACGGTCTGCTCGGCCGGCAGCTTGTCGAACATGGCGGCGCCGGCCAGGCCGATCCGGGAGCGCAGCTCGAAGACGTCGATCTCGCCCAGCTTCTCGCCCAGCACGGTGACCTTGCCCGAGGTCGGGAACAGGTACGAGGAGGCGATCTGCAGCAGGGTGGTCTTGCCGGCGCCGTTCGGGCCCAGGATGACCCAGCGCTCACCCTCGGAGATGGACCACGAGACCTGGTCGACCAGCGCGCGCCCCTCCCGGACCACGGATACGTCCACCAGCTCCAGCACGTCGCTCATGCCTACGCCTTCCCCAAAAACAAGATTCTCGGCCGTCGGTGCGGGCGGCACGCCGACTCCGGCAGCCGGTGGGCACGGGTGGGTGCGCCGCACACGCATGGGCAAACCTACGCCACGCGGATGACCGCCGATTCCGTAGGCTGGCCGGATGCTCGCGACTCCTGCCGACAATCCGTACGAAGAGCCCCGTTCGGGGCGGCTGGCCGCCTGGGGCAACTCCCTGCTGGCGGGCCTGGTGCCGCCCGACAACGCCGCCGCGGCCGTGCTGGGCGCCGACGAGAGCCACCGGGTGACCGGGCTGCCCGGGGACGAGCCGGGCGAGCAGCACGGGCTGACCTGGGCGCTGGGCCGGCTGCGGGTGCTGGGGGTGAAGGGCCTGCGCCTCGCGCTGCCCTCGGCCGGGCACCCGCTGGGGCTGACCGGCCCCGGGCCGTTCAACGAGCGCGCGATGGCCGCGGGCGAGGCCGTCCTGGCGGTGGGGGTGCCGCTCGGGCTGGTGCCGGAGGTCGAGGTGTTCGGCCCGGCCGGGGACCGCTCCGCGACCGTGCTGTGGCGCTGCTCCGAGGTGAACGACACACCGCCGGCGGACGTGCCGTCGCTGCACGAGGCCGAGCGCGAGCTGGCGGACGGGCTGCGCGAGGCGACCGTGCTGCTCACCCGGCTCGACGTGGCCGGCGCCGGGCCGGAGGCGCTGCGCGCCCTGGAGGCGTACCGCCGGCGCGGGCACGCCGAGCTGCTGGCGCCCGGCTACCCGCCTCGTGCGGTGCGGGTGCTGGAGTCGGCCCGGCAGGTGTCGGCCCTGCTGTCGATCGCCTCCGGCGGCCACGGCGCGGCCGTCAGCGCCTCCGAGATGGCCGCGCGGCAGTCCGTTCTGGCGCCGCTGCGGCGCACCGCCCGACGGGCCCAGGTGGCCGCCTACAACGCCTTGGTGGACGAGCGCGAGGCCCGCTGAGGGCGCGCGGGACGGCTCTCGCACCTGGCCGGAATCCGACCCCTCGTGCACCGGACGCCGGACCGTTGGACGGTGCGCGCCGCCGGGGCGGGCCGCGGTGTCAACGCCACGGGTCCGCCTCGGCCAGGGCCGCCACCTCCGCCCGGTCGTACCGGCCGTCGGGCCCGACGGCCAGGCCGCCGCGTGCCGTGGCGGGTCTCCCCGGCGCCCCCTCGATGCGGTGTCAGCGCCCACCCTCGCACACCCCGCTGACATCCCCTCAGGCGCCGGTGGCGGCGTCCCGGGCCTCGCCGTTGCGGACCGCCCAGAGCGCGGCCTGCGTGCGGTCCGCGAGGTCCAGCTTCATCAGGATGTTGGAGACGTGGGTCTTCACCGTCTTCTCCGACAGGTGCAGGCTGCGCGCGATCTCCCGGTTGGAACGGCCGTCGGCGATGTGGCCGAGCACCTCGCGCTCGCGTTCGGTGAGGGTGCCGCCGCGGCCCTGCGGGGCGCGCGGGCCGTCGTCGGAGAGCAGGGCCTCGGCCAGCTCCGGCTGGAGCAGCACGTGGCCGGCGTGCACCGAGCGGATCGCCCCGGCCAGCGCCTCCGGGTCCACGTCCTTGTAGACGTACCCGGCGGCGCCGGCCCGCAGCGCGGGGACCATCGTGCGGTGCTCGGTGAAGCTGGTGACGATCAGGATCCGGGCCCGGCTGCCCTCGCCCTTGAGGGTGCGCAGCGCCTCGATCCCGTCGACGCCGGGCATCTTGAGGTCCATCAGGACCACGTCGGGGTCGAGTGCGCGGGCCCGCTCGACGCCCTCCGCCCCGTCGGCGGCCTCCCCGACCACCTCGATGTCGTCCTGGACCTCCAGGAACGTGCGCAGCCCGCGCCGGACCACCTGGTGGTCGTCGACCAGCAGGACGCGGATCGACGGTGTGCTCTCAGGCACCGGGGACCTCCATCTCGACGAGCGTCCCCCGGCCGGGGGACGACTCCAGGGTGAGCGTGCCGCCGACGGCGGCCGCGCGGTCGCGCATCGAGGCCAGGCCGAGGTGGCGGCCGGCCCGGCGGACGGATTCGGGGTCGAAGCCGCGCCCGTCGTCGCGCACCCGCAGCACGGCGCCGCGCGCGGGCGTCCCGGCCAGGGTGACGGTGACCCGGCCGGCCTCGGAGTGCCGCAGCGCGTTGTGCAGCGCCTCCTGGGCGACCCGCAGCAGGGCGGCTTCCTGGGCGGGCGGCAGGGCGCGGACGCCGTCGGCGGCGTAGGCGACGTCGGCGGTGTGCGCCCGGTCGAGGAGCTGCACCTGGGAGGCGAGGGTGGCGCTCAGCCCGTCCTCCTCCAGTGCCGCGGGGCGCAACTCCACGACGACGGCGCGCAGTTCGTCGGCGGCCTCGGCGGCCAGCCGGGCCACCTCGGCGAGTTCGGCGCGGGCCCGGGCCGGGTCGCGGTCGACGAGCTTGGCGGCGGCCTTGGCGGTGAGGCGCAGCGAGAAGAGCTTCTGCGAGACGGCGTCGTGCAGGTCGTGCGCGATCCGGGCGCGCTCGCCGGCCAGGGTCAGTTCGCGGCTGCGCTCGTACAGCCGGGCGTTGGAGAGGGCGAGGGCGGCGTGGGCGGCGAGGATCCGCAGCAGTTCCTCGTCGTGGTCGGTGAAGAGGCCGCCGCCGCGCTTGTTGGCGAGGAAGACGACGCCCAGCACCTGCGGTTCGTCCTCGGTCGCGTCGGTGTCCAGGATCGGCATGCCGAGGAAGGCGTCCATCTCGGGGTGGGCGGAGGGCCAGCCGCCGAAGGCGGGCGCCCGGCGGACGTCGGCGAGGCGGATGGGGCCGGTCTCGTGCAGCATCGCGGCGAGCACGCCGTGCTGGCGGGGCAGCGGGCCGATCGCCCGCCACTGCTCGTCGGTGACGCCGTCGACCACGAACTGGGCGAAGCCGCCGTGGTCGTCGGGCACGCCCAGGGCCGCGTACTCGGCGCCGAGCAGTTCCCGGGCGGAGGCGGTGATGCGGCGCAGCACCTCGCGGACCTCCAGGTGTCGGCTCATGGCGAGCAGCGCCTGGCTGACGGCCTCGATCCCGGACAGGCAGGGGTCGCAGGCGGGCAGTGGGCCCCGGGGGGCCGGGTGGTCTCCGGTGGTGCTGGGCATACCGCCAAACTACCGCCGCGGCCGGGGCGGTCGCGTCCGCCTGCGGCCGGGGCGGTCGCAGGTCCGGGGACCTAGGCCGTCGGACCCACACGGCGCCGTCGGGCCCGCGCCGCGTCGGCAGGCCGCGGTCGGCCGCGGGCCCCGCGGTCGCCACCGGGCCCACGACGCCGAGGGGCGGCCTCCCCGTTCGGGAAGGCCGCCCCTCGGCGGTCGGGCGAGGGCTCAGCCCTTCTGCATGACCTCGGGCTCGTGCCGGCGCTGGAGCCGGGTGACCAGCACGCCGATCGCGACCGAGATCACGACGAGCACGCCCGCGTCGATCGCCCACTGGGCCACCGCGTGCTTCCACAGCGGGTCGTAGTCCGGGTGCTGGAAGTCCTTGTTCCAGGGGCCCATGAGCTTGGACAGGTCGAGCGTGGTGGAGACGATGCCGGTGCCCCAGCGGGCCGGCATCAGCCAGGCGACCTGTTCCAGGCCGGGCTTGCCGAAGATCTGGAACAGGCAGCCGGTGAAGACGACCTGGACGATGGCGAACATGACCAGCAGCGGCATGGTCTTCTCGGCGGTCTTCACCAGGGCGGAGATCATCAGCCCGAACATCATGGCGGCGAAGCTGAGCAGGATCATGCCGATGGTCATCTCGATGATCGGCAGGTTCTTGACGATCAGGCCGTGCTCGGGGAGCTTGCGCGGCAGGAAGCCGACGGCGGAGATGATGGCGCCCTGGATCACGCTGAAGAAGCCCAGCACGATGATCTTGGACATCATGTACGCCGACCGGGAGAGCCCGGTGGCCCGTTCCCGTTCGTAGATCGCCCGTTCCTTGATCAGTTCCCGGACCGAGTTGGCGGCGCCGGAGAAGCAGGCCCCGATGGCCAGGATCAGCAGGATCGTCGCGGCGCCGCTGTTCAGTCCGAGCTGCGACTTCGGGTTCGGCGCGAGCCCCGGTGCGTTGGGGATCAGCACGCTGACCGCGCCGATGACCGCGGGCAGCAGCACCGACAGTGCCAGGAAGCCGCGGTCCGAGGCGAGCACCGACATGTAGCGCCGCATCAGGGTCCACAGCTGGGAGCCCCAGCTCTGCGGCTTCGGCGGCTTGACGGCCTCCTGGGCGACCTGGACGTGCTGCACCTCGCCCGCCTCGACGGTCGGGGCGGAGTACTGCTGGTAGTGCACCGAACCGCGGTAGCGGCCGGCCCAGTCGTGGTCCGGGTAGTTCTCGAAGGCCTGGAAGACGTCCGCCCAGGTCTCGTACCCGAAGAAGTGCAGCGCCTCGTCCGGCGGGCCGAAGTAGGCCACCGAACCGCCCGGCGCCATCACCAGCAGCCGGTCGCAGAGCGCGAGTTCGGCCACCGAGTGGGTGACGACCAGGATGGTGCGGCCGTCGTCGGCGAGGCCGCGCAGCATCTGCATGACCTCGCGGTCCATGCCCGGGTCGAGGCCCGACGTGGGCTCGTCCAGGAAGATCAGCGACGGCTTGGTGAGCAACTCCAGGGCGACCGAGACGCGCTTCTGCTGGCCACCGGAGAGCGCGGTGATCTTGTTGTCGGCGCGCTTGTCCAGGCGCAGCTCGTAGAGCACCTCGTCGATCCGGGCGTCGCGCTCGCGGGCTTCGGTGTCGCCGGGGAAGCGCAGCCGGGCCGCGTACTTGAGGCCCTTCCGGACGGTGAGCTCGCGGTGCAGGATCTCGGACTGCGGCACCAGGCCGATGCGCGAGCGGAGTTCGGCGAACTGCTTGTAGAGGTTGCGCCCGTCGTACAGCACCTCGCCGCGGTCGGCGGGGCGGTAGCCGGTGAGGGCGCGCAGCAGGGTGGACTTGCCGGAGCCGGACGGGCCGATGACCGCGACCAGGCTCTTCTCCGGGACGCCGAAGCTGACGTCGTTGAGCAGGATCTTCTTGGCGCCCTTGTGCTCGACCTCGACGGTCAGGTGGCGGGCGGAGAAGGAGACGGCGCCGGTGTCGACGAACTCCTGCAGCTGGTCGCCGACCAGGGTGAAGGTGGAGTGGCCGACGGTCAGGCGGTCCTGCGCGCCCATCAGCTGACGCTGGACCCGCTGGCCGTTGAGGAAGATGCCGTTGTGGCTGCCGAGGTCGACGATCTCCCAGCGGCCGTCCGGCAGTTGGCGCAGCTCGGCGTGGTGGCGGGACACCTGGAGGTCCGAGACCACGATGTCGTTGTCGAGCGCACGGCCGATGCGCAGCGTGCGCGTCATGTCGGCCAGCCGGCGGATCATCGTCGGCTGCGGACCACCGCCGTCGTGCTGCTGCGGCGGCGGCGTGAAGCCCTGGTCCTGCGGGAAGCCCTGCTGCTGCGGGAAGCCGTGCTGGGCCTGCGGCGCGTACTGCTGCTGCTGCGGGAACGGCTGCTGGGCCTGCTGCTGGCCGGCCCACGCCTGCTGCTGCGGCTGCTGGTACGGGTCCTGCTGCGGCCAGGCCTGCGGCTGCGGCACCGGGCCGCGGGCGGTGGCGGCCTCGTGCACGGGGGTGGTGTGCGGGGCGGCGGCCTGTGCGGGCGCGGAGAAACCGAGCCGGGGGCCGTTCTCCGGGTTGCCCAGGTTGACGACGGCTCCGGGGAACAGCTGGGCCTGCATGGTGCGGGCGCCGGCGACGTACGTGCCGTTGGTGCTGCCGTGGTCGTCCAGCTGCCAACCGCTGCCGTTGAAGCTGATGGTCCCGTGGTGCCAGGAGACCCTGGCGTCGTCGAACGGGAAGTCCGACTGCGGGTTGCGCCCGATGGTGTAGGACCGCCCGGGCTCCAGAGTCCGCTGCTGTCCGTTGATCTCAATGACGAGTTGCGGCACTGCTCGCCTGCCCCGCTCTCTCGGTTCCCCCGAATTTGGCCCCCCGCCGGGGGTGCGATGTTCCTGATGACTGACGGGGGGAATCATTCCAGCCCGCCGACCGCCGATGAAAGTCGGCCCGGGTGACTGTGACCAGGCTGCTACCGGAGCACGCGACCGCGGCGTCCCGCGAGGTGGGACGGGTGCCCTCGGGCCACCCGCCGACGGGTAGCGTGGGAGGCACCATGAACGCATCGCCCCTGGCCGCTGAGCCCCTCCCCGCCGCCCAGCCCCGGACCGCGGACGAGCGCACCCTGCTCGTCAAGGTGTTCGGCAAGGACCGCCCCGGCATCACCGCCGGCCTCTTCGCGACGCTGGCCGGCTTCGGCGTCGACGTCATCGACATCGAGCAGGTCGTGACCCGTGGCCGCATCACGCTGTGCGCCCTGGTCACCCCGCCCGCCGCGCCCGGCGCCGAGGGCGGGCTGCGGGCCACCGTCCACCGCTGGGCCGACGAGCAGAAGCTCCAGGCCGAGATCCTCTCCGGCATCGGCGACAACCGGCCGCGCCGCGAGGGCCGTTCGCACGTCACGGTGCTCGGTCACCCGCTGACCGCCGCCGCCGTCTCCGCGCTGACCTCCCGGATCACCGCGGCGGGCGGCAACATCGACCGGGTCTTCCGGCTCGCCAAGTACCCGGTGACGGCGGTCGAGCTGGCCGTCTCCGGTGTGGCCACCGAGGAGCTGCGGGCCGAGCTGGCCCAGGAGGCGGCCACCCAGCGGGTGGACGTCGCGGTGGTCGCGGCCGGGCTGGAGCGCCGGGCCAAGCGCCTGGTGGTCATGGATGTCGACTCCACGCTCATCCAGGACGAGGTGATCGAGCTGTTCGCCGCCCACGCGGGCTGCGAGGAGCAGGTCGCCGAGGTGACGGCGGCGGCGATGCGCGGCGAGCTGGACTTCGCCGAGTCGCTGCGGGCCCGGGTGGCGCTGCTGGCCGGGCTGGACGCCTCGGTGACGGAGAAGGTCCGTGCCGAGGTCCGCTTCACGCCGGGCGCGCGCACCCTGATCCGCACCCTGCAGCGCCTCGGCTTCCAGGTCGCGGTGGTCTCCGGCGGGTTCACCCAGGTCACCGACCACCTGGTGGAGCAGCTGGGGCTGGACTTCGCGGCGGCCAACACGCTGGAGGTGGTGGACGGCAGGTTCACCGGCCGGGTGGTCGGCGAGATCGTGGACCGGGCCGGCAAGGCGCGCTGGCTGGCCCGCTTCGCCGAGCAGGCGAAGGTGCCGCTGGAGCAGACGGTGGCGATCGGCGACGGCGCCAACGACCTGGACATGCTGAACGCGGCCGGGCTCGGGGTGGCGTTCAACGCCAAGCCGGTGGTGCGCGAGGCCGCCGACACCGCGGTGAACGTGCCGTTCCTGGACACCGTGCTCTACCTGCTGGGCATCACCCGCGAGGAGGTCGAGGCGGCCGACGCGCTGCACGGCACCCCGACCGAGGACGAGTGAGCGCGGCCCGCGGACGAGCGACCGCGGGCGGGTAGCGGCCGAGCAGCGGCCGACCGAGCAGGGCCCGCCCGAGGGCCACGACGACATCGAGGGGCGCGCGGACCGATCCGCGCGCCCCTCGACTGCGTTCCGCGTGCGTACCGGGTCAGTCCTGCGGCGTGTAGTACGAGACCAGCTCGGCCACGCCCGGCTCGACGCCCTTCCAGGAGCCGCTGAAGCTGAGCACCGCGATCGCCGCCGTCGGGAATCCGCCGAGCCGCAGCCGCTCCAGCGCGTCCCGGTCGCCCGCGTCCCCGGCCAGCACCTGGGTCAGGCCCAGCACACCGGGGTTGTGGCCGACCAGCACCACGTCCGCGTACTCCTCCGGGGTCTCCTGGAGGACCGCGATGATCTCGCCCGGGCTGGCCTCGTAGATCCGGTCCTCGTACACGGTCTTGCGGGGCCGCTTGGGCAGCTCGTGCACCGCCAGCTTCCAGGTCTCGCGGGTGCGCAGGGCCGTGGAGCAGAGCACGTAGTCGGGATTGATGCCGGAATCGACCAGCCAGCGGCCGGCGTCCGGGGCCTGGTGGCGGCCCCGGTCGGCCAGGGGCCGCTCATGGTCGTCCACGCCGTTCGGCCAGTCGGCCTTGGCATGGCGGAGAACGATGATCCTGCGGGGCGTGTCGGCGCTCATACCCAGCAAGCTTGGCAGAAAAGCCGCCCGGCGGCGCGATGCTCCCGGTTGCCGCCACCCCCTCGGGTGTCGGGTGCCATCATGCCCCGTTCACCGGGGCTTCGGACGGCGGTCGGGCTACGGTCGGACGGCCGTCAGCCCATCGAGGTGGCGACGGAGGCGATGACCGCCACCAGCACCACGATGGCGGCGAAGGCGAGGGCGATGCGGCCGAGCTGCTTGCGGCCGTCGGTGGGGTTCGGGTCGAGAACGGGCATGTCGGGAATTCTCCCATCCCGAACACGCCCGTCTCCCGGCGGCCCCGCCGCCTTGGCCGGAGCTTGACCTTCGAGCCCGGGGGCCGACCCCGGGGCCCGGCCCCGAAGAGCCCGGGCCCCGGCCGCCCGCGTCCGGCCGCCCGGTGTCAGGCCCGGACGGCCGCCGCCGGACGGACCGCCTCGTCCTCGATGTGGCGGGGCCGGGCGGCCCGCAGGCCGAACAGCATCTGCGGCACCAGCAGCAGCGCCAGGAAGCCCAGCGGCCAGTACCACTCGCCGGTGATCTGGTAGATCGGGCCGATCAGGATCACGCCCAGGACGGAGATCAGGTAGCCGACGCCCTGCGCGAAGACGGACAGCTGGGCCACCCCGCCCGCCGTCCGGGCCCGCAGCCCGATCATGGTCAGCACCAGCGGGAAGGCGCAGTTCGACAGGCCCACCAGGACGGCCCAGACCCACGGCGCCCCGTCCGGGGCGAGCGCCAGACCGGCGTAGCCGGCGATGCCGCAGCAGGCCAGTACCACCACGAAGAGCCGTTGGTCACCGCGCCGGGCGGCCAGGTTGGGCAGCACGAAGGAGACCGGCACGCCGACCACCATGGTGACCGCGAGCAACGCCCCCGAGGTGCCCTTGTCGACACCGGAGTCCTGGAAGATCTTCGGCAGCCAGCCCATCACCACGTACGCACCGGTGGCCTGGAGGCCGAAGAAGCAGGCCAGCGCCCAGGCCGTACGGCTGCGGGTGATCGGCAGCCTGGCGGGGGCGGCGGCGCCGGCGGCCCGCTCACCGCGCTCGCGCTTGGCGATCAGCACCGGCAGCCACAGCACCAGGGCGAGCGCGCCCAGTCCGGCCCAGGCGCCCAGGCCGTGGCGCCAGTCCCCGCCGAGCGCGTTGGTCAGCGGCACGCTGACCAGCGCGGCGAGCGCGGTGCCGGCGGACAGCGCCATGGAGTAGAGGCCGATCATCGGGCCGACCTTCTCCGGGAAGTACCGCTTGATCACCACCGGCAGCAGCACGTTGGCGACCGCCACGCCGGCCAGGGCGAGCGCGGTCAGCAGCAGGAACACCGCGGTCCCGCCGGCGAAGGAGCGGGCCAGCACGCCCGCGGTGATGGCGGCCATGCCGGCCGTGACCACCGCGATCGGGCCGATCCGGCGGGCCGCGGCCGGCGCGGCGAAGCCGAACAGCGCGAAGCACAGCGACGGGACGGCGGTGAGCAGCCCGGCGAGGGTCGGGTTCATCCCGAGGTCGGCGCGGACCGGGTCGAGCAGCGGCCCGAGGCTGGTGACCACGGGGCGCAGGTTGACGGCGGCAGCGGCTATCGCGACGGCGAAGAGCACGCCGAGGTACTTGGAGGGGGTCTTGGAAGGGGCGGAATCGACGGGCCGCTCGGTCTGCGGCCCGGCCTCGTTCCGCGGGGAAGCGGTGGTCTCTGCTGCGGGCATGTGCGCCATCATAGAATGATGGGATGAATTGATGCACCCTGGAATTGGCATGATGTGCCGACCGTTCATCCACCGGTCACGTTCCACCAAGGCCGCCCCGAGCCGTAGTCGCAAGGAGTCCCCGTGGCGCTGTCCTCGCCGAGGCGCACCCCGCTGTCCGACCAGGTGATCGCCCAGCTGCGCGCCCAGATCACCTCCGGGGAGTGGCCGGTGGGCTCGCGCATCCCCACCGAGGCCGCCCTGGTGGAGCAGCTGGGCGTCGCGCGCAACACCGTGCGCGAGGCCGTGCGCGCCCTCGCGCACAACGGCCTGCTCGACATCCGGCAGGGCTCCGGCACCTACGTGCTGGCCACCAGCGAACTGGCCGGGGTGATGCACCGCCGGTTCGCCGACGCCGACCAGGCGCAGGTCGCCGAGCTGCGGGCGGCGCTGGAGACGTCGGCGGCCGGCCTGGCCGCCCGGCGCCGCACCGAGCGCGACCTGGAGCTGCTGGACGGCGCGCTGGCCCGCCGGGAGAACGCCTGGCACTCCGGTGACGCCGAGGACTTCGTCCAGGCCGACGCCGCCTTCCACCAGGCCGTGGTGGCCGCCTCCCACAACGACGTGCTGCTCGCCGTCTACGCCGACCTCGGCGAGGTCACCCGTGAGCACCTGCGGCACGACGTCGGCCCCGAGCTGATCGCCGAGCGCTACATCGGCCACGACACCATCCTGGAGGCCATCCGGGCGCGCGACGCCCAGCGCGCCTCGGTCGAGGCCGGCCGCGCCATCGGCGCCTGCGGGACGACCGAGGGGTGACCCCCGGGCACCGCGGGCCGTCGCACGTCGCCGACGTGCGGGCATGACGGAACGCCGCTGCCCGGCACCCCCTGCGGGAGGGGTGCCGGGCAGCGGCGTACGGGCGGGGTGTCAGGCGCCGATGGCGTGCAGACCGCCGTCGACGTGGATGATCTCGCCGGTGGTCTTCGGGAACCAGTCCGACAGCAGCGCGACGATGCCGCGGCCGGCCGGCTCCGGGTCGCTCAGGTCCCACTTCAGCGGGGAGCGCTGGTTCCAGGTGTCGGCCAGCTGCTCGAAGCCCGGGATGGACTTGGCGGCCATCGAGCCGAGCGGACCGGCCGAGACCAGGTTGCAGCGGATGTCGCGCTCGCCCAGGTAGCGGGCGAGGTAGCGGTTGGTCGCCTCGAAGGCGGCCTTGGTCGGGCCCATCCAGTCGTACTGCGGCCAGGCGAACTGGGCGTCGAAGGTCAGGCCGACCACCGAGCCGCCGTCCTGCATCAGCGGCAGCAGCGCCATGGTCAGCGACTTCAGCGAGTACGCCGAGACGTGCATCGCCGTGGCCACGGACTCCCACGGCGTGTTCAGGAAGTTGCCGCCCAGGGCGTCCTGCGGGGCGAAGCCGATCGAGTGGACGATGCCGTCCAGGCTCGGCAGGTGCTCGCGGACCTGGTCGGCGATGCCGGCCAGGTGCTCCGGGTTGGAGACGTCCAGCTCCAGCACCTTGACCGGGTGCGGCAGCTTCTTGGCGATCCGCTCGGTCAGGCTCGGGCGCGGGAAGGCGGTGAGGATGATCTCCGCGCCCTGCTCCTGCGCGAGCTTCGCGGCGTGGAAGGCGATGGAGGACTCCATCAGCACGCCGGTGATCAGGATGCGCTTGCCTTCGAGGATTCCACTCATGATCAGTGACCCATGCCCAATCCGCCGTCGACGGGAATGACGGCTCCGGTGATGTACGCGGCCTCTTCCGACCCGAGGAACCGCACGGTGGACGCGACCTCGGCGGGCGCAGCGTAGCGGCCCAGCGGCACGCCCGCGACGATCTCCGCGCGGCGCTCGTCGCTGAGCACGGCGGTCATGTCGGTGTCGACGAAGCCGGGGGCGACCACGTTGACGGTGATGTTGCGCGGGCCGAGTTCGCGCGCCAGCGACCGGGCGAAGCCCACCAGGCCGGCCTTGGAGGCGGCGTAGTTCGCCTGGCCCGGCGAGCCGGACAGGCCCACCACGGACGAGATCAGCACGACACGGCCCTTCTTGGCGCGCATCATCAGCTTGGAGGCGCGCTTGACCACCCGGAAGGTGCCGGTCAGGTTGGTGTCCACGACGGAGGTGAAGTCCTCCTCCGACATGCGCAGCAGCAGGGTGTCGTTGGTGATGCCCGCGTTGGCGACCAGCACCTCGACCGCGCCGTGCTTCTGCTCGATCTCGGTGAAGGCGGCGTCGACCTGTGCGGCGTCCGTGATGTCGCAGCGGACCGCGAGGACGTCGTACTTCTCCAGGCCCTCGGGCACCTCGCCCGAGCGGCTGGTGATGGCGACCTTGTCGCCCGCCTCGGCGAAGGCCTGGGCGATCGCGAGGCCGATGCCCCGGTTTCCTCCGGTGACGAGAACCGAGCGGCTCAACGATCCACCTCTCTCCGTGTGTGAGCGGTACGTCGGATTGCGTACGCAGTGTGACGCTATCGGGCGGTCGGCGGTGTCGGCGCATCGGGCTCCCACAGCGCCGCACCGAAGGAACTGTCGCAATCCGACAATGCGTGCCCGCCGCACCCGGCCCGTCCCGGCGAAACCGCCCAGGCCCCGGGCCCGGCCCGGATCGGCGGGACTGTACGGGAACAACACGGGCGGGCGCACCCGTTGCCCCCTCGGTACGGGCGGGCCCGGAACCTGCCGTACCGTTCACCCGACCATCCCGGCGAGCGACGAAGGCAGAGCGGATGACCAAGGCACGGCCCGGGAGCACCCCCCGACGCGGACGACTGCTGGCCCTGACCGCCCTGGCGGCCGGCCTTGGCACGGCCGCCTGGTCGCTGCGCGACCTTCCGGCGGCGTTCGGACGCCGGCCGGACGGCGAACGCGAGGAGCGGGTGCGCAACTCCCCGCAGTACCGCGACGGCGTCTTCCACAACGCGCCCTCCGCGCTCGCCCGCACCTCGGGGGCCCCCGGCTTCGACGGTGCCACCGCCCGCCGGATGCTCTTCGAGCGCGAGGGCCGCGTCCCCGCCCACCCGGTGCCGACCGTCCGCCCGGCCACCCCGCCCGGTCCGGCCGCCGAGGGCGTGGAGATCATCTGGTACGGGCACGCCTCCGCGCTGGTGGAGATCGAGGGCTTCCGGGTACTGCTCGACCCGGTCTGGAGCGACCGCTGCTCCCCCTCCGCGCACATCGGCCCCAAGCGGCTGCACCCGGTGCCGGTCGAGCTGGAGGAGCTGCCGCCGGTCGACGCGGTGCTGATCTCGCACGACCACTACGATCACCTGGACATGGCGACGGTCAAGCGCCTGGTGCGCAGCCAGTCCGCGCCCTTCGCGGTGCCGCTCGGCATCGGCTCCCACCTGCGCCGCTGGGGCGTCCCGGAGCACCGGATCATCGAGCTGGACTGGGACGAGACCTGCAACCTGGGCGAGCTGGTGCTCACCCTGACCGCCGCGCACCACTTCTCCGGCCGCGGGCTGACCCGCAACACCACCCTCTGGGGCTCCTGGGTGATCGCCGGCCCGAACCGCAAGGTGTTCTACACCGGCGACTCCGGCTACTTCGAGGGCTACGCGCGGATCGGCGAGCAGCACGGCCCGTTCGACGCCGCGCTGGTCCAGATCGGCGCCTACGACGCGGCCTGGGCGGACATCCACATGACCCCCGAGGACGCCGTCCTCGCCCACCGGGACCTGACGGCCGGCCTGCTGGTGCCCGTCCACTGGTGCACCTTCAACCTGGGCCTGCACCGGTGGGCCGAGCCGATCGAGCGGCTGGTCGACGAGGCCAAGGCGCACGCCGTCCCGCTGGCGGTGCCGCGCCCCGGCGAGCGGGTGGACGTCGACAACCCGCCGGAGCTCGACGGCTGGTGGGAGTCCGTCGGCTGACGGCCCGCCGCGGCGCGGGCCCCGACGGCCCGCCACGGAGGCGGTCGACGGCCCGGAAAAAGGCTGCCGGTCTGACGGTCGTACTGGCCGAAACCGCAGCGCACCGGACGAAATGCGCTGGCCGGAAGCCCGGTGGACGGGAATGATGCGGTGCGGACGCCCCTGTGGCGCCGCACCGCCACCCTCCGCGACCTGGGAGCCCGATTGCCTCCGATCCCTCCGGCCGACCGCTCCGGCGCCCCGACCGGGCGCGCCGTCGACCCGCTGTTCCTCGCCCTGCCGCTGCGCACCCTCGCCGACGCCGCCCTCACCCGGGCCCGCGAACTCGGCGCGAGCCACGCCGACTTCCGTCTGGAGCGGATCCGCAGCGCCTCCTGGCGGCTGCGCGACGCCCGTCCGGCCGGCACCTCCGACGGCGTTCAGCTGGGCTTCGCCGTCCGGGTGCTGCTGGACGGCGCCTGGGGCTTCGCCGCCGGCGTGGACCTCACCACCGCCGCCGCGGCGAAGGTCGCCGAGCAGGCCGTCGCGGTGGCCCGTCTGTCCGGCGGGATCAGCCGGGCGGCCGGCTCCACCGAGCGGGTCGAGCTGGCCGACGAGCCGGTCCACCGGGACGTCACCTGGGTCTCCGCGTACGAGGTCAACCCCTTCGAGGTGCCGGACGCCGAGAAGACCGCGCTGCTCGCCGAGCGCAGCTCCCGGCTGCTGGCCGCCGAGGGCGTCTCGCACGTCCAGGCGGCCTTGAAGACCATCCAGGAGAACAAGTTCTACGCGGACACCGCGGGCACGGTGACCACCCAGCAGCGGATCCGGGTGCACTCCGAGCTGGAGGCCACCTCGGTCGACGAGCGCACCGGCGCCTTCGACTCGATGATGACGCTGGCCCCGCCGGTCGGCCGCGGCTACGAGTACGTCACCGGCACCGGCTGGGACTGGGACGCCGAGCTGGCCGAGCTGCCCGTCCTGCTCGCCGAGAAGATGAAGGCCCCGAGCGTCGAGGCCGGCCGCTACGACCTGGTCATCGACCCGACCAACCTGTGGCTCACCATCCACGAGTCGATCGGCCACGCCACCGAGCTCGACCGCGCGCTCGGCTACGAGGCCGCCTACGCCGGCACCTCCTTCGCCACCTTCGACAAGCTCGGTTCGCTGAAGTACGGCTCCGAGCTGATGCACGTCACCGGCGACCGCACCGCCGAGCACGGCCTGTCCACCATCGGATACGACGACGAGGGCGTCGCCACCCAGTCCTGGGACCTGGTCCGGGACGGCGTCCTGGTCGGCTACCAACTGGACCGCGGCATGGCCAAGTTGAAGGGCTTCGAGCGCTCCAACGGCTGCGCCTTCGCGGACTCCCCGGCGCACGTCCCGGTCCAGCGGATGGCCAACGTCTCGCTCCAGCCGGCCGCCGACGGCCCGGACACCGAGGGCCTGTTCGCCGACGTGGAGAACGGCCTGTACATCGTCGGCGACCGCTCCTGGTCGATCGACATGCAGCGGTACAACTTCCAGTTCACCGGACAGCGCGCCTACGCCATCAAGAACGGCGAACTCGCCGGCCAGGTCAAGGACTTCGCCTACCAGGCCACCACCACCGACTTCTGGGGCTCGATGGCGGCGGTCGGCGGCCCGCAGACCTACGTCCTCGGCGGCGCCTTCAACTGCGGCAAGGCGCAGCCCGGTCAGGTCGCGGCCGTCAGCCACGGCTGCCCGTCGGCGCTGTTCCGGAACGTCAACGTGCTCAACACCCAGCAGGAGGCGGGTCACTGATGACCGCGATGCAGCCCCACGAACTCGTCGAGCTGGCGCTCGGCCTCTCCCGCGCCGACGGCTGCGTGGTGATCGCCGACGAGGACTCCACCGCCAACCTGCGCTGGGCGGGCAACGCCCTGACCACCAACGGCGTCACCCGCGGCCGCCGGCTGACCGTGATCGCCACCGTCGCCGGCGCCGAGGGCACCGCCTCCGGCGTGGTCTCCCGCGACGCCGTCACCCCGGAGGAGGTCGAGGGCCTGGTCCGGGCCGCCGAGGAGGCCGCCCGCGCGGCCGGCCCGGCCGAGGACGCCCAGCCCCTGGTCGCCGACCGGCCCGCGTCCCCGGACTTCACCCAGCCGCCCGCGGAGACCTCCGTCGCGGTCTTCGACGCCTTCGGCCCGGCCCTCGGCGAGGCCTTCGCCCGCGCCGCCGCCCGGGGCGAGCTGCTGTACGGCTTCGCCCGGCACGAGGTGACCTCCAGCTACCTGGGCAGCTCCACCGGCCTGCGGCTGCGCCACGACCAGCCCACCGGCATGGTCGAGTTCAACGCCAAGACCGCCGACCTGTCCGGCTCGGCCTGGATCGGCGCCGCCACCCGGGACTTCACCGACGTCGACGTCGCCGCCCTGCACACCGAACTGACCAAGCGCCTCGGCTGGGGCGCCCGCAAGGTGGACCTGCCGGCCGGCCGCTACGAGACGCTGCTGCCGCCGTCGGCCGTCGCCGACCTGATGGTCTACCTCAGCTGGTCCTGCGGCGGCCGGGACGCCCACGAGGGCCGGACGGTGTTCTCCAAGCCCGGCGGCGGCACCCGGATCGGCGACAAGCTCAGCGGGCTGCCGCTGACGCTGCGCTCCGACCCGCAGGAGCCCGGCCTGCAGGCCCCGCCGTTCGTGCTCACGCACTCCACCGGCGGGGACGCCTCGGTCTTCGACAACGGCGAGCCGGTCGCCGCCACCGAGTGGATCCGCGGGGGCGTGCTGAACGACCTCGTCACCAGCCGCCACTCGGCCGGCCTGACCGGGCTGCCGGTCCGTCCGGCGATCGACAACCTCGTCCTGGAGACGGCCGACCAGGAGTCGGCGCCGACCCTGGACGAGATGATCGCCCGCACCGAACGCGGCCTGCTGCTCACCTGCCTCTGGTACATCCGCGAGGTGGACCCGGCGACGCTGCTGCTCACCGGCCTCACCCGGGACGGCGTCTACCTGGTGGAGAACGGCGAGGTCGTCGGCGCGGTCAACAACTTCCGGTTCAACGAGTCCCCGGTGGACCTCCTGGACCGGATCACCGAGGTGGGCCGCACCGAGCACTGCCTGCCCCGCGAGTGGAGCGACTGGTTCACCCGCACCGCGATGCCACCCGTGCGTGTCGCGGACTTCAACATGAGTTCGGTCAGCCAGGCCTCATAGCCACTGACCGACGGGGGATACGAGAGACATGATGGACGAGAAGCGGCTGGTCAAGACCAGCAAGATGCTGGCCCGCATCCTGCGGCACGACCCCGACCGGGTGGGTGTCACGCTGGACGAGGCCGGCTGGGTCCGGATCGACGTGCTGCTCGCCGCGCTGGCGGCCAAGGGCAACCGGCTGACCCGGGTCGAGCTGGACCACGTGGTGACCACCAACAACAAACGCCGCTTCGGCTACTCACCGGACGGCCTCTCGATCCGCGCGAATCAGGGCCACACGGTGGCGGTCGACCTCGGTCTGGCCGCCGCCGTGCCGCCCCACGTGCTCTACCACGGCACCGCCGACCGGCACCTCGCGGCGATCTTCCGCGAGGGCCTGCGCCCGATGGCCCGCCAGGACGTCCACCTCTCGGCCGACACCGAGACGGCGACCAGGGTCGGCGCCCGGCACGGCCGCCCGGTGGTGCTGACGGTGCACGCCGCCGCGATGGCGGCGGCCGGCCACGAGTTCCGGGTCAGCGAGAACGGCGTCTGGCTCACCGACGCCGTACCGCCGCAGTACCTCTCCCGGCGCTCGTAGCCGGGCACCCGCCCCCGGCGGGTCCACCCGACGCGCGCCCTCGACGCGCACACCCGCCGGCCGCCCCGGGCCGGGCCGTCCGCTCCGCCGTACAGGCCCATCGGGCACCCGACCGGGTGGGTCCGCCCCACCCGGTCTCGTCGCCCCGACCACCCGGGCGTACCGTGAGGAGGCCGCGCGGCCAGGCGCGCGGGTGCGTGACGAGGGCGGTAGGACACATGGGCAAGAGCGCCGGCGACGGCCGGGTCTTCCGGATCACGGGGGCGCGCAGCAGCCTCAGCGAGGACGTCCGGGGGCGCCAGCGCCGCTACGTCGTCTCGATGCTGCTCCGCACCGTCTGCGTACTGCTCGCGGTGGTGCTGTGGGACGTCCAGCGCTGGCTGGCGTTCGTGGCACTGGCCGGCGGCGTGCTGCTGCCCTACTTCGCCGTGTTGATAGCGAACGCCGGCCGGGAGCGGGCCCCGGGCCTGCCGAGCGCCTTCGACATCCCCTCGGACACCCCGTTGATGCTGGGCCCCGGTGGGAGGGGTGGGGCGGGTGCGACTGCCGGTACAGGAGAGGCAAAGGCCTCTGCCACCGATCCTTCACAGGACGTGAACTGACCGTCCTTTTCACCCCGCTTCGCCCGCGCCCCGCTCGGCGAAAGCTCAAAAGAAGCTCAGATTAATCATGCAAGACCTCCCCATCCGGGGGTCGTGGCGTGACATACTGCGTACGCGCTCCGCATCCCCCGTCGGAGCGACGGACCGACGCCGGGCAGCTCCCCCCGTGGCTGCCCGGCGTCGCCATGCCCGGATCCGGTCGTCCCCACCGGGCGTGACAGACTGGCGGTGCATTCTTCCCGCCTAACGCTGAGGACGGCCCGATGGACACCCCGCAGACGCCGATCTGCTCCGCCAAGGGCTGCCGGGCGGACGCCGGCTGGGTGCTGGTGTGGAACAACCCCAAGCTGCACACCCCGGACCGCCGCAAGACCTGGCTCGCCTGCGACGAGCACCGCGAGCACCTGTCGCAGTTCCTCGGCGTGCGCGGCTTCCTCAAGGAGGTCGTCGCCTTCGCCGACTGGGCCCCCGAGCCCGGCACCCCGGCCTGACCGCGGTCCGACCCGACCGCACCCCGGGCGCAGCACACCGAGCGCAGGCCGCCCACCGCGGCCCGCTCGCCGCCCCGTCCTAGCCGCCGATCGCGGACATCGGCCGCTCCGGCTGGAGGAACTCCGGGTCGTCGATCCCGGCCCCGGCCTTCTTGCCCCACATCGCCGCCCGCCACAGCGCGGCCAGCTCGGCGTCGTCCGCGCCGGAGCGCAGCGCCGTGCGCAGGTCCGTCTCCCCGGTCGCGAACAGGCAGTTGCGCACCTGGCCGTCGGCCGTCAGCCGGGTGCGGTCGCAGGCGCGGCAGAACGGGCGGGTGACGGAGGCGATCACGCCGACCCGGGCCGGGCCGCCGTCCACCAGCCAGCGTTCGGCGGGGGCCGCGCCCCGACTGCCGGAGGGCTCCGGGGTGAGCGCGAAGCGGGCGCGGAGCAGCTCCAGGATCTCCTCCGCGGTGACCATCGAGGAGCGGTCCCAGCCGTGCTGGGCGTCCAGCGGCATCTGCTCGATGAAGCGCAGCTCGTAGCCCCGCTCCAGGCACCAGGCCAGCAGGTCGCCCGCCTCGTGGTCGTTGACCCCGCGCATCAGCACCGCGTTCAGCTTGACCGGCGCCAGCCCGGCGGCCTCGGCGGCGGCCAGCCCGTCCAGTACGTCCTGGTGGCGCCGGCGGCGGGTGAGGGTGTGGAACACCTCGGGGTCGAGGGTGTCCAGCGAGACGTTGACCCGGTCGAGGCCGGCCTCGCGCAGCGCCGTCGCGGTGCGGGCCAGCCCGATGCCGTTGGTGGTCAGCGAGATTTCGGGGCGGGGCTCCAGCTCCGCGCAGGCGGCGACCACGGGGACCAGTCCGGGGCGCAGCAGCGGCTCGCCGCCGGTGAAGCGGACCTCGCGGACGCCCAGGTCGCGCACGGCGATCGCGACCAGCCGGACGATCTCCTCGTCGGTCAGCAGCTCCGGCTTGGCCAGCCACTGCAGGCCCTCCTCGGGCATGCAGTAGGTGCAGCGCAGGTTGCACCGGTCCGTGAGGGAGACCCGCAGGTCCACGGCCTGTCGTCCGAAGCTGTCGAGCAGCACGTGCGTCCTTCCCCGAGATGCGGCCGGCCCGGCCACCGTCACGGCGGGCCGGGCCAGCATAGTCATCGCGGAACGATCAATGGGCGCCCAGTCCGGTCAGTGAGCGGACCTCCAGTTCAGCGTACTTCGCCGGGTCGGGTCGTTCGGTGGACAGCAGGGTGCCGAGCCAGCCCGCCAGGAAGCCGATCGGGATGGAGACCAGGCCGGGGTTCTCCAGCGGGAACCAGTGGAAGTCGGCGTGCGGGAACAGCGACTTCTCGCTCCCGGACAGCACCGGGGAGAACGCCACCAGCACCACCGAGGAGATCAGGCCGGCGTAGACCGAGCTGACCGCGCCGACGGTGGTGAAGCGCTTCCAGAACAGCGAGTACAGCAGGGTCGGCAGGTTCGCCGAGGCGGCCACCGCGAAGGCGAGCGCCACCAGGGCTGCGGTGCTGAGCTTGCCGGCGTAGAGGCTGAGCACGATGGAGATCGCGCCGATCACCACCGCGGCCCACTTCGCCGAGAGCACCTCCTCCTTCTCGCTCGCCTTCCCGCGCCGGATCACGTTGGCGTACAAGTCGTGCGCGAAGGAGGCCGAGGAGGCGAGGGTGAGCCCGGCGACCACGGCGAGGATGGTGGCGAAGGCGACCGCCGAGATCACCGCGAGCATGATCGCCCCGCCGGTGGTCCCGGCCCCGCCGCCGAGCTGCTCGGCGAGCAGCGGCGCCGCGGTGTTCCCGGACGGCGTCTTGCCCTCGACGGCCACCATGCCGCTGCGGCCGACCAGGGCCGCCGCGCCGAAGCCGAGCGCCAGGGTCATCAGGTAGAAGACGCCGATGATGCCGATCGCCCAGAGCACCGACTTCCGGGCCGCCTTGGCGGTGGGGACGGTGTAGAAGCGGACCAGGATGTGCGGCAGGCCGGCGGTGCCGAGCACCAGGGCGATCCCGAGGCTGATGAAGTCGAGCTTGGAGGTGTCGCTGGCACCGTACTTCAGCCCGGGTTCGAGGAAGGCCGCGCCCTTGCCGCTGGCGGAGGCCGCCGCGCCGAGCAGCTCGGAGGGGTTGAAGTGGTACTTGGCGAGCACCAGGACGGTCATCAGTGCGGCACCGGCGATCAGCAGGACCGCCTTGACGATCTGCACCCAGGTGGTGCCCTTCATGCCCCCTATCACCACGTAGATGATCATCAGCGCGCCCACCGCCAGGATGGTCCAGCGCTTGGCGCCGTCCCCGGTGACCCCCAGCAGCAGCGCCACCAGCGCCCCCGCGCCGACCATCTGGGCGAGCAGGTAGAAGATCGACACCACGATGGTGGACACGCCGGCCGCGGTGCGCACCGGACGCTGGCGCATCCGGAACGCGAGCACGTCCGCCATGGTGAAGCGGCCGGAGTTGCGCAGCGGTTCGGCGATCAGCAGCAGCGCGACCAGCCAGGCGACCAGGAAGCCGATCGAGTACAGGAAGCCGTCGTAGCCGTTGAGCGCGATCAGCCCGGCGATGCCGAGGAAGGAGGCGGCGGACATGTAGTCGCCGGAGATGGCCAGACCGTTCTGGAAGCCGGTGAAGCCGCGGCCGCCGGCGTAGAAGTCGGAGGCGCTCCGGTTCTGCCGCCCGGCCCAGACGGTGATGACCAGGGTGGCCACCACGAAGACCCCGAACAGGGTCATCGTCAGGCCGCGGTGCTCGGTGGCGGAGCTGGAGAGCAATGTCATTCGGCGGACTCCCGGGGGGCGTGGACGACGGCACCGTGCGCCTCGCGGATCGCGGTGGCGGCGGGGTCGATCCGCCGGTCCGCGTAGCGGGCGTACCAGGCGGCGATCGCGAAGGTGGTGGCGAACTGCAGCAGCCCGAGCACCAGGGCGACGTTGACGTGCCCGGCGACCTTGGCGCGCATCAGGCCGGGGGCGTAGCAGGAGAGCAGGACGTAGAGCAGGTACCAGAGCACGAAGCCGATGGTGACCGGGAAGGCGAAGCTCCGGAACGAGCGCCGGAGGGTACGGAACTCCTCGCTTTCGTCGATGAGTTGGACTTCCGTGGGGGCAGTGGTGATCGGCGGCGAATCCACTCTTTCTCCTCACTCCTTCGGCGTAGCTGGCACACAGGGGAACGATCGAACGTGAGGGGCGTCACATGTGGCTGACGCGCCGCGCAATGCTAGGAGCGTCGTGCCCATACCGGATAGGAGTTGACCGCGATCAGCCAGGCGTTCACCCCCTCGCGCCACCCGAATGGCCGAAAACGACCACTTGCACCCCTTCGGACCACCCCCGGCGCATGCGAAAGGGGCGGCACCGACCAGCGGTGCCACCCCTCGTGACGACGCGTCAGAAGGCGATCCGGACCTTCAGAGCCGAGCGGTCGTCCATCGCCCGGTAGCCGTCCGGCACGCCGTCCAGGTCGACCGTGCGGTCGAACACCAGGCCCGGCTCGATGGCCCCGGAGAGCACGTCCGGCAGCAGCTCGGGGATGTACGCGCGGGCCGGGGCGACGCCACCGTTCAGCGAAACGTTTCGGCCGAACATCTGACCGATGTCCACGCCCGCGCTGCCGCCGTGCGGCACCCCGACGTAGCCCACCGCGCCGCCGTCGCGGGCGATCGAGACGGCCGTCCGCATCGACTCCTCGGTGCCGACCGCCTCCAGCACCGCGTGCGCGCCCTGGCCCCCGGTCAGCTCCTTGACCGCCTCGACGGCGGCGTCCCCGCGCTCGGCGACCACGTCCGTCGCCCCGAAGCGACGGGCCAGCTCGGTCCGGGCGGTGTGCCGGCCCAGCGCGATGATCCGGCCCGCGCCCAGCCGGTGCGCCGCCAGGACGCCGCACAGGCCCACCGCGCCGTCGCCGACCACCGCGACCGTCGAACCGGGCCGCACCCGCGCCGAGACCGCCGCGTGGTGCCCGGTCGACATCACGTCCGACAGCGCCAGCAGCCCGGGCAGCAGCTTCTCGTCACCGGCCGCCTCCTTCGGCAGCTTCACCAGCGTCCCGTCCGCGAACGGCACCCGCACGGCCTCGCCCTGCCCGCCGTCCGAGCCGACCTGCCCCCAGAACCCGCCGTGCGGGCAGGAGGTGTGCAGGCCTTCGCGACAGAAATCACACGTCCCGTCCGACCAGACGAACGGCGCCAGCACCAGGTCGCCCTTGGCGAAGCCGCGCACCTCGGCGCCGGCCTCCTCGACCACGCCCAGGAACTCGTGCCCGATCCGCTGGCCGGCCACCCGCTGGGCCACCCCGCGGTACGCCCACAGGTCGCTGCCGCAGATGCAGGCGTTCAGCACGCGGAGCACCACGTCCGTCGGGTGCTGGATCACCGGGTCCGGTACGTCCTCGATCCGGATGTCGTTGGGGCCGTGGATCACGGTGGCACGCATGCGCTGTCCTTAACTGAAACGAACTCGACCAGGTGTACGACACCCCCGTCGACCACTCTATTCCGGCCGGTCGGTCGGAACATTCCGGCCGGGCCCCTCCGCCCCGCCCCTTATCCTGTTGGACCATGCAACCGATCCAGCCCGCGCCGAGGACCGCCCCGGTCCCCGCACAGCGCTCCGCCGCCCCCACCGAGGGCTTCGCGGTCGTCGACGTCGAGACCACTGGTCTCGGCCGTACGGACCGCGTCATCTCGGCGGGCGTCTACCAGCTGGACCCGGACGGCGAGGTCACCGACCACTGGTACACCCTGGTCAACCCCGAGCGGGACCCGGGCCCGGTCTGGATCCACGGCCTGACCACCGAGCTGCTCTCCTCCGCCCCGACCTTCCCGCAGGTCGCCGATGAGTTCGCCGACCGGCTGCGCGGCCGGGTCCTGGTCGCGCACAACGCGCTCTTCGACTGGAACATGATCTCCCGCGAGTTCTCCCGGGCCGGTCTGCACGCCCCGGTCGAGCAGCGGCTGTGCACCATGGTCCTCTCCCGCGACCTGCGCCTGCCGCTGCCCAACGGCAAGCTGGCCTCGCTCGCCGCGCACTTCGGCGTCCGGCAGCGCCACGCCCACAACGCCCTGGACGACGCCCGGGTGCTCGCCGAGGCCTTCCGCCCCAGCCTGCACCTCGCCCGCCTCGGCGGCGTCCCGCTGCCGCTGCAGAACTGCGTCGCGGTCACCGACCTCGGCGAGGACGAGCCCGCCGCCCCCGGCCGCGCCTCCTGGACCGGCGCGAACTACCGCCAGGCCAAGAAGCGCCCGCCCTGCCCGCACCCCAACCCGGGACGCTGGCAGGACGGCGAGCCGCTGGTCCAGGGCATGCGGGTGGCCTTCACCGGCGACACCGCGACCGACCGCGAGCTGCTGGAGGACCGCGCCGTCGAGGCCGGCCTGCACATCGCCACCTCCGTGAGCCGCCTCACCAGCCTGCTGGTCACCAACGAACCGGACAGCTGGAGCGGCAAGGCCCGCAAGGCCCGTGAGGTCGGCACCCCCGTGGTCACCGAGGACGCCTTCCTGCAGCTGCTGCGCGAGGTCGCCCCGCACCCCGGTGCGTGAGCCCGTTGTGAGGTCGGCGTACCGTTCCCATGTGTACCGTTTTCTGCTGACCCGCCAGTGGCTGATCACCATGCTGATCGCGCTGCTGCTGATCCCCGCGACGATCAAGCTGGGCTTCTGGCAGCTGCACCGCCACGAGGCGCGGGTGGCCCGGAACGAGCTGATCGGCAAGGCCCTCACGGACGCCCCGGTCCCCTTCGACACGCTGTCCCCGACGCCCGGCTTCGCGGTCCCCAAGGACCTCACCTGGCGCGCGGTGACCGCCACCGGCCAGTACGACCCGGCACACGAGTTCGTGGTCCGCAAGCGGACCGACTCCAGCGGGGACACGATCGGCTACTTCGTCGTGACCCCGCTGAAGCTCTCCGACGGCAAGGGCAGCGTCCTGGTCAACCGCGGCTGGGTCGCCTCCGGCGCCACCGCCACCGAGTACCCGCCCGTCCCCGCCGCCCCCACCGGTGAGGTCTCCGTCACCGGACGGATGCGCGCCGACGAGACCTACGGCGCCAGCGGCATCAAGGACCGGTCCGGCCTGCCGGACCGCCAGTTCAACCTGATCAACACCGCCGAGCAGGTCAAGGAGACCGGCGCCACCCTCCTCGGCGGCTACCTCGAACTCTCCGCCACCACCCCGGCCCCGGCCGACCAGCCACAGCTGATCCCCGAGCCCAACCACTCCGACATCGGCCCGCACATGGCCTACGCCATCCAGTGGTGGCTGTTCACGGCGATGATCCCGGTCGGCGTCTGGATCCTCGCCCGCCGCGAGGCCAAGGACCGCGCCAAGCAGGCCGCCGAGCCCGAGACCGTCGCCGAACCCGTCCCGGCCTAGGCTCCGGCCTCAAGCGCGGAGCACGTCGTCCAGCTCCCGCAGCAGCCGCGCCTTCGCCCGCGCCCCCACCACCGACCGCACCGGCTGCCCGCCGCGGAACACCATCAGCGTCGGCATCGAGAGCACCCCGTACGCCGCCTGCGTCCGCGGGTTGTGGTCCACGTCGAGGCTCACCACCCGCAGCCGGTGCGCCTCCTCCCGGGCGATGTCCGCCAGCACCGGGGCCATCATCCGGCACGGCGGACACCAGTCCGCCGTGAAGTCCACCAGCACCGGCCCCTCGGCCGCCAACACCTCCGCGGCGAACGTGTCGTCCGTCACCGCCGGCACACCCGTGATCTCCACCATCGTCTACTCCTCCGCCAGTTCACACCGTGGTGGTCGCTCGGAAGCCGCGAGGTCGTCCCGCGCCCGCACCGCCCGCTCGAACTGCCCGGCCACCCGCGCACGCGCCTCCTGCAGCCGCGCGATGCAGTCGTCCAACTCGGCGAGCTTGCGCTCGTACACCTCCAGCGAGGCCGGGCACGAGTCCCCCTCCGGGTGACCCGCCCGCAGGCACTCCACGAACGGCCGGGTCTCCTCCAGCCCGAACCCGGCGTCCTGGAGCATCCGGATCTCCCGCAACAGCCGCAGGTCCCCCTCGTCGTACGCCCGGTACCCGTTGCCCGCCCGCCGGGCCGGCAACAGACCCAACTGCTCGTAGTACCGCAGCGCCCGCGTGGTCGTCCCCGCCCGCTCCGCCAACTCCCCGATCCGCATGCCGAACCCGCTCCTCCCGCACTTCCGGCGACGACCGTAAACCTTCCCCCCGGCGTCAACGCCAGCCCGCACCGCCGAACGCCCGCCCCACCCGGCAAGATGTCCCCCATGGATCTCGGACTCGAAGACAAGGCCTACATCGTCACCGGCGCCACCCGGGGCCTCGGCCTCGCCGCCGCCCGCGAACTCGCCGCCGACGGCGCCCGCGTCCTGGTCAGCGGCCGCACCCGACAGGCCGTCGACAAGGCCGTGGCCGAACTCGACGCCCTCGGCACCGCCCGCGGCATGGTCGCCGACAACGCCTCCCCCGACACCCCCGAGCGCCTGATCGCCGAGGCCAGGCAGCACTTCGGCCGTTTCGACGGCATCCTGATCAGCGTCGGCGGCCCCCAGGCCGGCCCGGTCGAGACCACCCCCGAGGAGGCCTGGCGCGACGCCTTCGAGTCCGTCTTCCTCGGCGCCCTCCGCCTCGCCCGCGCGGCCGCAGCCGAACTCTCCGACGGCGGCGTGATCGGCTTCGTGCTCTCCAGCTCGGTCCGCCAGCCGATCCCCGGCCTCGGCGTGTCCAACGGCCTGCGCCCGGGCCTCGCGATGGCCGCAAAGACGCTCGCCGACGAGCTCGGCCCCCGCGGCATCCGCGTGGTCGGCCTGCTGCCCGCCCGGATCGACACCGACCGGGTCCGCGAACTCGACGCCCTCGCCGACGACCCGCAGGCCGCCCGCACCGCGGCCAGCGCCGGCATCCCGCTCGGCCGCTACGGCACCCCCGAGGAGTTCGGCAAGGTCGCCGCCTTCATGCTCTCCCCGGCCGCCTCCTACCTGACCGGCCTGATGGTCCCGGTCGACGGCGGCGCCCTGCGCACCCTCTGATCCCTACACCACCCGCGACCGCCTCCGCCGCCGCCGGGGCCACCGGTGCCGCGGCTCGGCGGGGGCCGCCTGCAACACCCGGATCCGCAGGTCGGCGGGCAGCTCCGGCAGGCTCAGACTGCGGCACGCGTCGGTCCGGGGCCCGTCCTCGAAGTGCGCCACGAGCCCGGCCGGATCCCCGCCCGGCGTCAACCGCACCGCACCGCGCAACCGCGGGTGCCGCGGCGCCCGCACCAGCCGGATCCCCGCCCGCTCGACCTCGGGCAGCACGGCCGTCCCGCTCTCCATCGCCTCCTCCAACGCCCGGGCGCCGACCCGCAGCCGGAGCCCGCTCACCCCCGGCGTGGGCACCGCGATGCTGGACAGCCCGGTGCGCCGCAGCTGCGCCACCAGCCACCACACCATCCCCGCCATCAGCACGGCCAGCCCGCCGATCACCGTCGGCCACCACCACGTCGAGTCCACCCACCGGCTGCGCGTGCGCACGCTCACCACCGGCTGGTCCGGCGACGTCCACGGCCACCAGTTCGGCGGGCTCACGCCCAACCGCCGGTACAGGTCGAGCCCGCCCGCCAGCACCAGCACCCCGACACCCAGCACCACCAGGCCCACCGCCCCCAGCAGCACCCGGTTGACGACCACCCGCGTCACGGCGCGGCCCCCGTTCCCGGCCCGGCCCCCGTGCCAGGTCCCGTCTCGGGCTCTGCCTCCGCCGTTGCCGCTGTCCCCGCCTCGGGCTCTGTCTCCGCCCTTGCCGCTGTCCCCGCCTCGGGCTCTGCCTCCGCCGCTGCCGCTGTCCCCGCTGCGGGCTCTGCCTCCGCCGTCGCCGCTGTCCCCGCTGCGGTCGCCGCCTCCGACTCCGCCTCCGGGCCGGCCCCCGCGTCGCCGCCCGCCGCGCGCCCACCGGCCGTGCGCACGTCCAACCGCAACGGCCGGGCCAACCCCACCCGGTCCAGCTCGTCCCGCAACTGCCGCTGCACCGAAGCCGGATCGGCCGGACCGACCAGCGAGACCCGGGCCCTGCGCCGCCCGACCTTGATCCTCAGGTGGTCGATCCCGGCCAGCCCCGCTGCCCGGTCCGTCAGCAGGTGCCCGATCCCGGCCCGCTCGACGGCCGCCGCGGTGCCCCCGTAGGGCCGCAGCACCAGCCACCGCCCCAGCCCGGGCGCGATCGCCAGCCACAGCAGCCACCCGCCCAGCAGTGCGGCCACCCCGGCCCCGACCAGCACCCACGTGTCATCCAGGTGCCGAGTCGCCAGCTCGTCCACGATCTGCGCCCGCCACGCCCGCGCCGGCTGCCCGGCGCGGACCGCGATCACGTCGTACAGCAGCGCCCCCGCGGCCAGCAGCAGCACGGTCGCCACCGCCGTGGCCGCCACCGTCCGCGGCGCCCGCAGCCTCCGTACCTTCCCCGCCCCCGCTCCCGGGCCCTCGACGGCCTCCGCGTTCGCGCCGGTCGCAGGCACGTCACTCGCAGGCGCGCCGCCCGCAGACACGTCGCCCGCAGGTGCGTCGCTCACGTCGCTCACGACGCCCCCACCAGCTTCTCGACCACGACCACCACGTCCGACACCCTGGTCCCGGTCAGGCTCAGCACCCGCTCGGCGATCGCCGCCCGCATCGTCCGGGCCAGCCCCGCGATGTCCGCCGGGAAGGGCAGCTCGACCTCGACCCGGACCGTCACCGTGCTCCCGGGCACCGCCACCGAGACGTGCGGCGGCACCCCCTTCGCCCGCCCGGCGGGCCAGGCGCCGACCTGCACCTCCCGGGCCGCCCGGGCCGCGATCCTGGCGTAGACCCGGTCGGCGACCCGCAGCCGCCCCCGCCGCCCCGACACCGGAACCGGGCCGGGGGCAGAGGCCGCCATCAACGGCGCCGGTCGCGGCCGCGGAACAGGTCCCCGAGCTCACCCAGCTCGATGTCCCCCTCCAGCAGACGCCCGCCCACGAAGCCGACCAGTCCGAGCGCGCCCACCAGCAGGAACGCCGCGAACCCCCCGAAGTACCCGGCGAAGCCGAGGGCCATGCCCACCACCAGGCCGACGATGGCCAGGTTCATCCGCTACTCCCTCGTTCCTCGCTGCGTGGTGCGCCGTCGGCGCCGCCCGCTACTTGAGCTTGGCCCGTTGCCCCGGCGCCACCACCGGCTCCTCTTCCTCCTCGAACTCCGGTTCGTCCGGGAGGTGGACGTCGTTGACCGCGATGTTCACCTCGACGACCTCCAGGCCGGTCATCCGCTCGACCGCCGCGATGATGTTCTCCCGCACCTGGCGGGCGAGTTCGGGGATGACCACGCCGTACTCGACCACCAGTGCGATGTCGATCGCGGTCTGCTTCTCGCCGACCTCGGCCTTGATGCCCCGCCCGATGCTGGACTTGCCACCGGGCACCCGGTCCCGCATCGCGCCGAACGTCCGCGCGAGACCGGAGCCCAACGCGTGGATCCCGGACACCTCCCGGGCGGCCATCCCGGCGATCTTCTCCACCACGCCGACGGCCAGCGCCGTACGGCCGCGCTCCCCGACCGCTTTCGCACCGCCCGGGGAGCCCGGCGGCGGACCGGGGGTCGGAGCACCGCCGGCGTTCTTGTGCAGGGTCGCGGGCGTCGGAGTGTCAGGCATGGGCACATCTCCCGTCGTACGGCTCCAGCTATATCGCAAACCTCCCCAACTCTGGCATTTCGCCACGTTCCGCGCCCGCCGAACGACACCCGGCCGGCGCCCACCCGGGGTCTGCGGCGCACCCCGGAAACGCCGAAGGCCCGACCCGGGGCATCCCCCGAGGTCGGGCCGTCGGTCGTAGCGCGAGGCCGAAGGGCGCGAGGTCAGTCGCCGATCCCGGCGAGCTCCCGCAGCCGACGGGCCTGGGCCACCCGCTCGGCCGAGCGCTGCTCCCCGAAGGAGCGTCCGGCGGCACCCTGCAGCAGCGCCTTGGTCTCGATCACCGCGCCGCGCGGAGCGGCCAGCAGGGCCGCCGCGAGGTCGCGGGCGGCGGCGTCCAGCTCGGCGCCCGGCACGGCCAGGTTGGCCAGCCCGATCGCGGTGGCCTCCTCGGCGTGGACCCAGCGGCCGGTGGCGCAGATCTCCAGCGCACGGGCGTAGCCGACGAGGTCGGTGAGCGGCTTGGTGCCGGCCAGGTCGGGGACGAGGCCGAGCGAGGTCTCCTTCATCGCGAACTGCACGTCCTCCGCGACCACCCGCAGGTCGCAGCCGAGGGCGAGCTGGAAGCCCGCGCCGACGGCGTGCCCCTGGACGGCGGCGATGGAGATCAGGTCCGGGCGGCGCCACCAGGTGAAGGCCTCCTGGTAAGAGGCGATGGTGTCGTCCAGCTCCTTGTCGGCCGCGGCCGCGAGCTGCAGGAAGGTGGGCTCGCCGGGGATGCCCTCGGCGGTGAACATGGCCCGGTCCAGCCCGGCCGAGAAGGAGACGCCCTCGGCGCGCAGCAGGACGACCCGGACGCTGCCGGGCAGCTCGCGGCCCGCGTCGGTGAGGGCGCGCCAGAGCGCGGGCGACTGGGCGTTGCGCCGCTTGGGCTGACAGAGGGTGACGACGGCGAGTTCGCCCTCGATCTCCAGGCGGACGCCGTCCCGCTCCCAGCTCGGGGCCTGCGGGTCGGTGGCGGGGGCGGTCATGCGTGGACCTCCGGTGGCGGGGGATGTGGCTACCGGAGAGTAACAAAACTGGGCGCGCGAGGGCAGGGGCCCGGCCCGGAAAGATCGACGGAGCTCGGGCGGGACGGGGGCGGGGGCGGAACACACCCCGGACATGACGATCGGCGGCCGGTCCACACGACCCGAGGGCGGACGCCCGGCTGTCGGTCAGCCGTCGTCTCCTCGGTCGGCGCCCTGCCGCCGCGTCATCCAGCCAATAGCTGACGAACCGTCAGGAACCGGCCCCGGCAGTCGCCTTGTTCTTGCCCCGCGTGGCACCGCCGCGGCCCCGGAGGATCACTCCGGACTCGCTCAGCATCCGGTGCACGAAGCCGTACGAACGACCGGTCTCCTCCGCGAGAGCGCGAATGCTCGCCCCGGAGTCGTACTTCTTCTTGAGATCGGCCGCGAGCTTCTCACGCGCGGCACCGGTCACCCGGCTGCCCTTTTTCAGAGTCTCGGCCACCCGTGCCTCCTCGTAGCGTTGCTCGGTCAGATTCCCATGATCACCCATCCACCGCGTCCTGGCCACCCATTCGACAAGGTCGATGTCGGAAATGCGTGGTCCTCCGGTGGTGATCCGAGCGCACCAGGGCGCTCACGCAGAGTGCACGCCCCCGGGCGGGCGCCGCCGTTCGCCGCGAAAGGGCTGATCAGCAGCGTCGGCCCGACCACGATCGAGTGGCGGGCCGACGGGAAGTCCTTAAACGGAATCCGGGTCTACTTCATTCCCGGACACGCCGTAGGGACTAGTTTTTCTGGTCCGAAAAGCGGATGCCGCGTCTACTTCCGGTCAGGCCAGCGAGACCAGATCGGCGTAGGACGGGTTCCAGAGGTCCTCCACGCCGTCCGGCAGCAGGATGATCCGCTCCGGGTCGAGCGCCTCGACCGCGCCCTCGTCGTGGGTGACCAGCACGACCGCGCCGGAGAACTCGCGCAGGGCGCCCAGGATCTCCTCGCGGCTGGCCGGGTCGAGGTTGTTGGTGGGCTCGTCGAGCAGCAGCACGTTGGCGGAGGAGACCACCAGGGTGGCCAGCGCCAGACGGGTCTTCTCACCGCCGGAGAGCACCCCGGCCGGCTTGTCGACGTCGTCGCCGGAGAACAGGAAGGAGCCGAGGATCTTGCGGATCTGCACCAGGTCGGTGTCCGGCGCGGCCGAGCGCATGTTCTCCAGGACGCTGCGCTCCGGGTCCAGGGTCTCGTGCTCCTGGGCGTAGTAGCCGATCTTCAGGCCGTGGCCCGGGATCACCTCGCCGGTGTCCGGCTGCTCGACCCCGGCCAGCATCCGCAGCAGGGTGGTCTTGCCGGCACCGTTGAAGCCCAGCACGACGACCCGGGAGCCGCGGTCGATCGCCAGGTCGACGTCGGTGAAGATCTCCAGCGAGCCGTAGGACTTGGACAGGCCGCTGGCGGTCAGCGGGGTCTTGCCGCAGGGGGCCGGCTCCGGGAAGCGCAGCTTGGCGACCTTGTCGTTCATCCGGACCTGCTCCAGACCGGAGAGCAGCTTGTCGGCGCGGCGGGCCATGTTCTGCGCGGCCACCGTCTTGGTGGCCTTGGCGCGCATCTTGTCGGCCTGCGCGTTCAGGGTCGCGGCCTTCTTCTCGGCGTTGGCGCGCTCGCGCTTGCGGCGCTTCTCGTCGTCCTCGCGCTGCTGCTGGTACTGCTTCCAGCCCATGTTGTAGACGTCGATGCAGGAGCGGTTGGCGTCCAGGTAGAAGACCTTGTTGACGACCGTCTCGACCAGGTCGACGTCGTGCGAGATGACGATGAAGCCGCCCTTGTACGTCTTCAGGAAGTCCCGCAGCCAGACGATCGAGTCCGCGTCCAGGTGGTTGGTGGGCTCGTCGAGGAGCAGCACGTCGGAGTCCGAGAAGAGGATCCGGGCCAGCTCGACTCGGCGGCGCTGACCACCGGAGAGGGTGTGCAGCGGCTGGGCGAGGATGCGGTCCGGCAGGCCCAGCGCGGCGGCGATGGTGGCGGCCTCGGCCTCGGCGGCGTACCCGCCCTTGGTGAGGAACTCGGTCTCCAGGCGGGCGTACTTCTTCATCGCGTTGTCGCGGGTGGCGCCCTTGCCGTTCGCCATCCGGTCCTCGTTCTCGCGCATCTTCTTCAGCACGGTGTCGAGGCCGCGGGCGGAGAGGATGCGGTCCTTGGCGAGGACGTCCAGGTCGCCGGTGCGCGGGTCCTGCGGGAGGTAGCCGACCTCGCCCGAACGGGTGACGGTCCCGGCGGCGGGCAGGCCCTCGCCGGCCAGCACCTTGGTGAGCGTGGTCTTGCCGGCGCCGTTGCGCCCGACCAGGCCGATCCGGTCGCCGGAGGCGACCTTGAAGCTCGCGGACTCGATCAGGATCCGGGCACCGGCGCGCAGCTCAAGGGCGTTGGCGGAAATCATGGCTGGGAACTACTCCTGGGACGTGGGCGGGCGGCCGGGCGGTGGGCCGGGGCCGGGCGAGCGGGAAGGGGCTTCATCGACGGTCGGCGCAGCACACGGAGCGCCGCCGCCCGCTATTGCCCGGAGAAGATAGCCATGGCGGCAAGTCTACCGGGCGCCGCGAAACGCCCCGGGGGACTACCGTCCGGGGGTACCCGTCGACCCCGACGGCCCGTCGGTTACGGCTGCTGCGCGGCTGGCTGGTCGTCCGCCGGCGCCGTGGGAGCCGCGCCGTCGGGCCCGGCCGGGGTGTCCGGGCCGGCCGGGGTGTCGGCCGGGGCCGGGGGTGCGGTCGTGGTGTCGGCCGGGGGCGCGGTCGTGGTGTCGGGCGCGACCGGGGCCACCGGGGTCGCGGGGCTCACCGGGGCGGCCGGGGCCGCCGACGGGTCGACGCATCCGCCCTGCGGCCGGACGGCGGCGAACGGCGCGTCGAGGGCGCCGCACGCGGTCTCGGGCGCGGCCACCTTGGTGTCGAAGATCTTCGGCGGCACGATCGGGCCGTCGGTGATCTCCACCCGGGTGCGGTCCAGCACCTTGACCGTCGCGGCCGGGCCGGTGCTCATCGACCAGCCGTTGCTGTCCAGCCGGTAGCCGGTGATGCCGCCGGAGACGGCCAGCCCGCTGCTGTTGGTGCAGGTGCGCGGGATCAGCACGGCGTAGTCGGTGTGCACGGCGCGCAGCGGGTCGTAGGCGCAGCCGTTGGCCGGCTTGTCGTTGTAGCGCAGGTCGCCGTCGGCGTCGCGCAGGCCCATGGTCAGGTTCGGCGTCACCAGGGCCAGCCAGGGCGAGCCGTCCCGCTGGACGGTGTGCAGCGCCCCGGCGGCCCGCTGCTTGGCGAGCTGCTTGCGCTGGGCGTCGGTCCGCTTGTCGGCGCCGGGCTCGCCGTCACCGCGCAGCCAGTCGGCCAGGCCCGGTACCGCGCGGTGCCAGCGCACCTCGTGGTCGCCCGGGCGCACCGAGGTGACCATGCCGTCGTCCCAGACCACGATCGCGTTGTCCCCGGCCATCGCCAGGTAGAGCGCCTCGGCGCCCTCGCGGCGGTAGGACCAGGCCTGCTCGCCGGTCTGCTTGTGGAAGGCCTCCAGGCCGGGCCCGACCCGCAGGTCCAGGTCGGCCGCGCTGAGCGATTCCGAGTTCACCGGCGTCGCCTCCGCGCCCGGACCGGCCACCCGGTCGCCGAACGGCACCGGCTTGTTCGCGTGGGCCGCCGCGCCGGCCGCAAGGACCAGCATCACCGCCAGGGCAGGCAGGATCGAGCGGGGGGTCAGTACACGCAGCGGCTTCCGGGACACGGCCGGAGCGTACCTTTCGCCGGGCGGGCGAGTCAGCCCGGTTCCAGGTTCCGACCGCGCGGCCGACCGTGTGCCCGGCCCCGCGTGCCCCGCCCGTACGCCCACCCGCCCACCTGCGCGGTTCGGCACCCCGACCGTTGCGCGGGGCGGTCCGGGGCGGGCCGCGGGGGCCCGAACGGACCGTTACAGATCTGATACACGAGGGCCGGTCGCGGAGCGTTGCGGCAGACGGCGTTCGAATATCGCCCACTTTAGGGTGACATTCGGCTTTTCGATCCTCCGGCGGGCCTACTGTCGGCGAGCGGGGCGCCACGGTCCGTCCACGCCGAGACCGGGCGCCCCGTACACGCGATGTCCGGAGGAGAGACCATGCGCATCGGCCGTCCGACCCTGGCCGCCGCCGCCCTGCTGCTGATGGCCACGGCCAGCGTCCCGGCCGGCTCGCCGCTCAGCCGGGCCGAACGGCACTCCCTCTCCTCCGACGCCTTCGAGCCGCGCGGCGCCGCCCCCCGCCCGCCGGTCCAGCGGCCGAGGCACGAGCCGCCGTTCGGGGCCTTCGTCGGCTCCTGGGACAACTACATCCCGCAGATCGGCCGGTACGCGCAGTGGCTGGGCGGCGCGAACCTCCAGGTCGGCCACACCTACCTGGCCGGCAACGGCTGGGCCGACGTCGAGGGCGAGCCGGTGGTACTCGGCATGTGGTCGCAGTGGCGGCTGGCCGACCCGTCCCGGCTTCTCGTGCTCGGCGTGCCGATGCTGGTGCCCAACGAGGCGCACGTGTCGGACGGCGAGGTGGCCAGGCTGCTCGCCCAGGGCGGCCGCGGGGACTTCGACAGGCACTTCCTCAAGCTCGCCCGGCGGCTGGTCGCGCTCGGCGGCGCGGACACCGTGCTCACCCTCGGCTGGGAGATGAACGGCACCACCTACACCCACCGCTGCAAGCCCGACCCCTCCGCCTGGAAGGCGTACTGGCGGCGGATCGTCGGGGTGATGCGCTCGGTGCCCGGGCAGCGGTTCCGCTTCGACTTCGCGCCCAACCGGGGCCTGGACGCCATCCCGTGGACCAAGTGCTACCCCGGCGACGACGTGGTCGACGTCATCGGCATGGACAGCTACGACCAGCCCGCCGGGGCCACCTTCGACGACTACGTGCGCGAGCCGTACGGCCTGCAGGACCAGGTGGAGTTCGCCGCCAAGCGCGGCAAGCCGGTCTCGTACCCGGAGTGGGGGCTGTTCCGCAACGGCGACAACCCGGAGTTCGTCCAGCGGATGGTCGACTGGATCCGCACCCATGACACCGCGTACCAGACCGTCACGGACTACTGCCCGCACGGCTTCTTCCAGTGCTCCGGCAATCCGCGCTCGGCGGCGCGGTTCAAGCAGCTGATGTCCGGATCCAAGGGGGCGCCGGCGGTGGTACCGACGGCGCCCCCGGCGCCGACCTCTCCCGCAGCGCCCGCCTCTCCCCCGGCGCCGACCGCGACCGCCTCGCCGGGTGCCCCCGCCCCGTCGGGCACCGCCGTCCCGTCGAGCGTGGCGGCGACGCCGAGCGTGGCGGCGACGCCGAGGCCGACGCCGGGCCCGACCGCGAGCCCCTCGACGGCTGCCACGCCCGCCCGGCGCTGAGCGGTCAGCCGCGGCGGGCCAGCAGCGCCTCCTTGAGCCTGGGGAAGCGGGTGCTCAGGCGGTGCGCCGCCGCCTGCCGGACGCGCACCGCCGCCGCCCGGGCGGCCGCCGCCGGCGCCGCCCCCGAGGGGCCCAGCAGCAGCCGCTGGTTGGGCAGCGGGTCCGGGCGCCAGCGCTGCTTGTACGGCTCCCGGCCTCGCAGCAGGCCGAGCAGCGGGATGCCGGCGCCGACCGTCTCGTCCAGCGCCGCGCTGAACAGCAGCCCGGCGATGTCCAGCCGCTCGCGCAGCACCGGGTGCGCCCCGTACAGGTACAACCCGCCGAAGGAGGGGCAGAGCAGCAGCAGGTTCACCGCGACCAGCTCGCCGTCCAGGTGGAAGCGGTGGACGGCGGCCCTGCCGGTGGCGACCAGGCCGGTGGTGGACTCGGTCAGGTGCCGGACGAACCGCTCGGTGCGGTGCTCCGGGGTGACGCCGCGCTCCTGCCACTGCAGGAAGTGCAGCCGAAGCAGCCCCTCCAGCGCCTCCGGCACCTCGGCCGGCGGCGTCGAGCTGACCTGCACCCCGGCCTCGGCGATCTTGCGCAGCTTCACCCGGCTGCGCTGCGCGGTCTTGCCGGGCACCCGCTTGAGCAGCCGCTCCATCGGGACGGCCGGCAGGTACTGGCAGAGCGAGTCCTCGAAGCGGCGGCGGTCGCCGCGCCAGTGCGCGAACACCCGCTGCACCGCCGCCTCGGGGTGCACCTCGCGCAGCTCCAGCCAGTGCCAGGGGCGGGTGAGCGGGAGGGCGGCGGCGAACTCGGCGGCGGCGCGGTCGGCGCAGTCGTCGTCGAGCAGGACGTCGGTGTAGTCGACCAGCCCGGCGCCGAGGCCGGTCAGGCCGCCGAACGGTCCGCCGCGGCGCCGGAAGGCGCCCGCGCCGACCAGCCGGCCGTCCCGGCGGACCAGCACCACGACCAGCGCGCCCGGGCGGCCGTAGTACCGCCACCAGGACCGCTGCCAGGCGGCCGCCTGGAAGAAGGTGGCGGTCCGGCAGCGGGCGGCCAGGTCGTCCCACTCCTCGGCGAGGGTGTCCAGGGCGTCGTCCTCGCGGCGCAGCTCGGTGGTCCAGGTCGGCGCCGCCGACTGGGCCGGCGGGCCGGGTCTGCGGATCTCGGTGCTCATCGGGCGCTCCCGGCCGGGGTCTTCTCCTTGGCGGCTGTCGGCTTGGCGGCTGTCGCCTTGACGGCCGTCTTCCTCGCGGCCGTCTTCCTCGCGGCCGGCGCCCCGGCCGGTGCCTCGGCAGGTTCCCCGACGGGTTCCCCGGCTGCGGGCTCCGGGGCCACGGGCCCGGCGTCGGCGGCCGCGGCCGTCCCGCCGGCCTTCGTGTCCGCCCTCGTGTCCGCCTTCGGGCCGGCCTTCGTGCCCGGGGCGGCCTCGGCCGGCTGCTCCCCGGTGCGCGGGCGCGGCGGCGTCGGGGCCCCGGCCGGTACGGCGCCCTCGGCGGTGTCCGGTGCCGCGGCCCCGTCCCGACGGCGGGTCATCATCACCAGGGCGCCCAGCAGCAGCCCGGCCGCGCCGCCGACCGCGACGTCCAGCCTGCCGGAGGGCGTGGTCGGCTTGTCCGGCGCGGCGGCCGGGGCCAGCGTCACCAGCCGGACGTTGGTGTCCTTGCTGCTGGTGTTGGCGAAGGAGACCAGCGAGCGGGCCACCGCGTCGGCCGTCCGGGCGGCGTCCTGGGCGCGCGTCCCGGTGCCGGTGATCTCGATCATCGGCGCGTCCGGGGAAGTCGTCCCGTGCACCAGCTCCTCCAGCTCGGCCCGGGTTCGGCCGGTCTCGGCGGCCGCCACCGCGAGCACCTGCGGCTGGCCCGCCAGCCGCCCGTACGCCTGGGCGAAGTTGGTCGCGGTCGCCGCCTCCCCCGGGTTCTGCGGGACGACGAGGACGTAGGCGTTGGTGGCGTACGAGGGGGGCGAGACGACGGCGTACCCGGCGCCGGCCGCGGCGCCCAGCGGAACCGCGAGCGCCACCGGCCACCAGCGGCGGACCAGGCGGCGGGCGCTTCGGCGCGGTGTGGTCATGGGGGTGGCTCCTTGGGGATGGGACGGTGGTTCCGGCGGTGGCGGGCGGTCAGACGCGGGCCAGCCGGTCGTAGAGGGCGCCCAGGTCGGCGGCGACCCGGGCGATGTCGTAGTGGCCGACGGCCGGCGGGTTCGGCAGCGGGTCGGGGGTGTGGTCGTCGAGGTGTCGCAGGTCGCGCAGCGCGGCGACGTAGGCGGCGGGCTCGGACGGGATCCGGCGGGCCTGCGGGGCCGCGGTGGGCGGCAGCTCGTCGAGCGCCGGGCAGGCGCTGTGCCGCACCGGCAGCCCGGCCGCGAGGCCCTCCAGGACGCCGAGGCCGAAGGTCTCCGCGGTGGACGGCGCGGCCAGCACGTCCACGGCGGCCAGCAGCTCCGGCACGTCGTCGCGCTCGCCGGTGAGCACCAGCCGCTCCCGGACGCCGAGTTCGGCGGCCCGGCGCTCCAGCGCGGCGCGTTCCGGACCCTCGCCGACCAGCACCAGCCGGGTGGCCGGGTCGAGTTCGGCGAGCGCCTCGACCAGCACGTCGAAGCGCTTGCCGGGGACCAGCCTGCCCACCCCGCCGATCGCCCAGCTCGTCTCCGGCAGGCCGAGTTCGGCCCGCAGCCGTCGGCGCGTGGCGGCCCGGTCGACGGGCGGGAGGCGGTAGCGGCCGGTGTCGATGCCGTTGGGGATCAGCTCGATCCGGGTCGGCGGCACCCCCCAGGAACGCAGCGTCTGGGCGACCTGCCGGGAGACCGCGACGGTGGTGCTGCCGAGCCGTTCGGCCGCCAGGTAGAGGCCCTTCACGCCCCGGGTGACCGGGCGGCCCTCGATCACCCCGGCGTGCAGCGAGTGCTCGGTGGAGACCACCGCGCGCACCCCGGCCAGCCGCGCGGCCAGCCGGCCGTACAGCTGCGCCCGGTAGAGGTGGGTGTGCACCAGGTCGTAGCGCCCGGCCCGGACCAGCCGCACCAGCCGGGGCAGCGCGCCGAGGTCCCGGTTGCCGCGCATGCCGAGGTGGTGGACGGTCACGCCGTCGGCGCGCAGGGCGGCGGCGACCGCGCCGGGGTTGGTCAGGGCGAGCACCTCGCACTGCTGGTGCGCGGGCAGGTGCTTCAGCAGCAGGTGGAGTTGGCGCTCCGCACCGCCGGAGGCGAGCCCGGTGACGATGTGCAGCACCCTCATGGCCGGCGCTCCGTGTTCTCCCGCTCGCCGCGCGCGCGGCGCAGCTCGGTGACGGCGTCGCGCAACCGGTGCCGGCCCTTCTTGGCGCGCAGTCGCCAGGCGCCGTCGCGGTCGCCGACGTAGCAGCGCGGCAGGGCGAAGCGGCCGGTGAGCGGGGAGTGCGCGATGGCGCAGGCGTAGTCGTACCCGGCGTCGCGGACGGCCAGGGCGGCGGGCAGGTCGACGGCTCCGTACGGGTAGCAGAAGCCGGTGACCGGGCCGCCGACCACCTCCTCCAGCAGGCGCCGGCTGTCCCGGGCCTGCACCGCGAGGGCTTCGGCCGGCAGGCCGGGCAGCGCCTGGTGGCCGAGGCCGTGCGAGCCGATCTCCCAGCCGGCGGCGGCGAGTTCGGTGACCTCCGGGACGGTGAGCAGCTTCTTGCGCGGGCCTTCGGTGTCCCAGTCGTTGGCGCGGCCGAGCAGGTCGGCGACCACGTACGCGGTGGCGGTGAAGCCGTAGGCCTGGAGGATCGGCACCGCGTAGCGGGCGAAGTCCGCGTAGCCGTCGTCGAAGGTGAGGCCGACCAGTTTGTCGTCCCGGCCCTGGGCGCGGGCCCGCATCAGCTCGCGGACCGAGACGCCGCGCCGCCCGCGCCGGTGCAGCCAGGCGATCTGCTCGGCGAACCGCTCGGGGCTGACGGTGAGCCTGTACGGGTCCTCCTTCTCGACCGCCACCGAGTGGTACATCAGGATCCACGGCGAGGCGGAGCCGGGGATCGGCGGTTCACCGACCGGGTGACGGCTCCTGGGCAGTCGCGCCCGGTGCGGCGGGGCGTTGCCGACGCCCGCCTGGGCCGAGCGGACGGTTCCCCGTTCATTGTCCATGGGGACGCTTCCCTTCATCGGCGAGGGTTGGCGGGTTCAGGGCCCGGGCGGCGGCGAGGACCGGGCCGCGCACCTCGCTGGCACCGAGGCCGGTGCCGAGGGCGGCGAAGGTCAGCGCCACGGTGAGGCCCCCGAGGAGGGTGGAGAGCAGCGGGTCGGCGGCCAGTCCGGCGACGGCGGTGCCGAGCACGGTGGCGCCGCCGGCGGCGGCGACCAGGCGGCCGTGGCCGCCGAGCACCCGGCGCAGCCGCAGCGGGATGCCGCGCAGCACCAGGCCGTGCAGCAGCAGCGCGGCGGTGGTGGTGATGCCGGCCGCGTTGCCGGCGGCGAGTCCGAGCGCACCGAGGCCGGGCGTGGCGAGCAGACCGGTGGCGACGGTGACGCCGAGGCCGAGCACCATCGCGGCGGCCGGGTACCAGTCCAGCAGCCGGCGGCGGCCGTCCTCGGTGCCGGGATCGCCGGCCCGGCGGACCACCGGGCGCAGCGAGAAGTACGGCCGGATCATCACGCCGATCAGTGCCTGGGCGGGCAGGCCGAAGCTGTAGACCCGGATGACGTCGGCGGTGGCGGCGGTGTCGCGGGGGCCGAACGCGCCGCGCTCGAACAGCAGCGAGACGACGGAGGGGGCGCAGGCCATCAGGAAGGCGGTGCCGAGCAGGACGACCGCCGCCGCCTGGCCGAGGTCCTTCTCGACCCGGTCGCGGGCGGCGGTGAGGTCCCCGGCGGCGAGCGCCCGGGCGACCAGCGGGAAGGTGACGGTGCAGATCAGGATGCCCGCCGTCATGGCGAGTTGGGAGACCTTGGCGGCGTAGTTGAGGTGCGAGATGGTGCCGGGCGGCAGCGCCGAGCCGAGGTAGCGCTCGACGAACACCTGCGACTGCCGGGTCAGGGTGAAGGCGCCCACCGGCAGCAGGGCGAGCGGCATCAGCACCAGCGCCTTGCCCGGGCGGCGGGCGCGGCCGGCGCCGGACTGCCCGTGGCGCAGCCGGCGCAGGAACGGACCGGCCAGCAGGCCGGCCATCAGCAGGCTGCCGGCCGCGACGCCGAGGGCCGCGGAGCGCACGCCGAGCGAGGCGTGGAAGCCGAGCAGCACGGCCAGGATGCCGAGGTTGTAGACGACGTAGATGCCGGCCGGGGCGGTGAAGCGGTGGTGGGCGCGCAGCGCGGCGGCCAGGTAGCCGGCGATGCCGAAGGGCAGCACGGTGATCGCGGTGATCCGGGTGCAGGTGACGGCGAGGCCGGGGTCGGGCAGGCCGGGGGCGAGCAGCGCGACCAGCTGCGGGGCGCCGACGGCGGTGGCCAGGGCGAGGCCGCTGAGCGCGAGCAGCAGCCAGGGCAGGGTGGCGCGGACCAGTTGGCGGACCGGGTCGGGGGCGTCCGGGTCCTCCTCGCGCAGCACCAGGGCGAGGGCGAAGGCGGGCACCATGAGGAAGGACATGGCGTCCTCGATCAGCAGCGGCGCGGCGGTCTCGGGGACGGTCCAGGCGACCAGGAAGGCGTCGGTGCCCTGGTTGGCGCCGAAGTAGCGGGCCAGCAGGAGGTCGCGCAGCAGGCCGAGACCGGAGCCGGCGGCGCTGAGCAGGGCGGTGATCCCGAAGGCCCTGGCGAGGAAGCCGCCCCGGGGCGCCGGGCCGGGCACGGCGGCCGGGTGCTCGCCGGGCGCGCTGCGCGGGGCCGGGAGGGTGGAGGCCAGGGCGGCCGGGCGGTCGGTGGTCACTGTTCCGCCTCCCCGTCGGCGGCGTGTCCCTCCGGCCGGGGGCGGTGGGCCGCGGCGCGGGCGGCGAGGCCGAGGACCACGGAGGTCAGCACGGTCGTGGTGCCGCCGATGTCGGCGTACAGGTAGTCCACCAGCACCCAGGTGAGCAGGGCGAGCGCCGCGAGGCCGAGGCCGCGGGAGCGGCGCAGGCAGCCGAGCAGGAGGCCGAGGAAGAGCGCGGCGTAGGCGGTGATGCCGATCAGGCCCTGCTCGCTGAGGGCCAGGAAGTACATGTTGTGCGGGGAGAGCAGCGGTTCGCGCTGGAAGCCGATGGTGGGGTCGGCGGCGTCGCTGCCGGAGGACAGCCGCAACGGGGCGTGGCTGTCGCGCAGTTGCTGGAAGGCCTTGGGTCCGGCGCCGTGGACGGGGTGGTCCTGCCAGATCCGCCCGGCGGTGGCCCACAGGTCGTAGCGGTCGGAGACGGACTGGTCGGGCGCGGCGGAGACGGAGCCGATCGAGCTGAGCCGCTTGGTGACGCCGGAGCCGCCGAGGCCGAGGCCGCCGACCAGGACGACCGCGGCGGCCAGGCCGAGGACGGCGCTGCGCACGGCGAGCCGGGCGTCGGCGCGCAGCAGCAGCACGGTGGCGGCGGCGCCGGTGGCGATCCAGCTGCCGCGGCTGAACGAGACGGCGAGCGGGAAGGCGAGGAAGGCGGCGGCGGCGAACATCGACCGCCGCAGCCGGGCGTCGCCGCCGGGCCTGCGCTCGCCCAGCGCCAGCGCGAGGGCGGCGAGCAGCCCGAAGCTGACCACCGTGGACATCGCCATGACGTCCAGCGCGCCGAAGGTGCCGACGGCCCGGATCGGCTGGCCGGTGTAGGACGCGCCGGTGTGGGTGAGGTACTGCTTCGCGCCGACCACGCCCTGGATCAGCGCCGCGAGGACGAAGGAGCCGAGGACCAGTCGCTGGTCGGTGCGGTCGCGCAGCGAGCAGAGCACCGCGGCGGGCACCAGCACGAAGACCTGGACCAGCCGGACGAAGCCGGTGACGCTGGTGGCCGGGTCGATCGAGCCCACGGTGGCGACGGCGGCGGCGACCACGATCCCGGCGAACAGCGCTCCGGTGCTCCGGTCGACGGCGGGTTGCCGTCCGCGCAGCAGGTCCACCGCGGTGAGGGCGACCAGGGCCAGCGAGGCGAGGTCGGCGGCGGTGATGTGGACGGCGGCGGTGACGTCCTTCTCGCCGGTCGGCACGCAGACCAGCAGGACGGTGGCCGCGGCGAGCAGGCTGGGCCGGTCGGCGAGTGCGGGCAGCGCCTTCCGTAAGGCGGGACGCGGGACGGCGGGCAGGGTCAGGGCCACGGGGGTCAGCTCCCGTCCGGGTGGAGCATCAGGGCCGCGGTGCGGCACAGGATCTTGACGTCCTGCCAGAGGCTCCAGCTCTCGATGTAGCGGTTGTCGAACCGGGCGCGGTCCTCGATGGAGGTGTCCCCGCGCAGGCCGTTGACCTGGGCCAGGCCGGTGAGGCCGACCGGGACGCGGTGGCGGTCGGCGTACTCGGGGTAGGCCTGGCCGAAGCGCATCACGAAGTACGGGCGTTCGGGGCGCGGGCCGACCAGGCTCATGTCGCCGCGCAGCACGTTCCACAGCTGCGGCAGCTCGTCCAGCGAGCTCTTGCGCAGCAGCCGGCCGACGGCGCCCATCCGGTGGTCCTGCGAGATGTTCCAGCGGGTCGCGGACTCGTGCTCGTTGCTCGGGCGCAGGGTGCGGAACTTGAGGACGGTGAAGACCCGGCCGTCCAGCCCGGTGCGCTGCTGGCGGAACAGCACGCCCGGGCCGGTGTCGAAGCGGACGGCGAGGGCGCAGAGCGCGAGGACGGGGGCGAGCAGCAGCAGGCCGAACGCGGCGGCGGTGATGTCCAGGGCGCGTTTGGCGGCCCAGCCGGGCCGGCGCATCGCCGGGCCGGCGACCCGCAGGCAGGGGAAGCCCCACAGGTGGTCGCCGCCGGCGATCGGGGCGGTGGGCAGCGCGCCGAACTCGCGCAACGCGGGCACCAGCCAGATCTGGCAGCCGAGCCGGGCGGCGTCCCGCAGGGCGGCGGCGGTCTCGGCCTCGTCGGCGGCGCCGGCGGTGGCGATCACGTGCTGGATCCGGTGCCGGCGCACCTCGCGCTCCAGCACCTCGCGGCCGCCGAGGACGGGCGGGTCGGTGTCACCGGCCAGCAGCGGCGGGTCGGCGTCGAGGAAGCCGACCGGGCGCATCCCGTACTCGGCGTGCTCGCGGAGGGCGGCGGCGACCCGCCGGCCGAGCCCGCCGGCGCCGAGCACCAGGACCGGGTTGGGGCGGCTGCGGCGGATCCGCCGGACGAGGTGGTAGAGGACGGCCCGGCCGATGGCGGCGATCAGCAGTTGGGTGCCGAGCAGGACGGTGAGGCGGGCCGGGGTGGCCGGGCCGCAGTCGGGCCAGCGGCCGCCCAGGCAGCCGGACAGGGTGACGGCGAAGGCGGTGGCGACCACCGCCCGGGCGGCCAGCGCGGGCAGTTCGTCCAGGACGGACAGGGTGAGCCGGGCCCGGTAGAGGCCGCCGACCAGGTTGAGCAGGATCAGCAGGGGCAGGACGGCGGGCACGCCGAGCAGGGGGTCGAGCGGGGCGCCCGGGTCGATCGCGCGGTTGGCGATGCCGCCGGCGGAGCACAGCGCGATGGTGTCGGCCTGGACCAGGGCGAGCGGCAGGGCCAGCCGGTTGCGGACCGTCCCGCGGTGCCGGCGCGGCGCCGGGACCGTCCGGCTGCGGGCCGCCCCCACCGGGCGGTCGAGCAGTCCGGTACCCGGCCGGCGGGGGCCGGACAGGGGCCCGCCGGATCGCGGCACGCTGTCATGGTCAATGGTCATCAGCGCACGATCTCCCCTGCTGTGTGCCCGGGGTGACGGCGCCCCGGCACCGGTTTGCGCGGGGCGGCCGTCCCGGCCTGGTGGGCGCGGTCCTGACAGCACCTGCTGCCGCCGGTGGCTTTCGGCTCTCCCGCGGCGAAGCCGATCGCGGAGGGGCGGGTCGCACCGGACTCGGTCGCGAGGGGCTCAGCCGTGAATTCCCCGCATGGAATCCGAACGAAGCAGGCAAAATCCGACAATACCGAACCTGGCGCGGTGGGCTGGAAGTTGACTTGCCGTTTCATTCCAGCCGCCCATTAATAGGTAATTCGGATTTGACGTCTCGCCCTTATCCGGTTGAGGGTGCGAATACGCCGGCGCCGGACCGGCTGGCATTCACGGCTTGTGAAACGATCAGATCCGCTCTGGGACACGGGCCCGGCGGCGCCCGGCGACCGGCCCGGCACCCAGCAGATGGCGGTAGAGAACGTCCACCTGTTCGACCACGGTGCGCACGTCGTGCCTCGCGACGACGTGCTCGCGCAGTCGCGCGCCGCGTCGCTCGCACTCGATCGAATCGGACAGCGCTTCCGCCATTCGGGTGGCGAGGGCCGGCACGTCCTCGGGCGGGACCACCGCGTGCTCCCGCTCCGCCGCCGGCAGGCACTCCCGCGCACCCGGCACGTCGGTCAGCAGCACCGGCCGGGCGGCCGCCATCGCCTCCAGCGGGGCCAGCGCCATCCCCTCCCAGCGCGAGGGCAGCACCACCAGGTCGGCCGCAGCCAGCCACGGGCGCGGGTCCGCCACGTCCCCCACCAGCCGCACCCGGGCGGGCTCGGCGGTCTCCCGGACCAGCTCCGCCACCCGCTGCTCCTCCGGCCCGCCGCCGACCAGCGCCAGCCGGGCCTGCGGCACCCGGCGCAGCACCTCCGGCCAGGCCGCCAGCAGCACGTCCTGGCCCTTCTGCCGGCACAGCCGCCCCACGCAGACCGCGAGCGGGGCGTCCAGGTCCAGGCCGAGCGCGATCCGGGCGGCCCGGCGGTCGGCGGGCGCGTAGTGCCGGACGTCCACGCCGTTGGGCACCACCGCCCAGTCGGCGTGCACCCCGGCGGCCACGCCGTCGGCCCGCTCCTGGACGCTGACGCACAGCAGCCGGTGCGCCCAACGGGTGGCGAAGCGCTCCCAGCGCAGGGTGGCGGCGGCCAGCGCGCCGTCCACGGCGGCGAAGGACCAGGCGTGCGGCTGGAAGACGGTCGGAACGGCGCCGCGCACCGCCAGCCGGCCGGCCAGTCCCGCCTTGGCGCTGTGCAGGTGGACCACGTCGGGCGCGGCCGCGCGGACGATCCGGCGCAGCCGCCAGGCCTCGGCGGCGGTGCCCGGGCCCGGCGAGCGCCCGGCGGGCCAGTCCTGGACCAGCGCGCCCACCGCGGCGGCCTCCTCGGCCAGCCGCCCGCCGTGCGGACAGGCGACCAGCACCCGGTGGCCGGCCTCGCGCTGCCCCCGGACCAGGTCGGTGACGACGCGGGCGACCCCGCCGTCCACCGGTTGCGAAATGTGAAGGATCGTCATATGCACGGCGGCGAGCCTAGGGTGGCTCCCCCGTGCCGGGCGGCCCCCGTCACCCGGAGGTGGCGGTTCGGCCACCCGTACGGCTTTCGCGTCGTACGGGTGGCCGAGCCGCTCGAATTCCCACGCGATTCACGTGCATCGGTGGATCTACGCGCTCGAATCGCGCTGCCGTCGAATTCCGGCGCGCCGCCCGGCGGGCCCCGGCCGGCTTCGGCGGGCCTCGGCGAGGCTCGGCGGACCTCAGCGACGCTCGGCGGACCTCAGCGACGCTCGGCGGACCTCAGCGAGGCTCGGCCGGCCCCGACGGACCTCGGCGGTCCTCAGCGGACCTCGGCGGCCAGGTTGGCCAGCACCTCGTCGTGGATCCGGTTCAGGCCCTTCGGGGCGAAGGTGCGCTCGAAGAAGCCGCCGATGCCGGTCGCGCCCTGCCAGGTGGCGGTCACGGTGACCTTGCTGCGGCCCTCGCCGGCCGCGGCGACGGTCCAGGTGATCACCATGCTGGAGTTGGCGTCCTTCTCCACCAGCTGGTCGGGCTTCGGCGCCGACACGGTGAAGAGGCAGTCGCGCACCCGCTTCTCGGTGGCCTGCAGCTTCCAGTGCACCTGGGTGCCGGCGCCGGTGCCGCCGACCCGGACCTCGTACTCGCTGTACTGCGCGGGCAGCAGCTTCGGGCGGGTCACCTGGTAGTCGGCCAGCACCTCGTACACCCGCTCGGGGGCCGCGTCGTAGACCCGCTCGGTGGTGGCCTGCACCTGTCCCATGACCTTGCTCTCCTCGTGTGGTGGTAGCGCTCTCACCGGCAAGCCAATCACAGGGTCACGCCCGTGACGCGGCGGGATGGACACCTCACGGTGCCGAGCGGTCGAGCCGGCCGTTCCGGGCACGGACCCGACGTTCGAATCCTCGGGCTGTCGCCCGTGTCAGGGTGCGGGCGGCTGCGGACCGGACTCGGGGAGGAGCTGGACCACGCCGAGCCGGTGGGAGTCGGCGTTCTCGCAGAAAGCGCGGACCCTCCAGCGTCCTGCGGGCAAGGGGACCGGGGCCTCGTCCGGCTGCCCCCCGCCGGTGGGGTAGAGCACGCCGAGGTCGCTGCCGGCCTCGGCCGAGTCCATGAGGACTGCCGGTCCGTCGGTTTCCCAGACCCCGCACTCCTCCCACGGCGTCGACGGGTCGTCCAGCGCGGCCTCGGCAGCGGCGAGCAGTTCGACGTCGGAGTCGGCGGCGAACCACCGCAGGAAGCTCTTCCGCTCGGACAGGTAGCAGGTGGCGGCGGGCTCGTCACCCAGCACCAGAGCGGATGCGGTGCCGCCGCCCAGGCCGATCACCTCGGCGGAACCCTCGACCGCGCAAGCCCGGTCGTAGTCGTCCGGCCGGTCGGTGCCGCCGACGATCACACCCTCCGGGGTGCATCCGCCCCACCGGTGCAGCGCGGACACCGGGACGACGACCAGCGGTCCACCCATGGACCCGACCCAGGCCAGGCCGAGTTGCCGGTGGGAGGCGTGTGGGATGTCACTCATGCGCGCAGTCTGCCGCCCCGCACCGACACCCCGGCAGGCCGGGGCCGCGGTGTCGCGCGCCGGTCCGTCCCCGGGGCCTGACGGCCCGGGATTCGAACGGACCGGCCGCAGCCCCTGGCTACACCGATCCGCCGTCAACGAATTAGGGTGGCCGGTGTGCTCGATCTGGTGACTGCAGTGCGCTACGTCGACCCGCTGCGCGCCGGCGGCTCCGTTCCCGGTGTGGTGGAGACCGACGACCTGGGAACGTACGTGGTCAAGTTCACCGGGGCCGCGCAGGGCCGCAAGGCGCTGATCGCCGAGGTGATCGTCGGCGAGCTGGCCCGGCGGCTGGGCCTGCGGGTGCCGGAGCTGCGGCTGGTGGACTTCGACCCGGCCGTCGCCGCGGACGAGCCGGACACCGAGATCCAGGACATGCTCAAGGCCAGCGCGGGACTCAACCTGGGGATGGACCTGCTGCCCGGGGCGCGGGACTTCCGCCCGGGGACGATCGCGGTGGACTCCGTCGAGGCCGGCCGGGTGGTCTGGCTGGACGCGCTCACCGGCAACGTCGACCGCACCGTGCACAACCCCAACCTGGTGGTCTGGCACGGGCGGCTCTGGCTGATCGACAACGGCGCCGCGCTGATCTTCCACCACCGCTGGGCGGGCGCCGAGGCGTCCGTCGGCAAGCGGTACGACCTCAGCGCGCACGCGCTCGGCGGCTCGGCCCCGGACGTCCGGCTGGCCGACGAGGAGCTCGGCCCGCTGGTCACCGTGCCGCTGCTGGAGGAGGTGCTGGCCCTGGTCCCGGACGAGTGGCTGGCCGACGAGCCCGGCTTCGACTCGGCGGACGCCGTCCGGCACGCGTACGTCACCCACCTGGCAGCCCGGGTGGTGCTCTCCGAGGAGTGGCTGCCGGAGGGCTTCGCCACGCCCGAGCAGCTGCGCGAGGCCGAGCGGCGGCAGGCGGCCCGGACCAGGGCCGGGCGGCCGGCCTGGCTGCAGCAGGTGCCGGACCTGCACGGCAAGCCGTCGGTGGAGACGGTCTGGGAGCACCACTTCGACGAGGGCTGAGCCGGCCACCGATCGGGGGGCGGCCGCGGGTCAGCCCATCGCGGGGCGGATCCAGCCGAAGTACTCGACCGCCGTTCCGAGCAGCAGGCCGAAGCCGACCACCGGGAACGCGACGTCCCGGGGCAGCCGCTGCAGCCGGGCGACCAGGAACCCGAGGCCCAGGCCGAGCAGCGGGCCGGCGGCGAGCAGCAGGCCGAGGAGCAGCACCGCGACCGCCGACCCACCGGCGGCCAGGCCCATCACGGCGACCACCAGGCCGCCGGCCGCGACCGTGGCCAGCATCGGTGCGGCGAGCAGCAGTTCGCCCACGCCCAGGGCCAGCGCGAGCCGGTTCCGCTTGCCGGGAAGGGCCTGTCGGCCGGGGACGGTCTGTGCCATGCCGCTCAACTCCTGTGGTGACTCCGTCGGGTACGGACCCATCCTCGGCGGCGGGGGAGGCGGAGGCCTGAGTACGGCTACTCAAACGCGACCGGGGAGCGGGGCCCGTGTGGCCCCGCTCCCCGGCTCGGCGATCAGGTGTCGTCGCGGTCAGCGCATCAGCGCATCAACGCATCAGCGCCACCACTGGACCGCCTTCTCGGCGTTGATGATGCCCGCGCCGTAGAAGCCGTTGTCGTCGGCGCCGCCCTCACAGGTGGCCTTCCACTGGCCGGCGCCGCCCGGGTTCCAGTCGCCGGTCGGGCAGGCGTGGGACTCGGCCTGGCTGGTCAGCATCTCGGTCAGCTCGTCCGCGCTGGCCCACGGGAAGGTGCTGGCGAGCAGGGCGACCACACCGGTGGCGTGCGGCGAGGCCATCGACGTGCCCTGCATGTAGCCGTACTTGCCACCGGGGAGGGTGGACAGGATGCGGCCGTTCTTGTCCGGGGTGTTCGGGATCTGGTATCGGGCGTCGCCACCCGGCGCGGCGACGGTCACGACGCCCTTGCCGTAGCTGGAGTAGTACGACTTGTCGCCGTTGACGCCCACCGAGGAGACGGCCAGGACGCCCGGGAGCTCGGTCGGCAGCGACAGGCAGTCGTTGGTGACCGGACGGGTGCCGGGGGTGGTGTCGTCCGGGCTGGAGACGTCAGTGGTCTTGTGCGCCAGGTCGATGTTCTCGTTGCCCGCCGCGGCGACGTTGAGGACGCCCTTGCGCTGCGAGAACGCGACGGCCTTGCGGACGGCGGCGGTGATGGCCGCCTGGTCCTTGTCGTTCGGGCAGTTGAACATCCACGGGTCGATGTAGTAGCTGTTGTTGGTCACCTTGAACTGGTGCTCACCGGCCCACACGAAGCCGCAGATCGCGTACTCCGGGTAGATGAACCCGCCGTCGTCCACGACCTTGACCGCAGCCAGCTTGACGTTCGGGGCGATGCCCACGATGCCCTTGCCGTTCTTGGCGGCGGCGATGGTGCCGGCCACGTGGGTGCCGTGGTCACCGTCGGGGCCCGGCTGCCAGGCCTTCCAGTCGGTGTTCGGCTTGCCGCCGTCGATGCAGGAGACCGACTGCGAGGCGTCCACGTTGGCGGCCAGGTCCTCGTGGGTGCCGTCGATGCCGGAGTCCAGCACGCCGACGGTGACGTTGCGGCTGCCCAGGGAGAGCTTGTGCGCCTTGTCGACACCGATCTGGCGCATGTCCCACTGGTTGGCCTCAAGCGGCTCCTGACCGGGGGCGGCCGCGGCGGCGGTGGGCTCGGCGACGACCTCGGCCTTCTCGCGGTCGGCAGCCGTGATGCCCTTGGTGCGGCTGGCACCGACGGAGTCGACGCCCTTGGCCAGGCGCAGCTTCTCGGCGAACTTGGTGTCGGTCGAGCGGGCGATGACGACGCCGATCTGCTCGTACGAGTAGACCACCGTGCCGCCGAGGCTCTTGACGGCCTGTTCGACCTTCTGCACCTGGCCGTGGTTGGCCTTGGTGTTGACGACGTAGCTGAGCAGCGGACCGGTCGTCGGGTCGGCCGTGGGGGCCGCGACGGCGGTGCCGGCCGGGAGCGCGAGGGCGCCGGCAGTGGCGAGCACGAGGCCCACCGCCGCGTACCGGGTCCGGCTGATCCGAGAAACTCTCATTGGGGGTGGCCCTCCCGAGTCGTCATGCGGCAGCTGCGGTTGGCAGGTGCACTGGGAATGACCGGACGCTAATGAATATTCGATGAGATGCGCAAGAGGTAGTCATCTAATCGTCACATCTAGACCAGCAACGGATGTTAGGAGTCCGCAGGTCAACAAGGGAAACAGGGGCCAAGATTGTTAAAAAGTGATGGTTCGCCGACGTGCTTCCTTTGCCCCGATAACGGCGGCCGGGCACCGGGCCCGCACGGCCGCGGTGCAGCTACAGGGCGTACAGCCGACGGGCGTTGTCGGCGGCGATCGAGCACGTCAGCCGCTGCGCGTCAGCGGCGGAACAGGCACCGTCCGCCCGCCAACGATCCAGCAACACGGCCAGTCCGTGCCGGAACTGACAGGTGCCCACCAAGAAAAGTTCGGGTAGCCCGTATGCGTCCGTGGAGAACAGCAATTTGCCGAACGGCGCCAGTTCCAGCATCTCGCCCAGCACCGATGCCACCTGCGGGCCGGTGTAGGAAGCCGTCAGCCCGAGGTCGGTGAAGACCGTCGGAAAGGCCTGGGCCAGCCAGGCGGCTTGACGGTGGTACGGGTAGCAGTGCAGCAGCACCAGGGGGACGCCGCTGGGCTCGGCGGCGCGCACGAAGTCCGTCAGCAGGGACGGGTCGGCCCGGTGCAGGGTGAGGTCCGGGTCGCCGAAGCCGGTGTGGAGCTGGATCGGCAGGCCGAGCTCGGCGCAGACCTCCACGGCCGTCCAGAGCAGGTGGTGCAGCAGGACCGGGTCGGTGAGCCGCCCGGACCCGCCGCGCAGCCGGGCGCCGGCCGCGGCCACCACGGCCCGGCGGGCAGGCCGTTCGGCCGGGGCGGCCAGGCCGTGCCGGTAGGCGAGCACGGACTTCACCGCGACGGCCCCGCCGGCGGCGGCCGCCAGCGCCTCGGCGACGGCCGACGGCCAGTCCTCGGCACCGGAGGCCACCGCCTCGGCGACGGACTCCAGCCGGACCACCTCGCGCACCGACGCCCCGGCGGCCGCGGCCAGTTCGGCCGGCGGCAGCAGCGGCAGGCCCGCGGCCTCGGTCAGCCCGGTGTCCACCAGGCAGGTGTCCAGCCCGGCTGCGGCGAGCAGCCGGCCGGTCGCCCCGGCGGCGCCCAACTCGCGCCGCCGGTCCAGGTACTCGGCAGCCGGGGCGTGCGCCGGAAGGCCGAGCGCGGGCGGGCACCAGCGCCGCACGGCGAGGCCGAGCGCGCTGTCGAAGGGCGAGCAGCCGGGCGCGGGCGGACGGTCGGACTCGGTGAGCAGCCCGGCCAGGGCGTCGTCGGAGAGGTCGGCGGCCACCACGCTGTGGCAGTGGTGGTCGACCAGCGCGGGCGCCGCTGCGGACGGTGCGGGCCGCGGCCGGGCCACCGGTCAGTACCGCCAGCGGGTGGCCGCGGCCACCTCCTCGGGCGTGGCGGTGGCGTACTGCTCGGCCTCCGCCCGGCGCACCGCCAGCACCGCCTGGTACAGCGGCTCGCCGAGCGCCTCGCGCAGCACCGCCGAGCGCTCGTACGCGGCCAGCGCCTCGGCCGGAGCCTGCGGCAGCCTGGGCACCGTACCGGGCTCGGCGGCCGCCGGATCTCCGGTGAACTCCGGCGGCAGGGCCCGGCGTTGGTCCAGCCCGGCGAGGCCGGCCGCGATCACCGCGCCGACCGCCAGGTACGGGTTGGCGCTGGCGTCGAAGCACTTGACCTCGGCGTTGGCGGCGGCGGCCCGCTCCCCGGTGGAGCCGGTCACCAGCCGTAGCGCGGCCTCGCGGTTCTCCAGGCCCCAGCACTGGTAGGCGCCGGCCCAGTGCGAGGGCACCAGCCGCAGGTACCCGGCGGGGCTGGAGCAGCCGAGCACCAGCAGTTCGGGCAGCGCGTCGAGCACCCCGGCGAGGAAGCCCTCGGCCTCGGCCGTCAGCCCGTGCGGGCCTGGGCCGCCGTGCCCGAGGTTCTGCCCGTCCCGCCAGAGGCTGAGGTGGAGGTGCCCGCCGTTGCCGACCGCGCCCGCCTCGACCACCGGCGCGAAGGAGACCCGCAGGCCGTGCCTGGCGGAGACGGCCCGGACGGTGTGCCGGACCAGGACGGAGGTGTCCGCGGCGCCGACCGGGCCCTCGGGGGCCACCGAGACCTCGAACTGGCCCGGGGAGTACTCGGGGTGGATCTGCAGGACGTCCAGGCCCTGCTCGCCGAGGGCGCGCAGGACGTCGCGCAGGTAGTCGGAGAGGTCGGTGAGCCGGTGCATCCCGTACGCGGGGCCGTGCGTCGGGTACTGCGGCGCCTCCTGCGGGGAACCGGCGAGGGCGACCACCCACTCGATCTCGATGCCGGCCTTGAGGCTCAGCCCGCGCCCGGCCGCCGCGGCCTGCGCCCGGCGGGCGAACAGCCGCTGGCAGCCGGGGTGCGGGGCGCCGCTCTGGGTGTACCTGTCCCCCGGGGCCCAGGCCCAGCCGGGCTGGGCGGCGAGCGGGACGATCCGCTCCACGTCGGGGTAGAGCCTGAGGTCCCCGGTGGGGCCGCCGATGATCGGGCTGGTGGTGATCGCGTCGTCGGCGAGGAACACGTCGAAGCAGGGCGCGGTGCCGACGCCCCACTGCGCGGCGTGCGTCAGACCGCCGAGCGGCACGGCCTTGACCCGGGTGACGCCCGCGTTGTCCACCCAGGTGACGGCCACCGCCTCCACGGCGGCGGTGCGCAGCCGGTCGGCCGCCTGCTGGGCGCGCTCGGCCCGCTCGGCGCGCGGGGGCAGCCCCACGGCGGCCGCGGAGCCGGCGGGGCCGAACGGATCGGCACCGGAGGGCTGGGCGGCGCCGGGCGCGGTGGGGCCGGCGGTGGCGGTTCCGATGGTCATGTCACCATGCTGCCCCGCCGGTCGGGCTTCCGTAACTCCCCTATCGGGTGGTCCAAACGGAAGCCCGTCCACCCGTTCACCCGTTCGGAGCGAACCGGGCCACCAGCTCCCCGGCGGTGATCCGCTCCAGTGTGTCCGGAGCGGCGTCCAGCCGGCCCGGGTAGAGCCGGTACAGCGTCCCGCCGGCGCCCTCCGGGACGGGCACGTCGGCGTGCACCAGGGCCGCGAACGCCCGTGAGCCGCCGAGGCGTTCGGCGATCAGCCGGGCGGTGTCGTCGGCCGGCTGCTCGGTGCGGTGGTCGCTCTCGTGCCGCCCGCGCAGCCGCTCGGCGAAGGCCGCCACCGGCTCGTCCGCGCCCCGGTGGTAGCGCCCCAGCCCGAGGCCGGTGCGGTCGCGCACCCACACCTCGTCGCTGGCGGCCGCGGCGGCGGCGCAGCCGAGGTCCCACAGGGTGGCCCGGGTGCCGGTGGCGAAGTGGCTGGTCACGGCCTCGGCCAGCGTGCCGATCTCGGCGTGGTGCCGGAAGAGGTTGTGGAACCCGGAAGCGGCGCCGACGTTGAGGTCGGTCCAGGTGTGGCTGCGGGTGTGCAGGTCGACGATCATCGGGACGCAGATCCTGGCGTCCCCGGCGAGGTCCAGCCGCTGGCGGACGCTCCTGGGGTGGAAGGCGCCCGTGCGGTTCCGGGCCGCCTCGGAGGGGGTCAGGGTCATGAAGCCGGCGAACGCGTCGGCGAGGTCCTCGAAGGGGATGTCGTTGTAGCTGAACACCACCACCACGGCGTACCGGGCGCGGACCTTGCCCAGCGCCTGCAGGTCGAGGTCGACGAACTCGGTGGCGCCGTGCGGCGGCGGGGCGGTGGTGAAGTCCCCGGAGTGCACGGCGGCGCGCGGGCCGAGCACCAGCCGGGTGTAGTCGCACAGGCCGGTGAACTGCCACTCCTCGTCGTAGAAGGCGACCGACAGGTCGAGGTCCACCCGCTGCGGCGGGCGCTGCGTCCAGTGCACGAACAGCCGCAGGTGCTGCCCGTGCGGGAGCCGCTGCACGCTGCCGCGCGGCACGGCGACCAGGGTCTTGGCACTGGCCCGTTCGGCGAACGGGACCACCAGGTCGGCCAGCCCGGCGTCCAGCACGGCCACGTCGTAGCGCTCGGACTGCCCGGCCCGGCGCAGCAGTTCGGCCTCGATCAGGGCGCAGACCGGCGCGCTCAGCCCGGCCGGGACGGGCTTGCCCCAGTCGCGGCGGACGTGCGCCGAGGCGACCCGGCCGCGCGGGAAGTACAGCCGCTGCTCGCCGATCCCGCGCGGCGCGCGCAGCCGTCCGTACGCGCCGAGCAGCGGGCCGGGGGCGACCGCGCGCAGCGCGGCCGGCAGCGCGTCGGCGAGTTCGGCGGGCAGGGGCGCGCCGGGGGACCAGGTGGCGTGCACCCGCAGCAGGTGGTGCAGTCGGCGCACCAGTTCGCCGGGGCGGCGGGCCAGCAGGCGCACGGCGGCGGGCAGGTCGCCCTGTTCGAGGGCGTGCTCGACCCGGGCGGCGAAGGTCTCGACGGTCAGCCGGGTGTGCCCGGCGGGTGTCTCGCGCACCCGTAGCGGGGCGGGGGCCTCGCGCAGGTGCGGGCCGAGGCCGTGCAGGTCGAGGTCGCTCTGCCGGACGACGGCGAAGGCGGCCGCCGCGTACGGGAAGCGGGCGCGGTGCTCGTACGGGTGCAGCAGTTCGCCGGCCCGCAGCCAGGGCTGGCGGTGGCGGCGCAGGTCCTCGGCGAGGGTGCCGACCGGGAACGCGTCCAGGACGGCGAGCAGTTCGCGGCGCAGCGGGCGGGGCAGGCCCCGCAGCCGCAGGGTGCGGGCGGTCTCCGGCAGCAGGTCGGGTTCGGCGCCGGACCACGCCCAGATCAGCCGCAGCACGTCGGTGGCGGTGGTGAGGTGGGCGGCGAGCAGCGGTCGGGTGTGCTCCGGGTCGCGGCGCAGCAGCGCGGCCAGCACGGTGGCGCGGCTCTCCCGGACGGGGATCTCGGCGGGCAGCCAGGCGGCCGGGTCGGCCGGGGCGTGGTCGAGCAGCAGGGCCAGGTCCTCGCGGTCCTGCGGGTCCAGCGGGGTCCGCCGGGCGAGCAGGGCGGCGAGCGCGGTGCCGGCGAGTTCGGCCCGGTCGCCGGCCTCGGCCAGGCGCAGCGGCCGCAGGGTGCTGCCGGGCTGGAGGGCGCGGGCGGTGTGCCGGGCGCCCCGGGTGTCGGGCGCGAGGCGGCGCTGCCGGTCCAGCGGGGTGCGGCAGACCGGGCAGCGGGCGTCGCCGGAGGGCTCGACGAGGTCGTCGTGGCAGTCGCCGCACAGCAGGTGTGCGCAGGGGGCGAGCGCGCCGATCCCGGCCTCCAGGCTGCTGCGCCCGCAGCAGAGGCAGATCTGGCTCGCCTGGCAGAGGAGGTAGCCGCGGACGGCCGCCGAGTAGTCGGCCCGTGCGCGGGAGGGCACGCCCTCGGGGAAGCGGCGGAACAGCGGCTGGTGGCGGCGGTCGGCGCCGAGCGTCGCGTCGATCCGTGCCAGCAGGCGCGTGCCGGTCTCGGCCAGCGCGGCCGGGCGCAGCCGTCCGAGGGCGGCGTGCAGGTCGCGGGTCAGGACGTGTCCGCGCCGGGCCAGGTCGGCCTCCAGGGCGATCAGGCCCTCGGCCGTCCAGGGGTCCGGTTCCGCGGGCGCGGCCCCGGCCTCGACCGGGACCGTCCCGTGGCGGCGCAGCAGGTAGGCGTCCAGCCCGTGGTCGGGCGCCGCGACGCTCGGCTTCTTCACAGCTCTTCCCCCGTCGGATACGACAAAGCGGGGGCGGAGAGTGCGCACTCGGTCATGTGAAAGATGAGAGAAGGAAGCACGCCGCGGAGCCGCCCCCGCGTCGATCACCCTAGCGGGCAGCGGCCCGCGCGCCCGAACGGTTTTCCGCCCACGCCCCCTTCCTACCGGCGAGTAGCTTCGCTACAGTGGCCGGACGCACCACCGCCGGGCTTCGGGAGCCGCACCGGCGGGAGCCTGCGGTCGCCGTGTCTGCGGCGCTCGCGCGGTGCGCTTTCACCGGCCGGTGCCGCGAACCGCGGCCGGCCGGGTTTCCCCTCGCATCAGAGCCGCTTCCTTCACCTTCGAGCGCCTGAGTACCACGGCACACCCGCAGTTCGGCCGGAGCGGACCGGCCGCTGCCCGGGTGGGCCGCACCCCGTCATCTCCCCAAGCCCCCGCGCGTGAACCCTCCTCCGGCGGCGGCCGCCCCCGGCGTACGGGCGCGGCGGCGTGCCCGCCGGAGCACGCGCGGGCCCTTCATGACTAGGAGTCAGGACAGATGGAGCGTCCCTTCCCGACCGTCGCCGTCGTCGGCCTCGGCACGATGGGTGCCGGCGTCGCGGTGGCCGTCGCCAAGAGCGGCCGCCGGGTGATCGGCATCGAGGCCACCGAGGACTCCGCCGCCCGGGCACTGGCCCGGATCGAGGAGGCGACCGCGCACGCGGTCGACCGGGAGCGGCTCACCGCCGAGGAGCGCAGCGGGCTGCTGACCCGGATCTCCGTCGGGCACGAGCTGGCGGCCGCCGCCGGCGCGGACCTGGTGATCGAGGAGGTACCCGAGCAGCTGGAGCTGAAGCGGGAGGTCTTCGCCGAGCTGGACCGGATCTGCCCGGAGACGACCGTGCTGGCCACCGGCACCACCGCGCTCTCGGTGACCCGGATCGCCGCCGCGACCGCCCGTCCGGAGCGGGTGCTGGGCCTGCACTTCTTCAACCCGGTGCACACCATGAAGCTGGTCGAGGTGGTCCGCACCGTGCTGACCTCCCCGCAGACCGCCGAGGACGCCGCCGCCTTCGCCCGCGACCTCGGCAAGGAGCCGGTGGCAGCCGGCGACCGGGCCGGGTTCGTGGTGAACGGCCTGCTGTTCGCGTACCTGAACCAGGCCGCCGCGATGTACGAGTCCAAGTACGCCTCGCGGGAGGACATCGACGCCGCGATGCGGCTCGGCTGCGGTCTGCCGATGGGCCCGCTGGCGCTGCTCGACCTGATCGGCGTCGACACCGCGCGCACCGTCCTGGAGGCGATGTACGAGCAGTCGCGGGACCGCCTGCACGCCCCCGCCCCGATCCTCGGCCAGCTGGTCTCGGCCGGGCTGCTGGGCCGCAAGTCCGGCCGCGGCTTCTACACCTACGAGGCGCCGGGCTCGTCCAGGGCCGTGGACGCGGCGACCGGTCCGGCCCTGCCGAAGGTGCCGGGCCGCGAGGTCCGCACCGTCGGCGTCTGCGGCTCGGGCACCATGGCGACCGGCATCGCCGAGGTGTTCGCCAAGGCCGGGCACCCGGTGCTGCTGGCCGCCCGCAGCCAGGAGAAGGCCGACCGCGCGAAGGCGCAGCTGGCCAGGTCCCTGGAGCGCTCGGTCGCCAAGGGCCGGATGTCCGCCGAGCAGCGGGACGCCGCGCTGGCGCTGGTCACCCCGGTCGGCCAGTACGCCGAGCTGGCCGACGTCGACCTGGTGGTCGAGGCGGTGGCCGAGGACCTGGGGATCAAGCGCGAGCTGTTCGCCACCCTGGACAAGATCGTCAAGCCGGGCGCGGTGCTCGCCACCACCACCTCCTCGCTGCCGGTGATCAGCTGCGCGACCGCCACCTCGCGGCCGCAGGACGTGATCGGCATGCACTTCTTCAACCCGGCCCCGGCCATGAAGCTGGTCGAGGTGGTCTCCACCGTGCTGACCGCGCCGGACGTCACCGCGACCGTGCTGGAACTGACCGCCAAGGTCCGCAAGCACCCGGTGGAGTGCGGCGACCGGGCCGGCTTCATCGTCAACGCGTTGCTCTTCCCCTACCTGAACGACGCGGTGCGGATGCTGCAGGAGCACTACGCGACGGTGGACGACATCGACACCGCGATGAAGCTCGGCTGCGGCTACCCGATGGGCCCGTTCGAGCTGCTGGACGTGGTCGGCCTGGACGTCTCGCTGACCATCGAGCAGGTGCTGCACCAGGAGTTCCGCGAGCCCGGCCTGGCCGCCGCGCCGCTGCTGGAGCACCTGGTCGCGGCGGGCTGCCTGGGCCGCAAGACCGGCCGCGGCTTCCGCGACCACGCGCGCCGGTGACCACGCCGCAGCCCGGGGGCGGCGGCCCGTACCAGGCCGGACCGCCCTCCGGGACCCCTCCGTACGGCGGCGCGGCGCACGGCAACGGCGCGCCGCCGCACGGGGCCGCGCCCGCCGCGCGCCCCGGCTGGAGCCCCGGGGCGGTGTCCTCACGCTGGCCCCGGCCGGCCGTGAGCGCCCCGGTCGCACCGGTGCGCCGGGGAAGGCCCGCGGCCGCACCCCCGGGGCCGTGTAGCGTTCCGGACATGGATCGGGTTCAGTCAGCCTCCCCGCAGCGCCCCGCCGGTTCGCACGGCACCGAGCGGACCGCCCCCTCGACCGGGGGCACCGGGCCGGAGGGCGGGCCGGGCAGCCGCCGGGCGGCGGCGCAGCGCCAGCAGATGCGCCAGGACCTGGCCACGGCCGCGATGGAGCTGTTCGCCTCGCAGGGCTACGAGGAGACCACGGTCGACCAGATCGCGGCCGCCGCCGGCGTGGCCCGGCGCACCTTCTTCCGGTACTTCCGGTCGAAGGAGGAGGCGATCTTCCCGGACCACGACGACACCCTCGTCCGGGTGGCCGACCTGCTGGCGAGCGCCGAGCCGGAGGAGCACCCGCTGGACGTGGTCTGCCGCGGCATCAAGGAGGTGCTGCGGATGTACGCCTCCACCCCGGGGGTGTCGGTCGCGCGGTACCAGCTGATCCGCCAGGTCCCGGCGCTGCGCGAGCGGGAGATCGCCGTGGTGGCGCGCTACGAGCGGCTGTTCACCCGGTACCTGCTGGGCCGGTTCGACACCGGCGAGTCCATCCCGTCCGGCTGGCAGCGCGGCGGCGAGGACGACTCGATGCTGGCCGAGGTGTCGGCGGCGGCGGTCGTCGCGGCGCACAACCACGTGCTGCGGCGCTGGCTGCGGGCCGGCGGGCGGGGGGACGTGGAGGCACAGCTGGACCACTCCTTCGAGGTGATCCGGCGGACCTTCTGGGCCGCCAGCGCCCCGGGTGCCAGACGCCGGGGGTCCGTGGTGGCACCCGGTGCCAGTGGGGCCCCCGGTGACACCGTGGCCGAGAGCGCACTGAGTGCCAGCCCCGGAGGTGAGGTGCTCATCACAGTCGCCCGGACGGACGCCCCGCTGGACGTCGTGGTGGACAGCATCCGGGCCGCACTGAGCGGCGCCCGGGAGTCATAGGCCCAGCGTTTACGCAGGTCAGAGCGATATCAAAGGCCCGCGCCGATTCGTCGGCGCGGGCCTTTCGGCTGTCCGCGCAACGCGCGTCACGCGCCGTTTCCGCCCTTTTCGGCCGGTCGGAATTCCTGACACCCGGTGTCTTTACGAGTGGCACAGGGTGCCACTACCTTGTTACTCACCAGTCGCGGCGCCGCGGCTCCCCACCTCGGCGCGCCGTCGTCCGGTGTTCCCACACCCCGGGAGCAGTGCCAGCACGGCCCGGTCCACGCCGGGCGCCCAGCCTGACCCGACCACCACCCATCTCAGCGAAGCCGGTGTCCGCTCCCGGCTCCCCCAGACGCCCTGTGACCCTCACACAGGTACGCCTTCGGAGGCAGCCATGCAGGAAATCCTCGACGCGATCCTCAGCACCGACAGCACGTCGGCGGACTTCGCGGCGATCAAGCTCCCCGAGTCCTACCGGGCGGTCACGCTCCACAAGGACGAGGAGCAGATGTTCGCGGGCCTCGACAGCCGCGACAAGGACCCCCGCAAGTCCCTTCACCTCGACGAGGTCGCGCTGCCCGAACTGGGCCCCGGCGAGGCCCTGGTGGCCGTCATGGCCAGCTCGGTGAACTACAACACCGTGTGGAGCTCGATCTTCGAGCCGGTCTCCACCTTCGGCTTCCTGGAGCGCTACGGCCGGCTGTCGCCGCTCACCAAGCGCCACGACCTGCCGTACCACGTCCTCGGTTCCGACCTCGCGGGCGTCGTGCTGCGCACCGGTGCCGGCGTCAACTCCTGGAAGCCGGGCGACGAGGTCGTCGCGCACTGCCTCTCGGTCGAGCTGGAGTCCCCGGACGGCCACAACGACACGATGATGGACCCGGAGCAGCGCATCTGGGGCTTCGAGACCAACTTCGGCGGCCTGGCCCAGATCGCCCTGGTGAAGACCAACCAGCTGCTGCCCAAGCCGAAGCACCTCACCTGGGAGGAGGCCGCCTCCCCCGGCCTGGTCAACTCCACCGCGTACCGCCAGCTGGTCTCGCGCAACGGCGCCGGCATGAAGCAGGGCGACAACGTGCTGATCTGGGGCGCCAGCGGCGGCCTCGGCTCGTACGCCACCCAGTACGCGCTGGCCGGCGGCGCCACCCCGATCTGCGTGGTCTCCAGCGATGCCAAGGCCGAGATCTGCCGCGCCATGGGCGCCGAGGCGATCATCGACCGCTCCGCCGAGGGCTACCGGTTCTGGAAGGACGAGAACAACCAGGACCCGCGCGAGTGGAAGCGCCTGGGCTCCAAGATCCGCGAGTTCACCGGCGGCGAGGACGTGGACATCGTCTTCGAGCACCCGGGCCGCGAGACCTTCGGCGCCTCGGTGTACGTCACCCGCAAGGGCGGCACCATCGTCACCTGCGCCTCCACCTCGGGCTACATGCACCAGTACGACAACCGCTACCTGTGGATGTCGCTCAAGCGCATCGTCGGCTCGCACTTCGCGAACTACCGCGAGGCCTTCGAGGCCAACCGCCTGGTCGCCAAGGGCAAGATCCACCCCACCCTGTCCAAGGTCTACTCCCTGGAGGAGACCGGCCAGGCCGCCCTCGACGTGCACCACAACAAGCACCAGGGCAAGGTCGGCGTGCTCTGCCTGGCCCCCGAGGAGGGCCTCGGCGTGCGCGACCAGGAGTTCCGCGCCACGCACGTCGACGCCATCAACCGCTTCCGAAACGTGTGAGACGGACCCGATGACCGAGCCCCAGAAGCGCGACCGGCCCTGGCTGATGCGCACCTACGCCGGCCACTCCACCGCGAGCGACTCCAACGCGCTCTACCGGCGGAACCTGGCGAAGGGCCAGACCGGCCTGTCCGTCGCCTTCGACCTGCCGACCCAGACCGGCTACGACTCCGACCACATCCTCGCCCGCGGCGAGGTGGGCCGGGTCGGCGTCCCGGTCGGGCACGTCGGCGACATGCGCACCCTGTTCGACGGCATCCCGCTCGAACAGACCAACACCTCCATGACGATCAACGCCACCGCGATGTGGCTGCTGGCGCTCTACCAGGTGGTCGCCGAGGAGCAGGGCGCCGACATCGCCAAGCTCACCGGCACCACCCAGAACGACATCGTCAAGGAGTACCTGTCGCGCGGGACGCACGTCTTCCCGCCCGGCCCGTCGGTGCGGCTGATCACCGACATGATCGCCTACACCGTCGGCAACATCCCCAAGTGGAACCCGATCAACATCTGCAGCTACCACCTGCAGGAGGCCGGGGCCACGCCCGTCCAGGAGATCGCGTACGCGATGTGCACCGCCATCTCGGTGCTCGACGCCGTCCGCGACTCCGGCCAGGTGCCCGCCGAGCGGATGGGCGACGTGGTCGCCCGGATCTCCTTCTTCGTGAACGCCGGCGTGCGCTTCGTCGAGGAGATGTGCAAGATGCGCGCCTTCGCCCAGCTCTGGGAGAAGGTCACCCTGGAGCGCTACGGCGTGACGGACCCCAAGCAGCGCCGCTTCCGCTACGGCGTCCAGGTCAACTCCCTCGGCCTGACCGAGGCCCAGCCGGAGAACAACGTCCAGCGGATCGTCCTGGAGATGCTGGCCGTCACCCTCTCCAAGGACGCCCGCGCCCGGGCCGTCCAGCTGCCCGCCTGGAACGAGGCGCTCGGCCTGCCCCGCCCGTGGGACCAGCAGTGGTCGCTGCGGATCCAGCAGGTGCTGGCGTACGAGTCGGACCTGCTGGAGTACGGCGACATCTTCAACGGCTCCGAGGTGATCGAGACCAAGACCGCCGCGCTGCTGGCCGGCGCGGAGGCGGAGATCGCCAAGGTGCTGGAGATGGGCGGGGTGATCCCGGCCGTCGAGTCCGGCTACCTGAAGTCCAACCTGGTCGCCTCACACGCGGCCCGCCGGGCCCGGATCGAGTCCGGCGAGGACAAGATCGTCGGGGTCAACTGCTTCGACACCACCGAGCCGAGCCCGCTCACCGCCGACCTCGACACCGCGATCATGGTGGTCGACCCGGCCTCCGAGCGGTCCGTGCTCGCCGCCCTGGAGGCCTGGCGGGGACAGCGCGACGAGGCCGCCGCCCGAGCGGCGCTGGCCGAGCTCAAGGCCGTCGCCGCCACCGAGGCCAACCTGATGCCGGCCACGCTCGCCTGCGCCCGGGCCGGCGTCACCACCGGCGAGTGGTCCTTCGCCCTGCGCGAGGTCTTCGGCGAGTACCGCGCCCCCACCGGCGTCGGCGGCGCGCCCGTCGCGGTCGCCGCCGAGCCCGGCGGGGAGCTGGAGCAGGTCCGTGCCGCGGTCGCCGCGACCGCCGAGGAGCTGGGCGCCGGCAAGCTGCGCCTGCTGGTCGGCAAGCCCGGACTGGACGGGCACTCCAACGGTGCCGAGCAGATCGCCGTCCGGGCCCGCGACGCCGGGTTCGAGGTGGTCTACCAGGGCATCCGGCTGACGCCGGAGCAGATCGTCTCCGCCGCCGTCGCGGAGGACGTCCACTGCGTGGGTCTGTCGATCCTCTCCGGCGCGCACTGCGAGCTGGTTCCCGACGTCCTGAAGCGCCTGGACCGCGCCGGGGTGCAGGATGTCCCGGTGATCGTGGGTGGCATCATCCCGGCAGCGGACGGCGAGGCCCTCAAGGCCGCCGGCGTCGCCGCCGTGTTCACCCCGAAGGACTTCGGCATCACCACCATCATCGGCCGGATCGTGGACGAGATCCGGCTGGCCAACAAGCTCCAGCCGTGGACGCCCGCACCGGCCCCGGCCACGAACTGACCAGCTGACCAGCTGACCACTGGGAAGGAACGAACCACCCTCATGACCAACGTCAACCGCCTGCGCCCGCGCCGCTCCTGCCTCGCCGTACCGGGCAGCAACCCGCGTTTCCTGGAGAAGGCCCAGGGCCTCCCGGCCGACCAGGTCTTCCTCGACCTGGAGGACGCCTGCGCCCCCCTGGTCAAGGAGAGCGCCCGCCACAACATCGTCGACGCGCTGAACAACGGCGACTGGGGCAACAAGACCAAGGTCGTCCGGGTCAACGACTGGACCACCCACTGGACCTACCGCGACGTGATCACCGTGGTCGAGGGCGCCGGCCCCAACCTCGACTGCATCATGCTGCCGAAGGTCCAGGACGCGGAGCAGGTGAAGGCGCTCGACCTGCTGCTCACCCAGATCGAGAAGACCATGGGCTTCGAGGTCGGCAAGATCGGCATCGAGGCGCAGATCGAGAACGCCAAGGGCCTGATCAACGTCGACGCCATCGCCGAGGCCTCGCCCCGGCTGGAGACCATCATCTTCGGCCCCGCCGACTTCATGGCCTCCATCAACATGAAGTCCCTCGTCGTCGGCGAGCAGCCGCCCGGCTACAACGCCGACGCCTACCACTACATCCTGATGCGCATCCTGATGGCCGCCCGCGCCAACGACCTCCAGGCGATCGACGGCCCGTACCTGCAGATCCGCAACCAGGAGGGCTACCGCGAGGTCGCCGGCCGCTCCGCCGCCCTCGGCTTCGACGGCAAGTGGGTGCTCCACCCGGACCAGGTCTCCGCCGCGAACGAGATCTACTCGCCCTCGCAGGAGGACTACGACCACGCCGAGCTGATCCTCGACGCCTACGACTACTGCACCTCCGAGGCGGGCGGCGCCAAGGGCTCCGCGATGCTCGGCGACGAGATGATCGACGAGGCCAGCCGCAAGATGGCCCTGGTCATCGCCGGCAAGGGCCGGGCCGCCGGCATGGAGCGCACCACCAAGTTCGAGATCCCGGAAAGCTGAGGGCCTGAGCCATGCAGTTCGGACGCACCTACGAGGAGTTCGAGGTCGGCGCGGTCTACAAGCACTGGCCCGGCAAGACGGTCACCGAGTACGACGACCACCTCTTCTGCCTCCTCACCATGAACCACCACCCGCTCCACATGGACACCAACTATGCGGAGAAGACGACGGACTTCGGCAAGAACGTCGTGGTGGGCAACTACATCTACTCGCTGCTGCTCGGCATGTCCGTCCCGGACGTCTCCGGCAAGGCGATCGCCAACCTGGAGATCGAGTCGCTGCGCCACGTCGCACCGACCTTCCACGGCGACACCGTCTACGGCGAGACCACCGTGCTCGACAAGTGGCCGTCCAAGTCCAAGGACGACCGCGGCATCGTCTACGTCGAGACCAAGGGGTACAAGCAGGACGGCACGGTCGTCTGCATCTTCCGCCGCAAGGTGATGGTGCCGACCGAGACGTACACCAAGGCGCGCGGCGGCGAGCAGCCCGGCCGCCCCACCCCGCTCTCCTGAACCCCTCCCCCCTCTCCTTCCGAGGAGACCGTGGAGACCCCGGAGGGGCAGGCCGCCGTCATCGGCCGACCCCCACCCGGTAACGGGGGCCCTGCTGCCGCAGCCACGCCGGCAGGGCCCCCGCAATCCCCCCCCCCCCGCCTTCTTCAGACAATTTCGGAGCCGCACGATGGGACGCCTCGCACAGACCGACGGCCTCACCGAGATCCAGCGGGACATCCTCGCCACCGTGCGGGATTTCGTCGACAAGGAGATCATTCCGGTCGCGACCGAGCTGGAGCACAAGGACGAGTACCCGACCGCCATCGTCGAGGGCATGAAGCAGCTCGGCCTCTTCGGACTCACCATCCCCGAGGAGTACGGCGGCCTCGGCGAGTCGCTGCTCACCTACGCCCTGGTGGTCGAGGAGATCGCCCGCGGCTGGATGTCGGTCTCCGGCATCGTCAACACCCACTTCATCGTGGCGCACATGATCAACGCCCACGGCACCCAGGAGCAGAAGGACTACTTCCTGCCGAAGATGGCCGCCGGCGAAATCCGCGGCGCCTTCTCGATGTCCGAGCCCGGCCTCGGCTCCGACGTTTCGGCCATCTCCACCAAGGCGGTCAAGGACACTGGGGGCACCTCCCGGCCGGAGGCCGGGGGAGACTTCTACGTCCTCAACGGCCAGAAGATGTGGCTCACCAACGGCGGCACCTCCACCCTCGTCGCGGTCCTCTGCAAGACCGACGAAGGCGGCAACACGCCGTACAAGAACATGACCACCTTCCTGATCGAGAAGGAGGCCGGTTTCGGCCCGAACCCCAAGGTTCCCGGCCTGACCGTGCCCGGCAAGATCGAGAAGATGGGCTACAAGGGCGTCGACACCACCGAGCTGGTGCTGCAGGACGTCCGGATCCCGGCCGACCGCATCCTCGGCGGCGTCCCGGGGCGCGGCTTCTACCAGATGATGGACGGCGTCGAGGTCGGCCGCGTCAACGTCGCCGCCCGCGGCTGCGGCGTCGCCCGCCGCGCCTTCGAGCTGGGCATCTCCTACGCCCAGCAGCGCTCCACCTTCGGCAAGAAGATCGCCGAGCACCAGGCCATCCAGTTCAAGCTCGCCGAGATGGCCACCAAGGTCGAGGCCGCCCACCAGATGATGGTCATGGCCGCCCGCAAGAAGGACAGCGGCGAGCGCAACGACCTCGAAGCCGGCATGGCCAAGTACCTCGCCTCCGAGTACTGCAAGGAGGTCGTCGAGGACGCCTTCCGCATCCACGGCGGCTACGGCTTCTCCAAGGAGTACGAGATCGAGCGCCTCTACCGCGAGGCCCCGATGCTGCTCATCGGTGAAGGTACTGCGGAGATCCAGAAGATGATCGTCGGACGCCGGCTCCTGGAGGAGTACCGGATCGCCGAGTGATCCCCGGGCCGTCCGGCGACCGACCGCGTCGCCGGGCGGCCCCCTCGAACCGCCGGTCGACGGGCGTGCGGGCCCGTCCCGGCGGAGCGCCGTGCCCCGTCACGGGCCCGGCCTGGTCCGCCAGGGTCCGGCACGGCCCTCCGGAAGCGGCCGTAGGGCGTACAGCTGCGACAACGCGCCCTGCGGCCGCTTCCGCACACCTTCTTCCGGCCGCCGCGCCCGTTTCCCCGCCGTGGTTCGATCGGGGCACCCGCTGAGACAAGTCTCACCAGCCGCGTCCGGTCCCTTGGGAACCGGACCGGGGCGAGCTACGGTCGTAGAGGTGGGACGCGCACACGCGCTCCCACCGGACACATGAACGAGCAGGCGGGTTGCCCACCCACCGTGTGCTCCCGATAGCATCCACCGGGACAGCAAGCCGTCCCTCTATTACCGATTCCGCGGTGGCCCCCGTCCAGCGGCCATGATCCCCCGCGACAAAGGTCTTCGATGCCCATCAGCCCGTCCCCTCACACCTCCGTCCCGGACCGCGATGCCCTCGCAGCCCCGACGTCCGGTCGGCGACCCCGCGTGACCATCGCGCGCGGAGCCACCCCCTGGTTCGTCCCCACCCTCGCCACGGCCGCCGTGACCACCGCCCTCACCCGGCGCAGCGGCAAGTGGGCCCTGGCGGCGGTACCCGCCTGCGCGCTCAGCGCGGGCATGCTGTGGTTCTTCCGCGACCCCGAGCGTGAGGTCGGCACGGGCAGAGTGATCTCCCCCGCCGACGGCGTGGTGCAGAGCATCGACGCCTGGCCGGACGGCCGCACCCGGGTCGCGATCTTCATGAGCCCGCTCAACGTCCACGTCAACCGCGCGCCCCTGCCGGGCACGGTGACGTCGGTCGAGCACGTCGCGGGCGGCTTCGTCCCCGCGTTCAACAAGGACAGCGACCAGAACGAGCGGGTCGTCTGGCACTTCGACACCGAGCTCGGCGACATCGAGATGGTCCAGATCGCGGGGGCCGTGGCCCGCCGCATCGTGCCGTACGTGGCCGCCGGAACCAAGGTCGAGCAGGGCGACCGGATCGGTCTGATCCGGTTCGGGTCCCGGGTCGACACCTACCTGCCGGCCGGCGTCGAGGTCGGCGTCGAGGTCGGCCAGAAGACCACAGCCGGGGTGACGCGCCTTGACCGTGACTGATCCTGAGACAATCGTCGGCCTGGACGACGAGGAGACGTCCCTGCGCCGCCGCCGCTGGGCGCGCGACCGCGAGCTGCGTGCTCCGCGTTCTCCCCAGCACCTGTCCACCGCCGACTTCCTGACCCTGGGGAACGCCGTCTGCGGCTTCCTGGCGATCTACTCGATCACCACCGGGGTCCTCGTCCCGCACATCACCAACCCGGACGCCGCTCCGGACCGGCACAGCGCCGCCACGGCGGTCACGCTGCTGCTGATCGGGTCGATGTGCGACCTCTTCGACGGCCTGGTGGCGCGCAAGCTGCGCTCCTCCGCCCTCGGAGCGGAACTGGACAACCTGGCGGACTTGATCAGCTTCGGCATCGCGCCGGCCTACTTCGTCGCGGTTTGGGGCATGGTCTCCCAGGGCTCCAACAGCAAGCTCTCGGCGCTCATCGCGATCACCGTGCTGCTCGCGGTCGTGCTGCGGCTGGCCCGCTTCTCGGCCGTCAAGATGCGGCCCGGGGTGTTCCAGGGCATGCCCTGCCCGATGGGCGCGATGACGGTCATCGCCATCGTGCTGCTCGACCCGCCGTTCCTGCCCGGTCTGCTCGCCATCTTCGGCGCCGCGTACCTGATGGTCAGCCGGATCGAGTACCCGAAGCCGCAGGGGCTGCTCGCCACCGCCACGCTCTGCTGGATCGTGGTCTCCATCGGCTGCCTGGCCGCCTGGGCCACCGGCCTGCCCGGCGGCGACGCGCTGATGCACGTCGGCGCGTTCGCCCAGATCACGCTCGCCGCGATGGCGCCGCTGCTGGTCATCCGCCGCAAGGTGGGGCAGAAGGTCGGCGACGTCCGCGCCCGGCGGGCGGAGTCGCGGCTCGGCTGAGGCCGCTCGACCGTCGCATGCGGAAGGGCCCGGAACCGATCGGTTCCGGGCCCTTCCGCATGCCCACCGCCTGTTCTGCGGTCCGCGGGCTCCGCGTGCCCGCGGGCTCCGCGGGGTCACGCGCCGCCGGTGTGGACGCTGAAGGCCGAGCGGCGGGCCGCCCGCGCCACGCCCGGGTCCGGGTGCACGCCCGAGACCGCCGTCAGCACCGAGGCCGCCCGCGGGTGCCCGGACTGCCGGGCCCGCGCGAACAGCCGCACCGGGTCCCCCGCCGAGGCGCCCTCGACGTGGCCCACCAGCAGTTCCGTCTCGCCGTGGTCGAGCACCGCGGCCGCCGTGTCCACCCAGAGCCAGGCCGCGTCGTCCGCGCCCAGCACGTCCGCCGGGGAGACCCCCTCGTCCGCGCGCTCCGCCAGCCACAGCAGCGCGTACGGGCGCAGCACCGGCTCGTCCACCGCCGCCCGCACGGCCTGCTCGGCCGGCCCGCCGGCCACCCGCAGCGCCTCGAAGGCCAGCCCGCGCACCAGCGCGTCGTCGCCCTGCGCCGCGTCCAGCAGCTCGGCCACCGCGCGGTCCGCCGGACGGGCCGCGACCCAGGCGCGGTACTCGGCGCGGGCCGGGCCCGGCGAGTAGTCCGCGCAGGCGTTCAGCAGCTCGAAGGCGCTCTGCTCGATGTGCCCGGCCGCCGTCTGCGCGACCGTGCAGATCTCCTCCAGCTTCGCCCGCACCGCCCAGTGGCCGAGCGGCGACAGCTCGGCCGCATCGTTCCTGCGGGTGAGCGCGCCGACGGCCGCCAGGCCGTCCAGCATCCAGTCCAGGACCGCGGCCACGTCCGAGGGCGCGGCCGGGGTGTCGATCTGCGGCTCCCGGCAGGTGCCGCGGACCGCGGACACCGCGGAGGCCGCGTGCGGCACCGGCGACAGGCCGGGACCGCCGGGCCCGCCGCCGACCCGGCGCTCGTCCAGGCCGCGCCGCAGCAGCTCCAGCAGCTCGCTCTCGGGCACCGGGCCGTCCACCAGGTGCAGGAAGGACAGCAGCTGCGGAGCCTGGTCCACGGCCTGTCCGGCCAGCACGGCGAACACCCCGCGCAGCGCGGCGGGCGGCACCGGGGCGAGCAGGGTCCAGGCGTCGAACAGCGCCGACCAGCCGCGCACCACGGCCTCGTCGTCGTGCTCCCAGGCGTGCAGGCGCCAGCCGGGGCCGGCTCCCGCGTCCCGGGCCTCCACCAGGCCCACCAGGAGCGCCTGCCCCCAGGCCTTGGCGGCGGCGCCGACCGTCATGGCCAGCGCCCGGCCGGCCGCACGGGCGTCCTCCGGGAGCAGCTCGCCGCGCTTGTCGACCTCCTCCAGCTCCCCGGCCCAGCGGGCGATCCGGACGGCGTCCACCAGCATCCGGCGGGCCAGCGGCGCCAGCTCGGCCGGTGCCGGGAAGCCCTCCGGCACGGGAACCCGGCCCCGACCGGGCGCCGGCGCGGGCCCTCGTCGCCGGGGTACGCCGTTGCGGGGTACACCCGCCCCGCTCGGCCTGCCGCCGGCTGGCCGGTGGGCCGTACCGGGGAGACGGGTCACCGTCGCACCGGTACCGATCGGAGGCGGGAGCGGGGCATCACGGTCGCGCGGGTTCCGAGACGTCACGTCGAGCAGTCTTCCCCTTGTACCGGCCTTCTGTCACATCCGGTTGTCCGTACGACCGGGCGACCGGCGGCGGCACCTCCGCAAGATCGGGCAACAGAGGCAAACCGCCTGGCCGGAAACGTGTGGCCTGCTCATGCCAGGTGAGCCGAGGCGGTTGCTGCGCCCGTTCGAACGGTCACGGAGTGTGAGGGCGGGGGTGATCAGCAGGGGCCAGGATGTGCCCCCGGCTGCGCGGCGATCGCGGCGATCGACGCCGGGGTCCTCGACGCCCGGCGGAGCTGTCCAGCCCGAATCCGGACGGATGACCGGCGGATCGGGCCGATCTCGGCGCGCGGGAAGTCGACGGGTCCGACTTCCCGCGCCACCCGGCCCGGCGCCGCGTGCCCCGTGCCCGGCGCCCGGCCCGCAGCCCCACGGCTGCCGGCCGCCGGGGCGCCGGCCCCGGGTCAGAGGAGCGGGGTGAGCCAGCGGCGGAGGAGCTCGGTGTAGTGGTCGGGGGCGCTGTTCCACAGGGCGCCGTGGTCGGCACCGGGGAAGGCCTGGAGGTTGACCACGTCGGGGCGGGCGGCGGCGAGCCGCTCGGCGCTGTGGAACGGGGAGACCCGGTCGTCCGGACTGTGCAGGAGCAGAGTCGGGACGCGCAGGTCGGCGCCCTCGGCGATGCGGGAGAAGTCGGCGAGGTCGACCCCGGTGCGGCCCCGCGCGGCGAGGACACCGAGTTCGGCGGCGGCGCCGCGGAAGCCGAGCCGTTCGGCGTCGCGGCGGGCGGAGCCCGGCAGGTCGAGGACCGGCGAGTCGAGGATCAGACCGCTGATGGCGTGGGCCCAGGTCGAGCGGGCCGCAGTCTGCAGGACCACCGTGGCGCCGACCGACCAGCCGTAGAGGATCACCCGGCTCGCGCCGTTGTCGAGCGCCAGCCGTACCGCCGCCTCGACGTCCCGCCACTCGGTCTCGCCGAAGTGGCTGTACCCGTCCGGGGAGGCCGGGGCTCCCTCGTCGCCGCGGTAGGTGACGGCGAGGACGGGCAGGCCGAAGCGGTCGAGGACGGGCAGCACCGGGAGGGTCTGCTGACGGTCGGCCTCCGGGCCGTGGACGAGGATCACCCAGGTGCCGCGCTTGCCGTCGAGGTGCCAGGCGGGGAGCGCACCGAGTTCCCCGTCAACGGAGGTGTCGGTGTAGGCGAGGCCGAGTGCCCGGGTGGGGTCGCCGAGGTGGACGCGGGGGGTGAAACGGACCTCGGTGCCGGGGGTGAGCGTGCCCTGGTCGGCGCGGACCAGCCGACGGGTGACGCCCTGCTCGTCGCTGTGCAGGACGTCCTCCACGACGGCGTGGCCGTTGTCGCCCCACTCGACCGCCCAGCAGCCGGGGTGCAGGCTCTCCGGGCTGCGGGTGAAGGTGACCCGCCCGGCGCCGACGCTCCGGACCACGACCGGCCCGGACTCCCGCCCGGACTCCCGCCCGGCGGTCACCGGACGGACCATCCGCTCGGAAGCCCGACGGCCGATCACCAGGACGACGGCCCCGGTTCCGACGGCGGCGGCCGCCACGACGGCAGCGGTTCCCCAGCGCATATCGTTCCCCGCTCTGTTGGTCTCGGACCGGACGGTGTTCGTGCACCAGTCCACCGGGGCCCCGCCCGCGCGGCCACCGGGCTGACCCGTCCGGGGCACGGCCTCCGGATCCGCACCCGCCGTCGGAGGCCGGCCGCCTCCCCCTTGTTACGCGGTCGGCCCGGTGGTGCCCGCGGTGTCGAGGAGGTGCCAGAAGCGGGGGGTGAGGGATCCGGCGGCCGGGGGCGGTGCGGTGCGGGTGGTGGCGCCCCAGTGGGTGGGGACGTGGTGCTCCTGGTGGAGGGCGGCGAGGGCGTCGGCGAGGGTGTCGGCGGGGGCGGGGACGATGCGGGCGAGGGCGCGGAGGTGGGGCTGCCAGCGGCCGGTGACGCACTGGCGGAGGAGGTGGTCGAGCGCCTCCCCGCGGCCGGTGGCCTCGACGAGTTCGGGCAGGCCGAGGCCGAGGACGTCGGCGAGGGCGCGGGTCTGTTCCTCGTCGCCCTCCCAGCGGTCGGTCAGTTCGGCCTGCCGGTAGGAGTCGAGGGTGGTGCCGGTGCGCTCGGCGACGGCCGCCTGGCCGAGCTCACGGGCGACGCGGTGGTCGCGCAACCGGACCGGACGGGTGTCCATCAGCTGGGCGGCGGGGCACCAGAGGGCGCGGGCGAGGGCGATGAACTCCGCTTCGCCGGGGCGCAGCTCGCCGCTCTCCCAGGCGAGGACGTGGGCGGGCAGCAGCCGTACGCCGTGCGCGGCCAGGCCCTCGGCGACCTGATCGGGGGTGAGGCCGAGGGCGGCCCGGTGGGCGCGGGCGGCTGCGGGCGAGAACGGCACCGGGGGGGCGGCGAGGGGCTTTCTGCGACGCATGCCACCGAACGCTAGGCGCGGACCACGGCGCGACCCCAGCGACCGAACCCACGAAGCGGCCGGCCCGGGGGCGGTGCCGCGCTGGGCGATCCCACAGCTCATCGGCCGCCGTCCCGTGTGACCAACCCCTCCGTGACCTCGGTTGACTCCCGGTTCGGCCGCGTGATGGGATCCTGGGGCCAATCGGAGGCATGGAGAGGAAGCCGGTGCGAGTCCGGCGCGGTCCCGCCACTGTCACCGGGGAGCACGCTCGGAAATCTCGCCACGGCGGGCCGTCAGAAGCCGCTGGAAGGCACCGGGGGTGCGTCCGACCCGGAAGCCAGGAGACTCTCGCCCCCGCTACGTCGATCCAGGGCGCGGACCCTGAGTGAGGACACGCACGCGATGCAGGCTGCCCCGCCCGGCCGGACTCCGAGCTGCCTTCCGCCGAGCCGCCTTCCGCCGAGCCGCCTTCCGATGAGCCGCCTCTCGATGAGTCGCCTTCCGCTGGACTCCCTCTCGTTGAGCTGTCCCTCCATGAGCCGCCTTCCGGCGTGCGGCCGGTGACCGTCCGTCCTGCGGCCGGCCGCCGCTGGGGCCGCGCCGCCGCGTTCGCGGTGGGCGCCGTCGTGGGCTACGCCGCCGACGCCCGCTTCGCCGACCCGCGCCGGGGCCACCCGGTGGCCGTCTTCGGCAGCGCCGCCACCCGCCTGGAGCGGCGGCTGTGGCGCGACGACCGGGCGGCCGGGGCCGGGTACACGGCGCTGTGCGTGGGTACGGTCGCGGCGGGCGCGCTGGCCCTGGACCGTACCGTCGGCCGGCGACCGCTGGGCCGGGCCGCACTGGCGGCGGCCGCGACCTGGACCGTGCTCGGCGGCACCTCGCTGACCCGGGAGGCCCGCGCCATCGGCCGCTCGCTGCAGCAGGGCGACCTGCGGGCCGCGCGGGAGCGGCTGCCGCACCTGTGCGGGCGGGACCCGAGCGCGCTGGACGAGCAGCAGATCGCCCGCGCGGTGGTCGAGTCGGTGGCCGAGAACACCGCCGACGCCGTGGTGAACGCCCTGGCCTGGGGCGCCCTGGCCGGCACGCCCGGGCTGCTGGCCTTCCGCGCGGTGAACACCCTGGACGCCATGGTGGGCCACCGCTCGCCGCGCCACGCCCGGTTCGGCTGGGCCTCGGCCCGGCTGGACGACGTGGCGGGCTGGCCCGGCGCCCGGCTGACGGCCCTGCTGACGGTGGCCGCCGCCCCGCAGCCGCGGACGGCCTGGCGGGTCTGGCGGCGCGACGGCTCCTCGCACCCGAGCCCGAACGCCGGTCAGGCGGAGTCGGCGTTCGCCGGCGCGGTGGGCGTGCGGCTGGGCGGGACGCTGCAGTACGGCGAGCGCGTCGAGCACCGGCCGGTGCTGGGCGGGGAGCTGCGGCCGGTCACGGTCGACGACATCGAACGGGCCTGCACGCTCTCCCGGCGGGTGGGCGCGCTGGCGCTGGGTACGACGGTCGCGGGGCACGTCCTGCTGCGCGCGCTCCGTGGGAAGAGGGGAAGGGCATGACGAACGCGCTGCTGGTCGCCGGGACGACCTCGGACGCGGGCAAGAGCGTGGTCACCGCCGGCATCTGCCGCTGGTTGGCCCGCCAGGGCGTGCGGGTCGCGCCGTTCAAGGCACAGAACATGTCGTTGAACTCCTTCGTCACCGCCGACGGCGCCGAGATCGGACGCGCCCAGGCGATGCAGGCGCAGGCCGCCCGGGTGGAGCCGGAGGCGGCGATGAACCCGGTGCTGCTGAAGCCCGGCGCGGACGGCCGCAGCCAGGTGGTGCTGCTGGGCAGGCCGGTCGCCGAGGTGGGCGCGCTGGACTACCGCGAGCGCAAGCCCGTCCTGCTGGAACGCGCCCTGGAGTGCCTGGCCGATCTGCGCAGCCGCTACGAGGTGGTCGTCTGCGAGGGCGCCGGATCGCCCGCCGAGATCAACCTGCGCGACCGCGACATCGCCAACATGGGCCTCGCCACGGCCGCCGGGCTGCCGGTGGTGGTGGTCGGGGACATCGACCGGGGCGGGGTGTTCGCGGCGATGTACGGCACGCTGGCGCTGCTGTCCGCGGAGGACCAGCGGCACGTGGCGGGCTGGTTCGTCAACAAGTTCCGCGGCGACGCGCGGCTGCTCGCGCCCGGCCTGGAGATGCTGCACGGGCTGACCGGCCGTCCGGTGCTGGGCACCCTGCCGATGCTGCCCGGGCTGTGGCTGGACGCCGAGGACTCGCTGGACCTGTCGACCGTGGTGGACCGCGTCGACGGGCGCGGGCCGCTCGGGGCGGACGTGCTGCGGGTGGCCGTGGTGCGCTTCCCCCGGCTGTCCAACTTCACCGACGTGGACGCGCTGGCGCAGGAGCCCGGCGTCCTGGTGCGCTGGGCCACCAGGCCGGAGGAGCTGGCCGACGCCGACCTGGTGGTGCTGCCCGGCACCCGGGCCACCGTGGCGGACCTCGCCTGGCTGCGCGAGCGCGGCCTGGAACCGGCGCTGAAGGCGCGCGCGGCGGCCGGGCTGCCGGTCCTCGGGGTCTGCGGCGGCTACCAGATGCTCGCGCGCGGGATCGTCGACGAGGTGGAGTCCAAGGCGGGCGCCGTCGACGGGCTCGGCCTGCTGCCGACGCAGGTGCGGTTCGGCGTCGAGAAGGTGCTGGCGCGGCCGGTCGGCGAGGCGTACGGCCGGCGGGTCGTGGGCTACGAGATCCACCACGGGGTGGTGACCGTGGACGGCGGCGACAGGTTCATCTCCGACGACCGGGGGCAGAGCCTGGACGGCTGCCGGGCTGGATCGGTCTGGGGCACGACCTGGCACGGCGTGCTGGAGAACGACGGCTTCCGCCGCGAACTCCTGCGCGAGGTCGCCGACCTGGCCGGGCGGGCGTTCGTGCCGGCCCCGGACACCTCGTTCGCCGAGGCGCGCGAGGCCCGGCTGGACCGGCTGGGCGACCTGATCGAGGAACACGCGGACACCGACGCGCTGTGGAAGCTGATCGAGGGCGGGGTGCCGGCGGCCGGATCGCTGCCGTTCCTGGCGCCCGGGGCACCTGGGAGTGACGCATGACTGACGTCCGCTATCCGTTCACCGCGATCGTCGGCATGGCCGACCTGCGGCTCGGGCTGCTGCTGAACGCGGTCTCCCCCGCTGTGGGCGGCGTGCTGGTGCGCGGCGAGAAGGGCACCGCGAAGTCGACCATGGTGCGCGCGCTGGCCGGCCTGCTGCCGTCCATCGCCACCGTGGAGGGCTGCCGCTTCGCCTGCGACCCGGCCGCGCCCGACCCGCAGTGCCCGGACGGGCCGCACTCCGCCGCCGTGAGCCACGAACGGCCGTCCCAGCTGGTCGAGTTGCCCGTCGGCGTGGCCGAGGACCGGATCGTCGGCTCGCTGGACCTGGAGCGCGCACTGGCCGAGGGCGTCAAGGCGTACGAGCCCGGACTGCTCGCCCGGGCGCACCGCGGCGTGCTGTACATCGACGAGGTGAACCTGCTCCAGGACCACGTGGTGGACCTGCTGCTGGACGCCGCGGCGATGGGCCGCTCGTACGTCGAGCGCGAGGGCGTGTCGGTGCGGCACGCGGCCCGCTTCCTGCTGGTCGGCACGATGAACCCGGAGGAGGGCGAGCTGCGGCCGCAGCTGCTCGACCGGTTCGGCCTGACCGTCGAGATCGCCGCCACCCGGGACCCGGCCGAGCGCGCCGAGGTGGTCCGGCGCCGGCTCACGTACGACGCGGACCCGACCGGCTTCGCCGCGCGGTTCGCCGAGGAGGAGCGGTCGCTCGCCGAACGCATCACCGCGGCCCGGGAGTTGCTCCCCAAGGTCGAGCTGACCGATGTGGCGCTGCGTCAGATCACCGCGGTGTGCGCCGCGTTCGAGGTGGACGGCCTGCGCGCCGACATCGTGATGGCCCGCACGGCCGTCGCGCTCGCCGCCTGGGACGGTCGCACCGAGGTGCTGGAGGAGGACGTCCGTCAGGCCGCCCGGCTGGCGCTGCCGCACCGGCGGCGCCGCAACCCCTTCGACGCTCCGGGGCTGGACGAGGAGCAGCTGGAGCGGACGCTGGAGGAGCACTCCCAGGGCGACGACGATCCGGAGCCCGAGGGCGACGGCCCGGGCCCGGAGGGCGGCCCCGAGGGCGGCCCCGACGGCGGCGGCCCGGACGGCGGCGGGGCGCCCGAGCCGTCCGCCGACGGCGCACCGGAGGCGCCCGCGGAGGACGGACCGGACGGACCGGACGACGCGGAGCAGCAGCCGCAGCAGCCCGTCCCGACCCAACACCCCTCCCCCGCACGGGAGTCGGCGCCGGTCGCGGCCGGGGACCCGTACCGGACCAAGCTGTTCACCGTCCGCGGCACCGGCCACGGCGCCCAGGGCCGCCGCTCCCCCGCCGAGACCAACGGCGGCCACACCATCCGCGCCCGCCGCCCGCAGGGCGCGCTCGGCCGGCTCCACCTGACCGCGACCCTGCAGGCCGCCGCGCCGCACCAGGTGGCGCGCGGGCGCAGCGGCCGGGCGCTGGTGCTGCAGAAGGACGACTTCCGCGAACAGGTGCGCCAGGGACGGGAGTCCAACCTGGTGCTGTTCGTGGTCGACGCCTCCGGATCGATGGCCGCCCGGCAGCGGATGACCGCCGTCAAGGGCGCCGTGCTGTCCCTGCTGATGGACGCCTACCAGCGACGCGACAAGATCGGCATGATCACCTTCCGCGGCACCGGCGCCGAGCTGGCGCTGCCGCCCACCTCCTCCGTGGAGGTCGGCGCGGCCCGGCTGGAGTCGCTGCCCACCGGTGGGCGGACCCCGCTGGCCGAGGGGCTGCTGCGGGCCCACGAGGTGCTGCGGGTCGAGCGGCTGCGCGACCCGAGCCGCCGCCCGCTGCTGGTCGTGGTGACCGACGGCCGGGCCACCGGCGGGCGCGACGCGCTCGCCCGCTCCCACCGCGCGGCCGCGCTGTTCGCGGCGCAGGGCACGGCGAGCGTGGTGCTGGACTGCGAGTCCGGCCCGGTCCGGCTGGGCCTGGCCCGCACCCTGGCCGGGCAGCTCGGCGGCACCGCCGTCAGCCTGGACGAGCTGCGCGCCGAGGGCGTGGCCTCGCTCGTCCGCGAGAACCGTCCCACGACCGTCCGCGACAACCGCGCGACCACCCTGCGAAAGGCGGCCTGACCCATGCCCAAGGGCGTCCCCGAGAGCGTCCCCGACGACGGTCTGACGACCCGTCAGCGCCGCACGCTGCCGATCACCGCCGTGCACACCGGCCCCGGCAAGGGCAAGTCCACGGCCGCGTTCGGCATGGCGCTGCGGGCCTGGAACCAGGGCTGGCCGGTCGGGGTGTTCCAGTTCGTGAAGTCCGCCAAGTGGAAGGTCGGCGAGGAGAACGCGCTGCGCGTGCTCGGCGCCTCCGGCGAGGGCGGCACCGTCGACTGGCACAAGATGGGCTCCGGCTGGTCCTGGATCCAGCGCTCCGCCGAGCAGGAGATGACCAGCGAGGAGGCGGCCAAGGAGGGCTGGGAGCAGGTCAAGCGCGACCTCGCGGCCGAGACCTACCGCTTCTACGTGCTCGACGAGTTCACCTACCCGATGCACTGGGGGTGGATCGACGCCGACGAGGTGGTGTCCGTGCTCAAGGACCGCCCGGGCAGCCAGCACGTCGTCATCACCGGCCGGTACGCCCCCGAGGCACTGACCGACTTCGCCGACCTGGTCACCGAGATGACCAAGGTGAAGCACCCCATGGACGCCGGCCGCAAGGGCCAGCGCGGCATCGAGTGGTAGATCGAGTGGACCGTTGAGCACAATCCCCCGCCTCGTCGTCGCCGCGCCCTCCTCCGGTGCCGGCAAGACCACCGTCGCCACCGGCCTGATCGCGGCGCTCGCCGCGCGCGGGCTGGCGGTGTCGCCGCACAAGGTCGGCCCGGACTACATCGACCCGGGCTACCACGCGCTCGCCGCCGGACGCCCGGGCCGCAACCTGGACGCCTTCCTGTGCGGGCCGGAACGGATCGCGCCGCTGTTCCTGCACGGCGCGGCGGGGGCCGAGGTCGCGGTCGTCGAAGGCGTCATGGGCCTGTTCGACGGGGCCTCGGGGCGCGGCGAGCTGGCGTCCACCGCGCACGTCGCAAAGCTGCTGCGGGCACCGGTGGTGCTGGTGGTGGACGGCTCCTCGCAGTCCCGCTCGGTGGCCGCGCTGGTGCACGGCTTCGCCTCCTGGGACCCGCAGGTGCGCCTGGCCGGGGTGATCCTCAACCGGGTCGCCTCCGACCGGCACGAGCACCTGCTGCGCGAGGCCCTGGAGGAAGGCTCCGGCGTGCCGGTGCTGGGTGCGCTGCGCCGCTCGGCGGCGGTCGCCACGCCGTCCCGCCACCTCGGGCTGATCCCGGCGGTGGAGCGCTCGGCGGAGGCGCTGAAGGCGGTCGCCGACATGGGCGACCTGGTCGCCTCCTCCGTCGACCTGGACGCCCTGCTGGAACTCGCCCGCACCGCGCCCGACTTGGACGCCGAACCGTGGGACCCGTCGGCCGAGGTCACCCCGGTGGCCGGGCGGCCGCGGATCGCGGTGGCGGGCGGCGCGGCGTTCTCCTTCTCGTACGCCGAGAACGCCGAACTGCTCGGCGCGGCAGGGGCGGAGGTCGTCCCGTTCGACCCGCTGACCGCCACCGCGCTGCCGGCCGGGACGGCCGGGCTGGTCATCGGCGGCGGCTTCCCGGAGCTGTACGTACGGGAGTTGAGCGGGAACGCCGCACTGCGCTCGGCCATCGCCGCGTTCGCCGCCTCGGGCGGGCCGATCGCCGCCGAGTGCGCCGGACTGCTCTACCTGGGGCGGGAGTTGGACGGCCTGCCGATGTGCGGCGTGCTGGACACCGGCGCCCGGATGACCGAACGCCTCACCCTCGGCTACCGGGAGGCCGTCGCGCTGCACGACTCGCCGCTCGCACCGGCCGGCACCCGGCTGCGCGGGCACGAGTTCCACCGGACGGTGTGCGAACCGGGCGCGGGCGAACACCCCGCCTGGGGCTGGCACTTGCCGACCGGGCCGCGCACGGAGGGCTTCGCCGGGAGCAATGTGCACGCCTCCTACCTGCACCTGCACTGGGCGGGGGCGCCCGCGCTGGCGTCGTCCTTCACGGCCGCGGCGGCCGCCCACGGCGGCAGACCGTAGGATCCGCCCATGCATGTGATCGTCCTCAACGGCGGCTCCAGCTCCGGCAAGTCGAGCATCGCCCGCTGTCTGCAGGAGCTGCTGCCCGAGCCGTGGCTGCACCTCGGCGCGGACACCATGGTCGACGCGCTGCCGCCCGCGCTGCGTGACGGCGGCGAGGGCATCGGCGGCCTGGACGGCGGGGACGGGACGGTCGAGGTCGGTCCGGCCTTCGCCCGGCTGGACGCCGCGTGGACGATCGGGGTGGCGGCGATGGCCCGGGCCGGCGCCCGGATCCTGGTGGACGAGGTGTTCCTCGGCACCACCGCCTCGCAGGCCCGCTGGCGGGCGGCGCTGGACGGCCTGGACGTGCTCTGGGTCGGCGTGCGCTGCGAGCCTGCGGTGGCCGCGGCCCGGGAGGCCGCACGCGGCGACCGGGTGGCCGGGATGGCCGCCGCGCAGGCGGAGGCGGTGCACGCGGGGGTCGCGTACGACCTGGTGGTGGACACCTCACGGGCCTCCGCCACCGAGTGCGCCCGCACCATCGCCGCGCGGGTGGGCGCGGCGCAGGCCTGACGGCGCGGCCCAGGCCCGACGGCGCGGCCGTCACGGGGCGGGTCGCCATGGGGTGGGCCGTCATGCGGCGGGCCGTCATGCGGCGGGTGGGCGCCGCGCGGGCCGTCGCGGCGTGGGCCGGCGCCGGGTCCGTCCGCGCGGCGCCGGGTCAGTCCCGGTCGAGCAGCGAGGCGAGGTAGCGCGCCGTCTCCTCGCGCAGTTCCTCCGGCGCCGGCGTGCGCAGGTGCCCGCTGCCGGCCGTCGCGTTGAACAGCACCCCGTCGCACCAGCGGACCAGCCGCCGGGCGTCGGCCACCGGGTCGGCCGAGCCGCACCGGGCGAGCAGGGCGGCGGCGATGTCGGCGAAGCGCGCGCCCAACCTGTCGTAGACGGCGCGCAGTTCGGGCCTCCGGGTGGCCTCCAGGGCGAGTTCGAGGCGGGCCAGGGTGACCTGGCGTCCGGTGGTGAGCGCCTGGAGGAGCAGGTCGGCGCCGACCCGTTCGAGCAGTTCCCGGGGCGAGGCGTCGGCCGGGGGCTCGCCGGTGAGGACGGGGTGGTCCTCGGTCTCCCGCGCGACGATCCGGACCAGCGCGACCTCCAGCAGGGCGGCCCTGGTCCGGGCGAGGTTGGAGGTCGATCCGGTGGGCAGCCCGGCCTCCTCGTCCACGGCGCGGTGGGTCAGCCCGCGCAGGCCGCGTTCGGCGATCAGGGTGATGGCGGCGTCGGCGATCAGGGTCGGTCGCGGGGGTGTCATGGGTCCGATCATGGCCTTTCTCCTCGGACGATCCCAACCCACTACGGCAGCAGCCCATCGGAACTACATGTGTAGTACGGTACGCACAGCGGCAACTACAGCCGTAGTGCGAGTGTCGGAGAGGAGCCCACCCATGGGCAGGCACCAGGCGATCGTCATAGGCGGCGGCATCGGCGGGCTGGCCGCCGCCCTCGCCCTCCACCGGCAGGGCGTCCCCGTGACCGTCCACGAGCGCGCCGCCTCGCTCGAACCCGTCGGCGCCGGACTCGCCCTCGCCCCCAACGCCCTGCGCGCCCTCGACCGGCTCAGCGTCGGCGCACGCCTGCGCTCCCTCGCGAACAGTCACCCCGCCGTCGGCCTGCGCCACCCCTCCGGCCGCTGGCTCGCCCGCACCGACACCGCCACCTTCGAGGCCTGCTTCGGCGACACCATCGCCGCCGTCGCCCGCGCCGAGGTCATCGCCGCACTGGTCGACGCCCTCCCGGAGGGCACCGTCCGCACCGACTCGCCCGCCTCGCTCGTCAGCCCCGGAAGCGCCACCGAACCCGCCGTCGTCCGGACCCCGGACGGCGAGCGGTCCGCCGCACTGGTCGTCGCCGCCGACGGCATCCGCTCCGCCACCCGCGGCCTGCTCTTCCCCCGGCACCCCGGCCCCCGCTACAGCGGCTTCACCACCTGGCGCACCATCGTCACGCCCGCCCGCCGACCGGCCGCCGTCGGCGAGGTCTGGGGACGCGGACGGCTCGCCGGGGTCGTCCCGCTCGCCGACGGCCGGGTCTACGTGTACGGCGCCGCCCTCGCCCCCGCCGGCACCCGGGCCGCCGCCGGCGACGAGAAGGCCGAACTCCTGCGCCACTACGGCACCTGGTGCGCCCCCGTCCCCCAACTCCTCGCGCTCGCCGAGCCCGACCGCGTCCTGCGCCACGACGTCTGGGACCTCGCCGACCCCCTGCCCGCCCACCACCTCGGCCGGGTCGCCCTCCTCGGCGACGCCGCCCACGCGATGTGCCCCTTCCAGGGCCAGGGCGCCTGCCAGGCCATCGAGGACGCCGTCGTGCTCGCCGCCCCGCTCACCCCCGCCACGGACCCCGTCACCACCCTCCCCGCCTACACCGCCGCCCGGCTCCCCCGCACCACCGCCATCGTCACCGGCTCCCGCCGCATCGGCGACCTCGTCGCCCTCCGCACCCCCGTCGCCACCCTGCTCCGCACCACCGCGCTCACCCTCGTCGGCCTCCTCCCCGCCCGCGCCCTGCTCAGCCGCTCCGCCGGGACCTACGACTGGCAGCCGCCCGCCCTGGGCGGAGCGGCCTGAGGAGCGGCCGAGGCGCGGCGGCGGCGCTCCGCGGTGCACGCGGCCGGGCGGCGTACGGCCCGTGGGCCGTGCGGCGGACCCGGCCGGGGAGCCGTCAGACGCCGTTGCCGAAGGGGCCGCCGCCGGCGGTGCCACGCAGGGCGTCGGCGCGCCAGCAGGCGGCGCAGCGGAGGCGGGTGTAGATCGTCACCGCGCCCATGAAGACGTCCTCACGACCGTCGGCCGGGGACGGGGAGGCTGCGGGCCCGCCGCAGTCCAGGCAGGGGCGGTGGGGGCGGGCGGCGACGGAACAGGCCCGGCAGATCAGGTGGGTGGGGCACTCGGCGTGCACGACGACGGGCTGGGGGCCGCCGTCGAGCAGGTGGTCGCACCAGGTGCAGGACTGGTCCTCCTGCGCCGCCAGCATCCGGGCCCGGGTCTCCCGCTGCCACGGGGCGGCCTGCTGCAGCGGGACGGTCACCGGCGGGCCCCACCCGGCGGCGGCGAGCCACCGGGCGCCCTCCGCACCGGCCGCCCGCAGCTGGTCGCCGACGGCGATGTCCCTGGGCGTCCTGTCCTTCATCGGACCTCTCCTCCGGTGCTGTTCCACAGGGTCCGCAGGTGCGGGCTCCGTGGGGTCAACGCAGCCGGGCGGCCGCCGGACACGCGCCGCTGCCCGACGCCCGGCCCGGGTCGGGTGCCGGGTGCCGGGTGCCGGGTGTGTGGGCGCCGGGTGGCCGGGGCTCAGTCGAGGAGCGGCTCGGTGTCGCCGTGCGCGACGAGGAGCTTGCGCAGCAGCCCGTCGAGCTGGGCGCGCTCGTCGTCGTCGAGTGCGGCGAGGATGCGCTCCTCGTTGTCGACGTGGCCGGCCAGGGCGCCGTCGATGAGGTCCTTGCCCGCCGGGGTGAGGCGGATCAGGACGGCGCGGCGGTCGTCCGGAGAGGGGTTGCGCTCGACCAGCCCCTTGGCGCTCAGCCGGTCGACCCGGTTGGTGATGGCGCCGGAGGTGACCATGGCGGCCTTGAGGAGGGCGCGGGCGTTGAGCTCGTAGGGCGCGCCGGAGCGGCGCAGGGTGGCCAGGACGTCGAACTCGGAGGAGTCCAGGCCGCAGGTGGTGAAGTACTCGCGCAGGGCGCTGTCGACCCGGACGTTGAGCCGCCGCAGTCGGCCGATCAGGCCCATGGCGCCGGGGTTCAGATCGGGACGGGTCCTCGCCCACTGCTCGACGATGTCGTCGACGGTGTCGCGCTGCTGCATGGTCTGCGCCTTCCTGGCTCTGCTTCCGGGAGACCCCCGCCCGAATATCTTAACCTTCACATACTTGACGTTCGCCTACCTTGGCGCGTAGAACTTATCTCAACGTTCAGATAATCAACGTTGAGGGGATGGCCGTCATGGACCGCAAGCGCGCAGGAATCGCCGCCACCGCTGCACTCGCCCCGGCTGCCTGGGGCACGACCTACCTGGTCACCACCCAGCTGCTGCCCGAAGGCCGCCCGCTGCTGCTCGCCGCACTGCGCGCCCTGCCCGCCGGGCTGCTGCTGCTGGCGATCGGCCGCAAGCTGCCCAAGGGGCGCTGGTGGGGGCGGGCGGCAGTACTGGGGATGCTCAACATCGGGCTGTTCTTCCCGCTCATGTTCGTCGGCGCGTACCGCCTGCCCGGCGGGGTCGCGGCCACCATCGGGGCGATCCAGCCGCTGCTCGTCGCCGGGTTCTCGATCGGAGTGCTCGGCGTACGGCCCGGGCGGCGCACACTGTTCGCCGGACTGGTCGGGGTCGCCGGGGTCGCACTCCTGGTGCTCAAGAGCGGCGCCCGGCTGGACGGCATCGGGATCACCGCAATGGTCATCGGGATCGCGCTGATGGCCATGGGCACCGTCCTCACCCGCCGCTGGGGCCGCCCCGAGGGCGCCACCCTGACCGACCTCACCGCGTGGCAGCTGCTCGCCGGCTCGGTCTTCCTGGTCCCGCTCGCGGCGTTCGTCGAGGGCGCGCCGCCCGCGCTGAGCGCCGCCAACCTGGCCGGCTTCGCCTACCTCGGCCTGTTCAGCACCGCGCTCGGCTACGTCCTGTGGTTCCGCGGCATCGCCCACCTCGGCGCCGGCCCGGCCTCGTTCCTCGGCCTGATCAACCCGGTCGTCGCGACCGTCGGCGGCCTCGTCGTCCTCGGCCAGACCCTCACCGGCTGGCAGGTCCTCGGCCTCCTGCTCGCCCTCGGCGCCCTGGTCGTGGGCCAGGCCCCCGCCCGCAGGACCGCCGCCCCGGCCCCCACCCCGGCCCCCGCCGCCGTTGCTGCTCCGGCCGCGGTCCCGGTCCGGGTCCCGGCAGCCACTCGCTGACCGAGCAGCGCCACCCCCTCACCGCTGTCCCGTCGAGCACCGCTCGGCGGGGCAGCGGCATGCGCGCGCACGGGAGGTGACCGCCCGGGGGTCAGCCGGTGGCGCGGATGTAGATGTCGGCGGCGCCGGAGAGGCCGCCGGGGATGGCGGCCACGTAGATACGGCGGGTGGCGGAGGTGCGCGTGGGTGTGGGCGTGGCGGTGGGGGTCGGGGTGACGGTCGCCGTGGGAGTGGGCGTGATGACGGCGGGCTCGCCGTCGGGAGCGGGGGTGACCTCCGGGGTCGGGGTGGCCTCCGCATCGGAACCGGCGTCCGGATCGGCGTCCGGGTCGACATCGGGGTCCGCCTCGGAGTCCGCCTCGGGGGCGAGGGCGGTGGCGTCGCCGGTGGGAGCCGGAGCGGCGGAGGACGACGGCCCGGACGGCCCGGACGGCGAGGAGTGCGAGGAGTGCGAGGAGTGCGAGGAGTGCGAGCAGGACCGGGAGGGGGACGGGGACGGGGACGGAGAGGCCTCGGCCTCAGGGAAGACGGACGGCGAGGGGACCGGAGACGGCGGAACGGACGGCGAGGGGACCGGAGACGGCAGAGCGGACGGCGAGGAGCTCGGAGACGGCGGAGTGACCGGCCCCTCCGGGAGCTCCGGCGCCTCGGCCGGCTCGTCGCCGCCGAGGGCGGCGACGAGGTCGGGCGGAAGGGGGGCGGCGAGGCCGGGGGCGGGGAGGTCGTAGGCGCTGAGGAAGTCGCCGAGGCCCGGGGCCTTGCCGCCGCCGAGGCGGTAGTGGAGGTAGGCGATGGGGGCGCCGTCGGAGGTGTGGGCGTAGACGGCGCCGACCGGGACGTAGTACCGGCCGACGCCGGGGTGCTGGGAGGGGTGGAGGCCGGCCAGGCGTTCGGCGCGGTCGCGGTCGGTCTCGTGGCCGGGGCTGCCGAGGGTGAGCGCGTTGACGCCGCGCACCACGAGGGCGGCCCCGACGGACACGCACAGCACCAGCCCGACGGCGACGGTGCGCCGCAGGACGGGTCGGCCGTGCAGGGCGGGCCAGGAGTCGGTCACCATGCGCTCGGGTGGGATGCCGTCCACGGGTTGCTGCTCCCCCTCGATCAGGACGTTCGATCCGGTTGGTCGATCAGGACGTCACACTGTGCTCGACGTGGGACCGTAGTCGAGAGTTCCTCAGCCCAGGTAGGCGGGGGCCACCGCAGCCTTGGTGACCGGCTGCGGGCTGCCCGAGCCGTCGGCCGGGACGGCCCACAGGTCGGCGCCGTAGTCGCCGGGCAGGGCGTAGAGCAGGGTGCCGTCGCCGGACCAGAGCGCCTGGTCGTCGATGTTGCGCTGCTCGGCGGTGGCGGTCTCGGTCATGGTGGCGAGGTCGAGCACGTACAGCCGCCACGGGGCGTCGTCGGGGAGGCCGGGGACGCGCTTCTTGTACGCGATGCGGGTGCCGTCCGGGGAGAGGGAGGGGCATTCGACGTTGTCGTGCAGCGCGGTGAGGGTGCGGGCGGCGAGGTCGCCGCGGACGAGGTGGGTCTGTCCGCCGCTGGCGACGGTGGCGTAGAAGGTGTTGTCGTCGGCGAAGGTGACGCCCCAGATGTTGATGTCGTGCGCCTGGGACGGGTGGCCGTCCAGGATGATCGCGAAGTCCTCCAGGTTCTCCCGGAGGTTCCAGTCCCGGACGTCCACGATCGAGGTGCGGGTGGAGAAGTTGCTGCCCGCGTACGAGTCGCCGCTGACGAACACCGTCCAGGCGGCGAGGTGCCCGGACGGCGAGACCCGGGAGCGGGTGGGGATGCCGGCGGCGGGGAAGGAGCGCCGTTCATGCAGGTGGTCGTCGAGGATGACGGCCCGGTAGGTGTCCTCCAGCGCGCCGCGCTGGGCCTGGAGGCAGATGCCGGTGCCCGCGGCGGCGTGGAAGCGCAGGCACTGGACGCCGGAGGCCGTGCGGGGGCCGTCGGGGTGGTCGGCGGCGACGGTGGTGATCTCGTCTCGGTGCGGGCCCCAGGCCATGTTGCGGAACATCAACTGACGTCCGCTGCTCGGGGCTTGGAGGGAAACGGTGCCGGGCCGGACGGAGGGGCCGCCGGGCTGGGCCTGGTCCCGGCGGGCGGTGCGGTCGGCCGCGTACAGGACGGCCCCGGTGCCGACCGCGCCGAGCAGCACGACGGCGACCAGCAGGATGATCACCCTGGTCCGGTTCTGCAGGTTCACGAACTCTCCTCGACGGCGACGGGTCCGGCTTCTGGCGCGGCATCGGATGCGGCCTCGGCTTCGGCTTCGGCTTCGGATGCGGCATCGGATGCGGCATAGGGTTCGGCTACTCGTCCGGCGACGTGCCCGGCGGCGGGTCCGGCTTCGCCTGCCGCCGGGCCGGCCGGGCGCAGCACCGCCGACGCGCCGAGCACGCACAGCGCCAGCGCCCCCGCCGACCAGCCCAGCGCCGTCGGGCCGCCGACCGCGCCCCACAGCGCGCCGAACAGCAGCGAGCAGGCGAACCGGGCCAGCGCCTGCCCGGTGCCGACCAGGGCGAGTCCGGCGCCGCGCTGCTCGGCCGGCACGGCGTCGGCGGCCGCGGCGGCGAGCACGCCGTCGGTGGCCGCGTAGAACGCGCCGTGCAGCACCAGGACGCAGATCACCGCCGGCAGTCCGCGCAGCGGCGAGAGCAGCACCCCGTACGCGAGGAGCAGCACGCCGTGCCCGGCGAGGAAGAGCCGGTGGCGGCCGATCCGGTCCGCGAGCGCCCCCAGCGGGACGGCGAGCAGCAGGAAGGCGGCGGCGGTGCCGAGCGGCAGCAGCGGGAAGAGGGTGACGGACAGGCCCAGTCGGCGCTGGGCGAGCAGGTAGAGGAAGGAGTCGCTGACGGTGGTCAGCCCGAGCAGGACGGCGCACAGGGTGAGGCGCCGGAGTCCGGGCAGGCGCAGCAGGGTGAGGCTGTCGCGCAGCGAGGGAGCGGAAGTTGACGATTCGTCAGCACGTTGCTGCTGCTTCGGCACGAACAGCAGCAGGATCAGCACGCCGAGGGCGGCGACGCACGAGCTGACCGTGAACACCGCGTCGTAGCCGTGCCGTTCGCCGCCGTCGGCGAGCAGCGGGCCGCCGGCCAGCCGCAGCACCAGGAAGGCGGTGAGCGGGCCGAGCAGGGCGCCGGCCGTGTCCATCGCCCGGTGCACGCCGAACGCCCTTCCGCGGTGGGCGGGTTCGGTGGCGAGGGAGATCATCGCGTCCCGGGGTGCGGTGCGCAGGCCCTTGCCGGTGCGGTCGATGGCGATCACGGCGCCGATCATCGGCACGGAGTGGACGAGCAGCAGCAGCGGGCGGCACAGCGCGGAGAGCCCGTACCCGACGGCCGCGACGGCCTTGTGGCGGGCGGCGCCGTCGCGGCCGCGGCGGTCGGCGAGGTGGCCGCCGGCGAGCCGGACGAGGGCGCTGAAGCCGTTCTGGATGCCGTCGAGCAGGCCGAAGCCGAGCGGGGAGAGGCCGAGCCCGGTGAGCAGGTAGAGGGGGAGGACGGCGGTGACCATCTCGGAGGAGATGTCGGTGACCAGGCTGACGGCGCCGAGGGCGAGCACCGTTCCGGGGACGGCGGCCCGTCGCGCCGGTCCTGCGGCCGGGGCGACGGGTGCCTTCGAACTGCGGGAGTCCGCGACGTACACGGGCGTCAGTTCCAGATGCCGGTGATGTCGGTGGCGCCGGCCGAGTTGCCCGCGTGGGCGTCGAGGCCGGCCAGGTCCTCCAGGGTGTGCAGCACGTCGTAGTGGTTGTAGGTGGTGGCGGTGCTGCTGCCCGGGGTGACGTGGGCGCCGTAGACCAGGGTCGGGATGCGGTTGCCGGCCATCCCGTCGTTCTCGTCGAAGGTGACGACGAGCAGGCTGTTGTTGCTCTTCGCCCACTGCGCGTAGGCGTCGAGGTTGCTCTGCAGCCAGGAGTCACCGGTGCCGACGGAGCAGTCGTGCATGTCGTCGCAGAGGTCCGGGACGACGAAGGAGACCTTGGGCAGGGTGCTGAAGTCGGTGGGGAACGCGTCCATGGTGTTCGCGCTGTCAGTGGGCACGTTGCCGAAGCCGAACCACGGGTTGTGCTTCTGCGCGTAGTTGTCGACGCGGCAGTCGGTGGCGCCCTGCTGGGGCAGGCCCTCGTTGTAGCTGGCCCAGGTCTGCCCGGCGGCGAGCAGTTCGGAGGCCAGGTTGGGTGCCTGCAGCGCGCCGACGTGCACGCAGCTGTCGTCCACGATGCCCTGGGTGCTGCCGGAGAACAGCGCGTAGTAGTTGGGCTGGCTGGGGTGGGTGAGCGCGTGGGACTGGGTCAGCTGTGCGCCGCCGGCCACCAGGGTGTCGTTGATGTACGGGGCGTCGGGGCTGCCGACGACCTGCGAGTAGGCGTGGTTCTCCAGCACCACGACGACCACGTGGTCCGGCGCGGGCAGGCCGGCGGCGGTGTCGGCGGCCGCGCTGCCGCCCGCGGACCAGAGGCCCAGCGAGCCGGCGGCCAGGCCGAGCCCGGCGGCGAGGGTGGTCAGCGGGCGGATCCTGCAGCGGCGGGCGGGGCGCGGCGCGGCGGACCGGGCCGGGGTGGCTCCGGCAGTGGGGGCGGAGTCGGGGGCGGGGACGCCGGGGGTGCGCGGTCGTGCGATGGCCATGGGGTCCTCCGGAGGTCGGGGCTGCCGGGGCAGGAGCGCCGAAAACAGTAGGAGCGCGTGGGTGTCGTGTACGGCACAAGACAAGTGAAGAACAGACGAACAGCTGCCGCGACCGGGCCGTCCGGTTCGTGGACGTGCAGCGTTCCGGCCGGCGAGCCGAAGTCCCGGCCCCGGCGCTCCGGCACGAGCACCGCGCCCGGCGGCGGACGTCACACCGGTCGCGATTGACCCTCTCCGGCCGCCCGTGGTGGGATCGCGGAGGCCGCTGCCGAGGGGCCGGGAACGGCAAGGAGCGCGGTACGTGATCGGACTGGTCGCCATCGACGGGCCGGGCCGTCCGCTCGCCGACGAGCTGCACGCGCTCTGGCCGGAAGGCAGCCACGTCCACCGGGCCTCGCGCGGCAACTGCTCCCAGCCGCCCGACGTCCTGCACTTCGCGCTCCACCGGTACCGGGCCGTGGTCGCCGTCGCCCCGCTCCCGACCGTGGTCTCCCTGCTCACCGGCGGGCTCGTCGACCTTCCACGCGGCACGGTCCTGCTCTGTGTGGACCCGCAGCGGCGCTGGGTGATCCCGATGGCCGGCGGGGACGCGGCGGAGGAGCTGTCCGTCGAGGTGGCGGCCGCCCTCGGCGTCACCCCGGTTCCCACCGGCCACGCTCCGTGGGCCGGGGTGCCCGAAGCGCCGGTCGCACCCGTCGGACCGGTCGCACCTGTCGAGCAGGTCGCGCCCGAGGCCCCCGAGGACGCCCCGATCCTGCGGGTCACCGACCGGGAGGACCCGGGCGACGGCGATCTGCTGGTGCTCCCGCGCACGCTCGTCGTCGGGGTCGGCGCCGCCGGCGCCGCCGAGCGGACCGAGCTGGTGCGACTGCTGGACGCCACGCTCAAGGAGGCCGGCCTGGCCCGCGCCGCGGTGGCCCGGCTGGCCACGGTGGCCGGCAAGGCGGACCACCCGGCGGTGCGCTGGGCCGCGTTCTGCCTGGGCGGGATTCCGGTGGACGGACACCCCGCGGAGGAGCTGGCGGGCGTACCGGTGCCGAACCCGTCCGCGGCGGTCGGGGCGGCCGTCGGTACGGCGAGCGTCGCCGAGGCGGCGGCGCTGGCGAGCGCACCGGGCGGGCGGCTCGTGGTCGCCAAGCGGAAGTCGACGATGGCGACGGTGGCGATCGCACGCGCGACGGCGGTGCGTGGCCGACTCGTGCAGGTCGACCTCGGGACCGGCCGGCCCGACCTGCCGGGGGCGGGCACCCCGGGGGCCGGTGCCCCGGGGGCGGGCCCCACGGGAACCGACGCGGCGCAGCTGTACGTACCGGCCGAACTGCGGGACGCCTCCGCGGTGGTGGGGACTCCCGAGGCCCTCGACGCACTCGCGGCGATCGAGGCGGCGGCCGGGCCGCTCCGGCCGACGACGCGGCGGATCGCGGTGGACGTCGCCGCCGGGACGACGGCGGACGGCTCCGGGGCGCCGCTGGACCCGGCCGGAGCCGCCGCACACCTCGCCGCCCACGGACACACCGTCGCCCTGGTCACCCTCGGCGACGGCGCCGGACTCGCCGTGCCGCCCGGCCCGTACGAGCTCCGCCACGTGCCCGCACCGGCCACCCGGGCCGCCCCCGCCGACACCGACAGCGACAGCGACAGCGACGCCCACCCCGCCGACCCCGCCGACCCCGCCCAGCACCAGGGAGACCCCGCGTGACCGCCCCCGAACCCGACCTGCGCCACCACGGCGACGCCGAGGTCCGCGCCGACGGGCTCGGCCTGATCGACCTCGCCGTCAACGTCCGCACCGGAACGCCCCCGAGCTGGCTGCGCGAGCGCCTGGCGGCCACCCTCGGGGACCTCGCCGCCTACCCCGACCAGAGCGCCGCCCGCGCCGCGGTGGCCGCCCGGCACGCCCGCCCGGTGGACGAGGTGCTGCTCACCTCGGGGGCCGCGGAGGCCTTCGTCCTGCTGGCGCGCACCCTGACGGCCCGTCACATCGTCGTTGTTCACCCGCAGTTCACCGAGCCCGAGGCGGCCCTGCGGGATGCCGGACACCGGGTGCACCGGGTGCTGCTCTCCCCAGGGGACGGCTTCCGACTGGGCGCCGTCCCCGAGGAGGCGGACCTGGTCGTCCTCGGCAACCCGACCAATCCGACCTCGGTGCTGCACCCCGCCGAGGCCGTGGCCGCGCTCGCCCGGCCGGGGCGCACCCTGGTGGTGGACGAGGCGTTCATGGACACCGTGCCGGGTGAACGGGAGTCCCTCGCCTCCGTACGGGCCCTGCCCGGCCGGGTCGTCGTCCTGCGCAGCCTCACCAAGACCTGGGGACTGGCCGGGCTGCGGATCGGTTACGTGCTCGGGCCGGCGCCGCTGATCGCCGAACTCGCCGCCGCCCAGCCGCTCTGGCCGGTCTCCACCCCGGCCCTGGCCGCCGCCGAGGCCTGCAGCACCCCGGCCGCACTCGCCGAGGCCGACCGGGCCGCCGACGAGCTCGCCCGCCGGCGCGACCACCTGCTGACGGGCCTGGCCGCCTTCCCGCAGGTGCGGTGGTACGGCGAACCGGCCGCCTCCTTCGTCCTGGTCCGGCTGCCGGACGCCGCCGCCGTCCGGGGGCGCCTGCGCGAGCACGGCTTCGCCGTCCGGCGCGGGGACACCTTCCCGGGCCTGGGCGAGGAGTGGCTGCGGATCGCCGTCCGGGACGAGGAGACCACCGACCGGTTCCTCAAGGCCCTTGCGGCGGTGCTCAGTCCAGCCTGAGCCGGTCGCCCGTCCGGATCCGCCCGGGCGCCAGCACCTGCGCGTACACCCCTGCGCAGGGCAGTGCCGGCATGCCCTCCAGCGGGACCACCCGGTTCCGCTCGGCCGGGATGCGCAGGGCCTCCGGGCGGCGGGGCAGCGGGCCGTGCCGCAGGGTGGGGACGGCGCACCGCGGGGTGGCCGCCACGACGCGCAGGCGCAGCGTCGGACCGACGGCCAGCTCGCGCCCCACCCAGGCGTTCTCGACGAAGCCCTCACCGTCGGTGCGGATCACCAGGTTCGGCCGGTAGCGCTCGGCCTCGCAACCGGTGGCGCGCAGCGTCGAGGTGGTGATCAGGTGCAGCGGAGCGAAGTCGAAGAAGCCGCCCTCGGGCGCGGCACGCCCCAACTCGTTGACGGTGAAGCCGACTTCGGCGGCGATGCCGTGCGCCAGCACCTCCTCCGGCACGGCCCGCTCGACCGTCGCACCGGGCGGGCGTCCGGCGACCAGCGCGACCTTGCGGCCGAGCGCCTCGGACAGCTCCGCCTCGTCCGCGACGTGCCCGTCCGGACCGGTGATCGTCACGCCGCCGTCCGCCGTGGCCGCCGCCGCGTACCCGAGCAGGCCCGCCCAGAGCCGGGGGTGCTTGGCACTGGCGACCCGCCCGGTCGCCGGGTCGAGCAGCGCCCGCTCCCGGTCCCCGGCCAGACCGCGGCCGGTGACGTCGACTGCGTCCAGCTCCTCCCCCAGCAGGGACTTCACCGGGTAGCGCCGCAGCCGCTCGACCGGGCCCACGTCGAGGCCGGAGCCGGCGCGCGCGTCGGCCCCGCTCAGCACTCCTCCTCCACCCACGCCCGGAGCGCCTCGAAGTGCAGCTCCCGCAGGCCGAACCGGGGATCGACCCAGAGCGCCACGGCCGGGGCCGGGTGGTTCGCCTCGATCCACTCGATGTCCTGCGGGCCGAGCTCGTCGTCGACCCAGACGAACGGCCGCCCGGCCGCCCAGGCGACCAGGTCCCGGGTCTTCCAGTGCAGCCCGTCCGGGTCCGTACCGAAGATCTCCGTCCAAGGGACGTAAGGGAGTTCGGGCAGCCCGATGTTCGGGCCGATGAGGGCGTTCGCGTCGTCCGTCCAGGTGGTGGCCCACACCAGCTCGTACGGCAGCGCCAGCAGCTCCGGCCCGTGCCCCGGGTTCAGCCACACCCGCAGCGGCTCCACCTGCTGCCGCGGCTGCGGCGCGTGGCGGGCGACCCACGTCTCGGGGAGCAGCCGGTGGGTGCGGTAGCCGTCCGGCTGACGGGCCCCGGGCGCGGCGTAGGGATTGAGCGGTCCGTCCACGTCCAGGAAGAGCAGCGGCTGTCCGTTCATGCGGCGGCCGCCCACTCCCGCAGGGTCGCGAAGTCGTCCGCCAGCAGGCCTGTTCGGGGGTTGACGTGCAGGGTGAGCGCCGGCCCGGCGTGGTTCTCCGCGATCCACTCGGCGTCCTGCGGGCCGAACTCGTCGTCGACCCAGACGAACGGCCGCCCGGCCGCCCAGGCGACCACGTCCCGGGTCTTCCAGTGCAGCCCGTCCGGGTCCTCGCCGAACATCTCCGTCCAGCGGATGTACGGCAGTTCGGGCAGTCCGATGTTCGGCCCGATGTGGGTGTTCGCCTCACTCATCCAGCCGGTGGCCCACACCAACTCGTAGGGCAGCGCCAGGAGTTCGGGGCCGTGCGCCGGGTTCAGCCAGACCCGCAGCGGCTTCACCCGGCCGACCGGGCGCTTGGCGTGCTTCGCCCGTGTCGCCAGCCTGGCCTGTGCCGCCGCCAGCCGCTCCTGCTTCGCGATCCACCAGGTGGGCCGCAGGCGGAAGGTGCCGTAGCCGTCCGGGCGCCGCTTCGGCGCGGCGAAGGGGTTGAGTGGTCCGTCCACGTCGAGGAGGAGCAGGGGCTGCTGGGTCATGTCATGAATTCTCGTTCCGGCGCCGACAGTTGACCAGCGATTTGCCGGTCGCCGTCGGGCCCCTCCCCGGGCCCGGCGAGGCGCTCGGCGCAAAGCCCGCAGGCCCCTCCCCGGTGCGGGGAGGGGCCTGCGGGCTTTGCACGCACACCACGGGGGCGTCGGATCAGACCTGGCCGGCCTTCTCCAGGGCCTCGCAGCAGGTGTTGATCAGGAGGCGGGTGACGACGTAGGGGTCGACGTTGGCGTTCGGGCGACGGTCCTCGATGTAGCCCTTCTGCTCCACCTCGACCTGCCACGGGATGCGGACGGAGGCACCGCGGTTGGAGACGCCGTAGCTGTAGACGTTCCACGGGGCGGTCTCGTGCTTGCCGGTGAGGCGGGACTGGATGTCGTCACCGTACTGGCTGACGTGCTCCAGCACCTTCTCCTGCGAGGCGCCGAGCGACTCGCAGGCGGTGATGATGGCCTCGTAGCCCTCGCGCATCGCCTTGGTGGAGAAGTTGGTGTGCGCACCCGCGCCGTTCCAGTCGCCACGGGCCGGCTTGGCGTCGAGGGTGGCGTCGATGCCGAACTCCTCGGCGGTGCGGTAGAGCAGGTAGCGGGCGATCCACATGTCGTCCGAGACGGTCAGGGCGTCGACCGGGCCGATCTGGAACTCCCACTGGCCGGGCATGACCTCGGCGTTGATGCCGCAGATGGCCAGGCCGGCGTCGATGCAGCGGTCCAGGTGCAGCTCGACGATCTCGCGGCCGAAGACCTCCTCGGCGCCGACGCCGCAGTAGTAGCCGCCCTGCGGGGCCGGGAAGCCGCCCTCCGGGAAGCCGAGCGGGCGGGAGCCCTTGAAGAAGGTGTACTCCTGCTCGATGCCGAAGATCGACTCCTGCGAGGCGTACTTCTCGGCGACCTCACGCAGCAGGGCTCGGGTGTTGGACTCGTGCGCGGCGCCGTTCGTCTCCAGGACCTCGCAGAGGACCAGGATGTTGTCGCCGCCGCGGATCGGGTCCGGAACGACCTTCACCGGCTCCAGCACGCGGTCCGAGGCGTGGCCCTCGGCCTGGTTGGTCGAGGAACCGTCGAAGCCCCAGGTCGGGATCTTGTCGGCGTTGGGCAGGACGCGAGTCTTGGAACGGAGCTTCGCGGTCGGCTTGGTGCCGTCGATCCAGATGTACTCGGCCTTGATTGCCACGGCTTGTCCCTCGCATTGCTGGGTGGTGGGTGCCCGCGTAGCGTCGCAAGCCGCCGTTTCCCGGTTGTTCCTCTCATGTAACGCGCATGTGAACCAACCGTCCGCATTGGCACGGTCACAGTGCGGGAGTGCCGGGGGTGGCACTCCCGCCCCGCGCGGTGCACGCACCCCTCCCCGGGGGCCCTCCGCGGACCGGCCGCCGGGGCCGGGGCCGGTCACCGCAGCAGTCGGCGGCCGGCCCCGGTCACGACGGCGCCTCAGTGCCGGCGGGCGTGCGCGGCCCGGCGGCGCCGGGTGGCCCACAGCGCCGCCGCCCCGCCCGCGACCAGGGCGGCGGCCCCGGCGGCCAGCGGGCCGGTCGCGCTGCTGCCGCCGGTGGTGGCCAGCCGCTCCGGCTGCGCGGACTTCCCGGCCCCGGCCGGCGGGACGGCGGCGTGCGAGGTGGTGGTGTCGGCCACCGGCCGGGCGGCGGGCGCGGTGCTCGGGGCGTTCGTCGCGGACGGGGCGACCGACGGCGCGGAGGGCTTCTCGCAGCCCACCGAGGCGACGGTGACCTTGCCGCTGACCTTGGCGACGTTCAGGTTCAGCGGGTTCACCTCGACCTGCACCTCCAGGGCCGAGGCGGCGGCGGTGGTCGAGGTGGTGGTCTTCTTGGAGAACTCCACCGTGACGCTGCCGATCAGCGGCACGTCCACCTTGGTGGGCCCGTACAGACCGACGGTGACCGGCTTGCCGAGCACGGTCAGCTTGGCCGGCGCGACCACGTCGGCGGTGGGCTGCCCGTCCACCGGGCAGGTTGCCTCGGCGCTCATGGCCTCCAGGCCGAGCAGCGCGGTGGCGGGCAGGCCGGGGGCGTGCACGTCGGCGTTGACCAGCTTCACGGAGGCGGTGGCGCCCTTGGCGTCGACGCGGGTCGCGGACTTGCCGACGTCGGCCTTGACCAGGGTGACCGGGCCCTGCTGGTCGACGCCGTCCACCGTGGCGGTGAGGACGGATCCTCCCCCAGCCTCCGGCCGGGGGGACCCCCCTCGCTGTGCGGGCGACTCCACCTTGTTCAGTGCGATGTTCACCGGGACGTCCACGGCGTTGTTCAACAGCTTGACGTCCAGCGCGACTTCGGCGGTGACGGCGCGGGCTTTGCCCGGGGAGGGCTCGGCCGACGGGGCGACCGGGGCGGCCTGGACGGGCCCGGCGGTGAGCAGCGTGCCCGCCGCCATCACGGCAGTGGCGGCGGCGACGGCAGTTGCAGAAACGATTCGGTGAGCAGACAAGGCGGTACCCCCACACAGATGGAACGATGAGCCGCCAGTCTTCTCGAACAATCCGTCACATGAGCAACACGGAACGTCATTTCACCCGTTGGAGTGAGATTGCCGTTCCGCGCTGACCTGACTCTGCTACGAGCGGGCCTCAGGCCAGCCGCCAGTCCACCGGCTGCGCCCCCTGCCGCACCAGCAGCTCGTTGGCCCGGCTGAACGGCCGGGAGCCGAAGAAGCCGCCGCTCGCCGAGTACGGGCTCGGGTGCGCCGACTCGATCGCCGGGACGGCCCCCAGCAGCGGCCGCAGGTTACGGGCGTCCCGCCCCCACAGGATCGCCACCAGCGGGCCGCCGCGCGACACCAGCGCCCGGATCGCCTGCTCGGTGACCTCCTCCCAGCCCTTGCCGCGGTGCGCGGCGGGCTTGCCCGGCGCGGTGGTCAGCGCGCGGTTGAGCAGCAGCACGCCCTGCTGCGTCCACGGGGTGAGGTCGCCGTTGGACGGCTGCGGCAGGCCCAGGTCGGTGCCGTACTCCTGGTAGATGTTGATCAGGCTCGCCGGGATCGGGCGCACCTCCGGCGCCACCGAGAAGCTGAGCCCGACGGCGTGGCCGGGCGTCGGGTACGGGTCCTGCCCGACGATCAGCACCCGCACGTCGGCGAACGGCTGCTGGAAGGCCCGCAGCACGTTCGGGCCGGAGGGCAGGTAGGTGCGGCCTGCGGCCAGCTCGGTGCGCAGGAAGTCGCCCATCGCGGCGACCCGTCCGGCGACGGGTTCCAGGGCGGTGGCCCAACCGGGCTCGACGATCTCATTCAGTGGACGCGGTGCCATGGTCGCCACCCTATCGGCCTACACCGACAGGGCGTTCCGGCGGATGATCATGGGATCGAGGGCCGCCGGAGGCCCGTTCCGCGGGCCCCGCAGCGGCCCGGCGGCGGACCCGGCGGACCCGGCGGACCCGCCCCGCCGCACCCGACCCGCCGTCAGCCGATCGGCTTCCCCCGCAGCACCACCAGCTGCGGGTCCGCGAGCACCCGGACGTCCGCCCGCGGGTCCTGCGCGTACACCACGAAGTCCGCCGGCGCGCCCTCCTCCAGGCCGGGCCGCCCCAGCCACCGCCGCGCGCCCCAGCTCGCCGCCGACAGCGCCTCGGCCGGGCTCAGGCCCGCCTTCACCAGCTCCGCCACCTCGTCCGCGACCAGCCCGTGCGCGAGCGAGCCGCCCGCGTCCGTGCCGACGAACACCGGGATGCCCGCGTCGTGCGCCGCGCCGACGGTGTCGTACCGGCGCTCGTGCAGCCGCCGCATATGCGCCGACCAGGCCGGGAACTTGGCCTCGCCGCCGGCCGCGAGGTCCGGGAAGGTCGCGATGTTGACCAGGGTCGGGACGATGGCGACGCCGCGCTCGGCGAAGACCGGGATCAGCTCCTCGGTCAGCCCGGTGGCGTGCTCGACGCAGTCGATCCCGGCCGCCAGCAGGTCCGGCAGCGACTCGGCGGAGAAGCAGTGCGCGGTGACCCGCGCGCCCTCCTCGTGCGCCGCCGCGATCGCCTCGGCCAGCGCGTCGCCGGGCCAGCAGGCGGCCAGGTCGCCGCGGTCCCGGTCGATCCAGTCGCCGACCAGCTTGACCCAGCCGTCCCCGCGCCGGGCCTCGGCCCGGACGTAGGCGGCCAGGTCGCCGGGCTCGATCTCGTGCGCGTAGTTGCGGATGTAGCGGCGGGTGCGGGCGATGTGCCGCCCGGCGCGGATGATCCGGGGCAGGTCCTCGCGCTCGTCGATCCAGCGGGTGTCGGCGGCCGAGCCGGCGTCGCGGATCAGCAGGGTGCCGGCGTCGCGGTCGGTGAGCGCCTGCTTCTCGCTGGTCTGCGCGTCCACCGCGCCGTGCGCGTCCAGGCCGACGTGGCAGTGCGCGTCCACCAGGCCCGGCAGCACCCAGCCGGTCACCGTCCGGACGTCCCCGGCGGTCGGCGGGCGGGTGAAGCTCACCCGGCCGTCCACCACCCAGAGTTCGTCCCGGACGTCCTCCGGACCGACCAGCACCCGACCCCGCACGTGCAGCACCGCGCCATCGCTCATGGCCGCACTCTACCGACGGAGACGTTCCGTGTAAGCAGCGAAGATGCGGCAGACTCGTTCCCGCACCGACCGTCCCTTGCAGCGAGAGGCCATCAACGACGTGAGTCCCTTCCTCGACCTCCCCCCGCTCAGCGCCGCCGAGTTCGCGGCGATCGAGGACCAGGTGGCTGCGCTGCTGCACACCGAGGCCGACGTGATCGTCACCCAGGGCGAGGCGCTCCTCCCCCTGGAGGCCGCGATCCGCGGCGCTGCCCACCCGGGCTCCACCGCGCTCAACATCGTCACCGGCCCGTACGGGCAGACCTTCGGCAACTGGCTGCGCTCCTGCGGCGCCACCGTCGTCGACCTCGCCGTCCCCTTCGACAGCGCGGTGAGCGCGGAGCAGGTCGCCGAGGCCCTCCGGGCCGACCCCGGAATCGACTTCGTCTCGCTGGTCCACGCCGAGGCGGCGACCGGCAACACCAACCCGGTCGCGGAGATCGGCGCCGTCGTCCGCGAGCACGGCGCCCTGCTGATGCTCGACGCGGTCGCCTCCGTCGCCGCCGAACCGCTGCTCACCGACGAGTGGGGCATCGACCTGTGCGTGATCGGCGGCCAGAAGGCGATGGGCGGGCCGGCCGGGGTCTCCGCCGTCTCGGTCTCCGAGCGCGCCTGGGAGCGGATCACCGCCAACCCGGCCGCTCCGCGCCGATCCTACCTGTCGCTGCTCGACTGGAAGGAGCGCTGGACGGACGCCGGCCGCGCCGTGCTCCCGCACGCCCCGGCCCAGTTGGAGATGCTCGCCCTCGGCGCCTGCCTGGACCGGATCGCCGCCGACGGCCTGCCCGCCGTCATCGCCCGCCACCGCGCCGCCGCGGCCGCCACCCGGGCCGGCGTCCGCGCGCTCGGCAGCCTCTCCCCCTTCGTCACCGAGGACGCCCACGCGGCGCCGGTCGCCACCACCCTGCGCACCCCGGACGGGCTGCACGCGGGCGAAATCGCCGCCCGCCTCGACCCGGCGCTGCCCGTCCAGCCGGGCGGCGGCGCACTGGCCGCCTCGATGCTCCGGGTCAACCACTACGGCGCCGCGGCCTCGCTGGACACCGTCCGCGCCTGCCTCGCCGGTCTGGCGGCGGCCACGGACGCCGACGCCGAGCCGGCCCTGGCCGCCGCCGGGGCGGCCTGGAAGGCGAACGTCGAGGCGTAGGGACACGCGGAGCGGCCCCCGGGAACGGTTCCCGGGGGCCGCTTCCGGTTCGCCGGGCTCAGTGCCCGCCCGCGTCCACCACCTCGACGCCGCGGATGTTCCGCTCGATCTCGTCCGCCGGCAGCGCGACCGCCAGCGCCCAGTAGTAGACGACCAGCGAGAACACCACCACGACGAGGATGTCCCACCACAGCGGCAGGTTCCCCTTCGCGCCCGCGCCGAAGCTGCCCTGCCAGGAGATCAGGCCCATCCCGACCAGGTAGGGCGGCAGCCACTGCCCGGCCTTGAAGTCCATCCGCGGCGCGTTCGGCACGCCCTTCGAGACGGCGTACGCGGAGTACCCGCCGAGCAGCACGTACCCGATCACGATGGCCAGGCCCAGGCGCCACAGGGTGTCCCAGCCGGACCAGTAGATGATGAGGCTCGCCACCACGAAGGCCACCGGCGAGATGATCGTGCCGCCGGGCAGGTGGTACGAGCGCTCCATCCCCGGCAGCCGCTTGCGCAGCACGCCGAAGGCCAGCGGGGCACCGGCGTACATCAGCACGACGGCCGAGGTGATGAAACCGACCAGCCGCTGCCAGCTGGGGAAGGGCAGGAAGCAGATCACGCCGGCCACCCAGGCGATGATCAGGCCCAGCCAGGGCACCGAGCGCTTGTCGGTGAACTGCAGGGCCTGGGGCGCGTAGCCGTTGCGGCTCAGGCCGTACGTCACCCGCGAGCTGGAGGTCATGTAGACCAGGCCGGTGCCGGCGGGCGAGATGATCGCGTCGATGAACAGGATGGTGGCCAGCCAGCCCAGGCCGATCAGGGTGGCGAGGCCCGCGAACGGCCCGCTGATGCCGGGGTAGGTGAGCGTGCCCCAGCCGCCGGCGAAGGTCTCCGGCGGCAGGGCGCCGATGAACACCACCTGGAGCATGATGTAGATGACCGTGCCGATCACCACCGACCCCAGGACCGCCCGGGGGATGTCCCGGCGGGGGTTGCGGCTCTCGCCGGCCCACTGGATGGCCTGTTCGAAGCCGAGCAGCGCGAAGATCACACCGCTGGTGCTGATCGCCGCGAGCACGCCCTTGGCGCCGTCCGGTGCGAAGCCGTGGACGTTGAAGTTGGAGCCGTGGAACTCGGTGATCCCGAGGGCGAAGATGGTCAGGATCGGGACGGCGACCTTCCAGACCGTCGCCACGCTGTTGGTGTGCGCGAGCAGCCGGACGCCGAGGAAGTTGATCGCGACGAAGACGCCCATCAGCGCGGCCGCGACGACGAAGCCCGCGCCGGTGAGCGTCAGGTCCTTGTTCAGCAGGCCGTCCGCCCAGGACCAGTGCTGGGAGTAGTTGATCATCGCTTGCACCTCGATCGGTGCGATGGTCGCCGCCTGCAGCCACGTGAACCAGCCGAAGGACATCCCCGCGAACCCGCCGAAGGCGTAGTGCGGGTACCGCGCCGTCCCGCCCGCCACCGGGAACAGCCCGCCCAGCTCGGCGTGCACCAACGCCAGCAGGATGATCGCCACCGAGCCGATCGCCCAGGACAGCAGCGCCGCCGGGCCGGCCGCCACCGCGGCCTTCTGCGCACCGAACAACCAGCCGGACCCGATGATCGCCCCGACCGAGGCCCACAGCAGCCCGGCGACCCCGACCTCACGCTTGAGCCCGGTGTGCCCCGAGGCGATCGGCCCCGTGTTCGTATCGGAATGAGCCATGCCCGGCCGCCTCTCGCTTCAGGGGAAAATCCACCCCGACAGTGCCGCAGCCGCAGCCCCTCGCTCGCCCCGAAACGCGCTGCACCCCGCCCCCGTCAGCCAGACGGACGAAGCGGGCGGCGGCGTCGACGTCCTGCTCCGAACCCCGGACGTACTCGCCGTAGACGCCCACCATGCCGAGCAGGTCCGGACCGCGCCGCACAACCGGCTTCGGGGGCCGCCCCCGCACAGTTCGCGCAGCGTTCACCCATCGGGCACGCGGAGCTCATCGCGGGCAGGCAGGCTCCCGCAAGGGGGGAAGTTGGCTATACAACTTCGCTCCGGAAGCCACCGAACAGGAGACCACCCCATGACCGAGCCGTCGCCGTACTGGCTGCGCGACAACTGCCCGTGCGCCGAGTGCCGGGACCCGCGCAACGGGCAGAAGCTGTTCCAGATCAACGACCTGCCCGAGGACCTGACGATCGCGGCGAGCACCGAGTCCGACGGTCGGCTGGAGGTGCTCTGGTCGGACGGGCACCGCTCCCGCTACCCGCTCGACCGGCTGGCGGAGGAGGACGAGGGGGACGGCCGCACCGAGCAGGGCAAGCGGCTCTGGGCGGCCGCGGACTTCGCCCGCGGCATCCCCGAGGCGGAGTGGGAGACCTACCTGACCGACCCGGCCGAGCAGGCCGCGGTGCTCGCCGCCGTCCGCCGCAGCGGGTTCGCGGTGCTGCGCGGGGTGCCGGCCGTGGAGCGGCAGGTGCTGCGGGTGGCGGAGAGCTTCGGGTACGTGCGGGTCACCAACTACGGGGAGCTGTTCGACGTCCGGGTCGAGCCGGACCCGAACAACCTCGCCTTCACCAGCGCCGCCATCGCGCCGCACACCGACAACCCGTACCGCGACCCGGTGCCGACGCTGCAGCTGCTGCACTGCCTGGAGAACTCGGCGACCGGCGGGGACTCCGGCCTGGTGGACGGCTTCAAGGCCGCGGCGGTCCTCCGCGCGGAGGCGCCAGCGGACTTCGAGACGCTGACCCGCACGCCTGTCCCCTTCGTCTTCCGCGACCGCCGCACCGAGCTGCGCGCCGACCGTCCGCTGATCGACGTCGACGCCCTCGGCCGGATCCGCGAGGTGCGGTTCAACAACCGCTCGATCGGCACCCTGCGCGGGAGCGGTGAGCAGCTGAGCGCCTTCTACGCCGCCTACCGCCGCTTCGCCGCGATCACCCTGCGCCCCGAGCTGCAGCTCACCTTCCGCCTCGGCCCCGGCGACTGCCTGGTCTTCGACAACACCCGCCTGCTGCACGCCCGTACGGCCTTCCGGCAGGACGGCCACCGGCACCTCCAGGGCTGCTACGCCGACCTGGACTCGCTGTCGAGCACCCTCGCCGTGCTGCACCACCGCGCCGCCGCCCTGGACGCGGTCGCCGGGCTGTTCGCGGGCGAGGGCGCCGGGGAGTACCTGGGCGAGGAGGTCACCATGGCCGAGCACATGCTGCAGGCCGCCGCTGCCGCCGAGGCCGCCGGAGCGCCGGACCACCTGGTCGCCGCGGCCCTGCTGCACGACGTCGGCCACTTCCAGGGGGCCCTGCACGGGCGGGACCTGATGCAGGGGAACGACAACCGGCACAGCGACACCGGCGCCGACTGGCTGGCCCGCTGGTTCGGCCCGGAGGTCACCGAGCCGGTCCGGCTGCACGTGGCGGCCAAGCGCTACCTGTGCGCGGTCGAGCCCGGGTACCGCGACCGGCTGTCCGCGGCCTCCGAGTACACGCTGAGCGTCCAGGGCGGCCCGATGTCCGACGCCGAGGCCGCCGCCTTCGCCGAACTCCCCGGCGCGGTCGACGCGGTGGCCGTACGGCGCTGGGACGAGCAGGCGAAGGTGGCCGGCGCGCCGACCCCCGGCTTCGACCACTACCGGCCGCTGCTCGCCGCCCTCATGCGGTAGCGCGGGGGACGGCTCAGTCCATCTCCCGCGCGTGCCGCGAAAGTGCGGAGGTGGCAAGGGAGTTGTGCACGCTGAACGCCACCGTCCCGGGCAGGTAGCGGTCCTGGGACCACTCCACCGGGGTGCCGGTCGGGTCGGTGGTCCGGCGCCGCTCGCGCAGCAGCGGGCCACCGCGGCGGCAGCCGAGCAGCCGGGCGTCCTCGGCGTTGGCGGCGACGATGTCGATGGTGTGGTCGGCGTCGGTGAACAGGATGCCGTGCTCGCGCAGCACCTCGGTGTGCGAGACCACGTCCGGCGGCAGTTCGGCGACGATCTCGCCGACCCGCGGCGGGTAGACGGTGCGTTCGACCATCACCGGCGTGCCGGACAGCGTCCGCAGCCGGACCGTCACGTACACCTCGGCGCCCGGTTCCAGGCGCAGTTGCTCGCGCTCGGCGGCGTCCGCCGGGCGGCGCACCAGCGAGTCCAGGATGCCGCCGGGCTCCTCGCCCATGGAGTACGCCCAGTGCGTGAAGCTGAGCAGTTCGGAGAAGCTCTGCACCCGCGCGCCGCCGAGCACCACCCGGCGGGTGCCGCGGCGGGAGGTGACCAGCCCGTCGGAGCGCAGCACCGCGAGCGCCTGACGGACCGTGCCGCGCGAGACGCCGTACTGCTCGGCCAGCGCGCCCTCGGCGGGCAGCCGGCCGGCCTCGCCGAACGCGCCGGTGGTGATGGCCTCGCGCAGGTCGGCGGCCACTTTCCGGTACAGCGCGCCGGAGGCCCGCTCCCCGGTCGCGGCGGGGCGGTCCCCGCTGACGGGACGCTCCTCGGTGCCGGCGTGCTCTCTCGCGGCCGGGCGCCCCTCGGCCTCGGGGCGCTGGGGCTCGGTTGCCACGTCAGTCAATGTCCCTCCTGGGGCGGTGTCCTGCGCAGCGGTACCGGCGCGGACAGCCAGACCCTATCCCGCTACGCCTTCGAAGCATCGCACCGAACGGATCACGCTCCGATGGCCGGATTCCACCGTTCCCGTAGCCGACCCCGGTTCTGGGCCGTCCGTTCACCTTCCCGTCACCGGGCTCCGGCGTACTTACCTCCGTCAGCGAAGTTGGCTAGTCAACTCGGACGGTTCCGAACAGCCCCCGAAGCCCGGACGACTCCGGACCGCCACTCGCCAGATCCCCCGATCGAGACGCCCACTCGCAGTTCCCCCTTATCAGGAGACTGACCCGTGTCCGTGCACCGCGCCCGTACCGCCGCCTTCGCGGCCGTCCTGACCGCCGCCGCGCTCTCCCTCACCGCCTGCGGTTCCGCCGGCTCCTCCGCGAAGTCCGGCGACGCCGCGGGCGGCAAGAACGCCAAGACCGCCACCTCGGTCGCCGACTTCGGCGGCATGGACGCGCTGGTCGCCGCCGCCAAGAAGGAGGGCAAGCTGCACGTCATCACGCTGCCGCGCGACTGGGCGAACTACGGCAAGCTGATGGACGACTTCAAGGCCAAGTACGGCATCGAGATCGAGGACGAGAACCCGGACGGCTCCAGCCAGGACGAGATCAACGCGGTCACCTCCCGCAAGGGCCAGGACCGCGCCCCCGACGTCGTCGACCTCGGCTCCGCCTTCGCGCTGAGCGCCGCCAAGCAGGGCCTGCTGGCCCCGTACAAGGTGACGGACTTCGACAAGATCCCGGCCACCATGAAGGACGCCGACGGTCGGCACTACAACGACTACGGCGGCTACATGTCGATCGGCTGCGACGCCAAGAAGGTGTCCGTCTGCCCGAAGACCTTCGCCGACCTGCTGAAGCCCGACTACAAGGGCATGGTCGCCCTCAACGGCAACCCGACCAAGGCCGGCGCCGCCTTCGGTGCCGTCTACGCGGCCGCGCTCGCCAACGGCGGTTCGCTGGACAACATCCAGCCCGGCATCGACTTCTTCGGCAAGGTCAAGCAGGCCGGCAACTTCAACCCGGTCGAGGTCACCCCGGCGACCATCGAGAAGGGCGAGACCCCGATCTCGATCGACTGGTCGTACCTGAACGCCGGCTACGCCGACAAGTTCAAGGACAAGGGCATCGACTGGCAGGTGGCCATCCCCTCGGACGGCTCCTACGCCCAGTACTACAACCAGGCGATCAACAAGGACGCCCCGCACCCGGCCGCCGCGCGCCTGTGGGAGGAGTACCTCTACAGCGCCCAGGGCCAGAACGGCTTCCTCGGTGGCTACGCCACCCCGGCCCTGTTCGACGCCATGAAGGCCGCCGGCACGCTGGACGCGGCCGCCGCCGCCAAGCTCCCGCCGGTCGAGAAGCCCTTCACCACCTTCCCGACCCAGGACCAGACGGACGCGGCCAAGAAGACCGTGACCGAGAACTGGGCCAAGGCGATCGCGGGCTGACCTGAGATGACCACGGCTCCCACCCCGGTGCCGGCCACCGCCTCCGCCGCCCAGAGCGGCGGGGGCGCCCCCGGCCCCGCAACCCCCACCACGGCCTCGGCCCGCACGGCCAAGGCCCCCCGCTCCGGCAAGCGCCGGGGCGGCGGCGGCCGAGCCTGGCTCGCCGCCCTCCCCCTGCTGCTGTTCTTCGTGATCGGCTTCGGCCTGCCCGCCGTCGCGATCGCCATCGGCGCGTTCACCACGTCCTCGGACGCACCCGACGGCGGCGGCACCTTCACCACCGACAACCTCACCGGCTCACTCCAGGGCGCCTACTGGACGGCCCTGTGGGGCAGCGTGAAGCTCTCGCTGCTGACCGCGCTGATCGCCACCGTGGTCGGCCTGCCGCTGGCCCAGGCCGTGGCGACCTCCCGGTTCCGGATGTTCCGCGAGGCGGTGATGTCGGCCTCCGGCGTGCTCGCCAACTTCGGCGGCGTGCCGCTGGCGTTCATGTTCGTCGCCACCCTCGGCAACTCCGGCGAGGTCACCAAGAAGCTCGGCCTGACCGCACACGGCTGGAGCCTCTACACCTTCTCCGGCCTCTCGGTGGTCTACCTCTACTTCCTGGTCCCGCTGATGGTCATCACCATCACGCCGGCCCTGGAGGGCCTGCGCGTGCAGTGGCGCGAGGCCGCCCAGAACAACGGCGCCACCTCGCTGCAGTACTGGCGGCACGTCGCGCTGCCCGTCCTGCTGCCCTCGCTGCTCGGCGGCTTCGTGCTGCTGTTCGGCGCCTCCTTCGCCGCGTACGCCACCGCCGAGGCCATGGTGGGCAGTTCGGTGCCGCTGATCTCGATGCAGATCGGCGACGCGCTGTCCGGCAACGTCCTGGTCGGCCAGGGCAACCTCGCCCTCGCCCTCGGCCTCGACATGATCGTGGTCGCCTGCCTGGTGATGGCCGTGTACCTGCCCCTTCAGCGCCGGAGTGCCAAGTGGCTCGCCTGATCGATCGCATCCGTTTCGGCCGCGGCCTGGTCCTGCTGCTCTGCGGCGTCTACTTCGCCGTGCCGATGGCCGCCTCGCTGTGGTTCAGCATCGACGACAACAAGGGCGGCACCAGCTTCCGCGCCTACACCGAGCTGCTGAACGCCCCCGGCTTCACCGACAGCCTGGTGCTCAGCCTCGAACTGGCCGGCGTCACCGTCGCGGTGCTGCTGCTCCTGCTCGTCCCGGCGATGCTCGCCGCCCGGCTCGGCGCGCCCAAGCTGCGCCCGGTGATCGAGGTCATGTGCTCGATGCCGCTGGTCGTCCCGGTGGTCGCGCTCACCACGGGCATCATCGGCGTGCTGCGCTGGGGCCCGGACTACCTGCAGGACACCCCGCTGTTCCAGACCATCGTGGCGATCCAGGACCCGCAGTTCCCGATCGTCCTGGTCATCGCGTACGTGCTGATGGCGCTGCCCTTCGCCTACCGGGCGATCGACGCCGGCCTGCGCGGCGTGGACGTCGTGACCCTGGTCGAGGCCGCCCGCAACTGCGGCGCCGGCTGGCTGCGCGCGGTGTTCACCGTCGTCCTGCCGAACCTGCGCAGCGCGCTGCTGAACGCGGCCGTGCTCACCGTCGCCCTGGTGCTCGGTGAGTTCACCACCGCCTCGATCCTCGGCTTCGCCCCCTTCTCGGTGTGGATCAACTCCAACGGCAAGAGCGACGGCCAGATGTCCGTCGCGGTCTCCATGCTCAGCCTGTTGATCGTCTGGCTCGTCCTGCTGTTGATGTCCGCCGTCGGCCGCGGCCGCAAGACCGCGCGCTCCTGAGCGCACCGCCCGTACGGTCCTGAACCACCCCCCGCTTTCCAGGAGTTCCCTGCCATGACCACGGCCCCCGCCCCCGTCACCGGCGTCGCGCTCGCCCCCGGCAGCGCCACCGTCGAGTTCCGCTCGCTGCGCCGCTCGTTCGGCGCCACCACCGCCCTCGACGGCCTGGACCTCACCGTCCACCCGGGCGAACTGCTCGCGCTGCTCGGCCCGTCCGGCTGCGGCAAGACCACCGCGCTGCGCATCCTGGCCGGCTTCGAGCAGCACGACTCCGGCGAGGTCCTGGTCGACGGCCGGGACATCACCGCGATCCCGGCGCACAAGCGCGACGCGGGCATGGTGTTCCAGTCGTACAGCCTCTTCCCGCACCTGACCGCGCTGGACAACGTCGCCTTCGGGCTGCGGATGCGCGGCACCGGCAAGGCCGACCGCCGCAAGCGCGCCCAGGAGCTGCTGGAGCTGGTCGGCCTGCCGCACCGCGCCGAGCACTACCCGCACCAGATGTCCGGCGGTCAGCAGCAGCGCATCGCGCTGGCCCGCGCGCTCGCCCTGCAGCCGCGGGTGCTGCTGCTCGACGAGCCGCTGTCCGCGCTGGACGCCAAGGTCCGGCTGCAGCTGCGCGAGGAGATCCGGCGCCTGCAGCAGGAACTGGGCATCACCACCCTGTTCGTCACCCACGACCAGGAGGAGGCGCTGTCGATGGCCGACCGGGTCGCGGTGCTGCGCGCGGGCCGCCTGGAGCAGTGCGCCACGCCGTCCGAGCTGTACGGCCGGCCGGCCACCGCCTTCGTCGCCGAGTTCGTCGGCACCATGAGCCGCATCCCGTGCACCCGCACCTCGGACGGCGTCGAGGTGCTCGGCCGCCGCCACGCGGTGGACGGCGAGGTCCCGGCCGACGGCGAGCTGCAGGTGCTGGTCCGCCCGGAGAACGTCGACCTGACGCCCGCCGAGAACGGCCCCGCCCTGGTGGTCAACGCGTCCTTCCTGGGCGCCGTCACCCGGCTCACCGTCCGCCTCGACGACGGCACCGAGGTGAAGGCCGACCTGCCGACCGAGGCCACCGCCGCGCTGCCGGCCGGTTCGCGCGCCGAGCTCACCCTCCCCGAGCGCCCCGTGCTGGTGGACCGCCGCCCGGCCTGAGAGCCTTGCACGTCCCTGCTCCGACTTCGAGAACCACCGAAGGTACCGCCATGCCTGAACCCGTAGTGACCGGAACCGCGGCCCCCGCCGGGGCCGCCCTGCCCGCCGCCGTCCTCTTCGACATGGACGGCACCCTGGTCGACACCGAGCAGCTGTGGTGGCAGACCGCCGTCGAGATCGCCGCGGAACTCCACCACCCGCTCACCGACCAGGACGCCCCCGAAGTGCTCGGCCAGGCCGTCGAGCACACCGCCGCCCACCTCCACCGGGTCAGCGGCACCACCCTCAACGAGGCCGAGGTCGCCGCCCGGCTGGGCGAGTCCTTCGCCGGCAAGGTCGCCGCCGAAACGGTGCCGCGCCCCGGCGCGCTCGCCCTGCTGGCCTCGCTGCAGGACGCGGGGGTGCCCACCGCGCTGGTCTCCGCCTCCCCGCGCCGGGTCGTCGACCTGGTGCTGTCCGCCATCGGCCGCGACTGGTTCGCCGTCACCCTGGCCGCCGAGGACACCGAGCGCACCAAACCCGCCCCGGACCCGTACCTCGCCGCCGCCGAGCGGCTCGGCCTGGACCCGGCCGTCTGCCTCGCCGTCGAGGACACCCCGACCGGGGTCGCCTCCGCCAGCGCGGCCGGCTGCGCCGTGCTCGCCGTGCCGTCCACGGCCACGCCGATGCCGGACGGGGAGCGGATCACGCTGCTCGCCAGCCTGGAGCAGGCCGATCTCGCGCTGCTCGGGAAGCTCACCGCCGCTCCGGCGGTTTGATCCCGACATGCCTTACGTCCTGCTCGCCCTCGCCATCCTGAGCGAGGTCTGCGCCACCAGCTGCCTCAAACTCACCGACGGGTTCACCCGCCTCTGGCCGAGCCTGGGGGTCGGCCTCGGGTACGCGCTCTCCTTCCTGCTGCTCGGCCGCGCGCTCAAGCACATCCCGGTCTCGGTCGCCTACGCGGTCTGGTCGGGGGCCGGCACGGCGGCGGTCGCCGGGATCGGTGTGGTCGCCTTCGGCGAGTCGCTCGGCCGGCTGCAGTGGGTGGGGATCGCGCTGGTGATCGTCGGGGTGGTCGTGCTCAACCTCAAGGGCAGCCACTGACGATCGCGTCCCGACGGACCGTCGGTTGACTGACGGGCTGGTCGACTCGCCCACCGGAGCGGGAAGTCGGAAGTGCCGACTTCCCGCTCCGCGGCGTTCCCGGCGCCGGGACCGGATCAGGGGCCTGCGCACGGTGGCAGAGGCGCAGAGGCTCGGGGCGCAGAGGCTCGGGGCGCAGAGGCTCGGGGCGCGGACGGCGAGGCGCGGACGGCGAGGCCCGGCGTGCCTACGACCGGACCACCCGGGCCCGCAGGTAGTTGCGGCGGCCGAAGTTCGGCTCGTCCACCGCCGTCAGCTCCTCCACCTGGAAGCGGTACAGCGCCGCCGCCCCGCCCCCGGTGAGGAACTGCCGCCGGACGTCCTCGTCCTGCGCGAAGGACGGGTAGCGCCCCTGGTACGCGGCCAGCGCCGCCTCCGCCTGCCGCCCCCAGGCCTCGCCCGCACTGCCGGTCAGCTGCAGCCCGCGCAGCTGCTCGCCGAAGACGGGCGGCGGCAGGAAGACGGTGGCGGCGGCCCGGGCCTCCTCGGCCAGGTGGTGACTGTGCCGGGTGGAGCGCTCGCTGACGAAGTAGAGGACGAGGTCGTCGTCGTACGCGAAGAAGGCCAGGTTGGCGTGCGGCCCGTGCTCGTGGCCGGCGGTGGCGAGGGTGAGCACCATGGCCTCCCCGAGCAGCCCCTCGACGCCCTTGTGCAGCAGGTCGCCCGGCCAGTCCCCCTGCGCGATGTCGAGTCTGTACGGCATACGGCACTCCCTCCGCTGGCACGCCCGGCGCCTTCGCGCCCCGAGCACGACTGAGCCGGGCGGGCGCCTCCGAGGAGGCCCCACGCCCGGCTCACATGCTCTACCCGCCACCCCGGCCGGACAAGGGCCGCGGAACGGGTGGAATCAGCGGAATCGGCGCCGCCGCACCGGCGTCAGCGGCAGCCGCCGCATCCGGCGGGAGCGACGCCGTCGGGTGCTCAGTGCCGCGGCGCCCCGTACCCCGCGTACTCGGGGCTCACCAGCGGCGGCTGTCCCGGTCCGAGCAGCGGCCGCAGCGCGCCGGAGCGCATCCGGTCCACGAGCGGCCCGCAGCGCCCGGCGACCGGCGCCAGCACCACCGCGACCAGCAGACCGACCAGCGCGCCGACCGCCACGTCGTGCGGGTAGTGCACGCCGACCCAGACCCGGGAGGCGGCCATCAGGGCCGCGAACAGGACGGCCACCGAGCCGAGCCTGCGGTTGACGAACCAGAGCGAGACCGCGGCGGCGAAGGCGATCACCGAGTGGTTGCTCGGGAAGGACCAGTCGCCGGTGCCTGGGCAGGTCTCCAGCGAGATGCTGCCGGGGATCTGCGCGCAGGGCCGGACCTCCTCGACGATCCCCTTGAACACCGAGTTGACGGCGTACGCGAGGACCACGATCACCGGCGAGGCCAGCACCTTGGCCATCACCGCGGAGTCCGCGCCGCGTGCGCGCCACCACGCCCAGAGCATGAAGAGTGCGAACAGTCCGAGGCCGAGTGCCGACCAGACCTTGATCAGCTCGTCCAGCCAGTGCGGTGCCGACTGCGCCCACCCGTTGACCCGGGTGTAGAGGCTGCCGTCGATGCCGCTGCCGTCGTAGACGGCCAGGGCCCGGTTGGGCATCACGCGTCACCTCCGTGACGTGGCGCCTTACGGGCGCGGAACAGTTCGAGAACAATGGGGAACACGGAGACAACTACTACCAGACCGATGACGGGCAGCAGATACCGGTCGATCCCGGGTACGGACGATCCGAGCGCGTACCCGGCGAGCACCACGCCGACCGTCCAGACCGCACCGCCGAGGACCTGCCAGCGGGTGAACGAGCGGACGGGCACCTCCAGCACGCCGCACAGCGGATTCAGCACCGTTCGGACCACCGGGATGAAGCGCGCGAGCACGATCGCCTTGCCGTGGCCGTACTTCGCCAGCAGTTCCTCGGCCCGTTCGACGCCCTGCAGCAGGCTCTTGCGCCGGGTGCGGCGCAGCAGCGCCCGGCCGCCGCGCCGGCCGATCAGGTAGCCGAGCTGGGCCCCGCCCAGCGCCCCGACCAGGGCGGCGGGCAGCACCTGCCAGAGCTCCAGCTGCGGCCCCCGGGTCGCTCCGGGCACGCAGAGCAGTCCGGCGGTGAACAGCAGCGAGTCGCCGGGCAGGAAGAAGCCCACGAGCAGGCCGGTCTCGGCGAAGAGCACGACGGCGATGCCGAGTGCGCCGAAGGCGGCGAGCAGTGAGGACGCGTCCAGCGGGTTCACCGCGAGGTGAACGGCCGGATCGCCGGGGAACTGGAGCAAGGCTGGCGGACCTCCCGTACGTTGGAGGGCGGTTCACGGCGGAATCCGCCCGGAACCGATCGGTTCGCAGCGGACCCGCCCGGGTCGGCCGTGCACCGCGGACCCCGCGCGGTCGGCGGTTCACTGGGAGCGCCCGGACCGGTGGGTTCACGAGCCGGACCCCCGCCCGACCGTCTACAGTCACGTAGACGGTCTACATGACTGTAGACGAAACTTGGAGGAAACGCCGCCATGTCCGACGTAACGTCCGCCCGCCGGCCCGCCGGGGAGCTGGAGGCCGAGGTGCTGGCCGCCCTCTGGTCGGCCCGGCAGCCGATGACGCCGCAGGACGTCCAGGCGGCGCTCGGCGGGGACCTCGCCCGCACCACGATCGCGACGATCCTGGCCCGGCTGCACGACAAGGGGACGGTCGAGCGCACCCGGGCCGGCCGCGCCTACGCCTACACCCCGACCGTCCAGGACACCGCCGGACTGGCGGCCCGCCGGATGCACACCGAGCTGGGCCGCGAGGCCGACCGCTCCACCGTGCTGGCCCGCTTCGTGTCCGACCTCTCCGCCGAGGACGAGCAGCTGCTGCGCGACCTGCTCGGCGACGGTGCCGCCGGCGACGACCCGCGACCGGACCCCCGGGGGTCGGCCGGCCGATGATGATCGCCGTCTGGGCCCCGCTGCTGCTGCCCCTCCTGGCCGCACCCCTGGCCCGCCGCCTCGCCGAGTCCCTGCCCCCGCGGGCCGCCGCCTGGACGCTGGCGGGCAGCACCGCCGTGCTGGCCGGCGGCACCCTCTGCTCGCTCGGCCTGCTCGCCACCGCCGGGCTGCTCCAGCTGCCGCCGGTCGCCGCCCTCGGCCACCTCTCGCTGCGGTGGCTCACCGCGGCCGCGCCGGACGCCCCGCTCGCCGCCGCGGCGGCTGCCCTGGCACTCGTCGTGCTCGCCGCGCTGGCGGTGCGCACGGCCCGCCGCCGCCGGCTGGAACTGCGGACGGCCCGGGCCGCCCTCCCGCCCGGTGACCGGCATCCGGACGTGCGCCCCCGAGGCGCCACCGTGCGCCGGGCGCGCACCCCGGAACGGTTCACCACCCCGACGCCGGGGCCCGCCGAACCGTCGGCCGCGACTCCCCCGCGCCCCGGCCGATCGACGGTGGCGGCCCTGCTGCGGCCCGCCGAGCCCCCGCTCAGCGTCCTGGACGACGAGCGCGCCGACGCCTTCGCCCTGCCCGGCCGCCTGCGCCGCCCGGGCCGCCCCGGCGAACCGGGCCGGATCGTGGTCACCTCCGGCATGCTGCGCGCCCTGAACGGGCCCGAGCGCTCCGCCCTGCTCGCCCACGAACGCGCCCACCTGGCCGCCCGCCACCACGTCTTCCTCGCCGTGGCCGAGCACGCCGCCCACGTCCATCCGGCGCTCCGGGCACTGCGCGCGCCCCTCGGGTACCACCTGGAGCGCTGGGCCGACGAGGTGGCGGCGGCCCGGGTCGGCGACCGCACCGTGACCGCCCGCGCGGTCGGCCGGGCCGCCCTCGCCGCGAGCCGCTCCCCCTGGCCGGACCGGCCCCGGGCGGCCGCCGCCGCCCACTCCGGACCGGTCCCGCGCCGGGTCGCCGCGCTGCTCCAGCCCCGTCCGGCCGCCACCCCCGGCGCCCGGCTGCGGGCCGTCGCGCTGGCCCTGGCCGCCTGCCTGGCGCTGAGCACTGGCGCCACCCTGGAGGCCACCGCCGACCTGCACCACACCGTCGAGGCGGCCGAGCTGGGCACGGGCGCGCGGCACTGACGCCGCCCGCGCCCCGGGGCCGCTCCGCCGTACCGCCCGGTATGCCGAGTTGGCAGACCCCACCCCCACGCGCCCACCTCACCCGTACGCTTTCGTCAGCGCGTCGGCCCCGGCGCGACCTCGAACGGCGGCGAGGAGCGGAACGAGTGCGGCAGACCGGACGGCAGTCCCGACGACCAGAGCGCCGCACCCCGCCGACCGCGACGGAGCTGGCCAAGGTCCACGAGCGGACCCTCACCGGCGCCGCCGCACGGGAGCTCACCGGACCGTCCCCGGAAGAGGGCGGCGCCCCCGGCCTGCTCGAACCCCGCCCGGAGATCGGCGACTCCTGGGCCCGGCTGCGCCGGCTCGGACTCGACCCCGACACCGGCGCCGCCACCGTCCTGCTCGGCCCGGCCGAAGTCGAACAGCGCCGCCGCGCCAGCGGGCTTGACGCAGTCATGCCAGTCCTGCGGCAGACCCTGCTGGAACCGACCGGCGCCGTCCCGCTGATCCTCGCCATCGCCGACGCCGAGGGCCACGTGCTCTGGCAGGAGGGCGAGCGCGGCCTGCGCCGCAGCGCCGACCGGATCGGCTTCATCACCGGCGCCCGCTGGGTCGAGGAGAGCGTCGGCACCAACGGCATCGCCGTCGCCCTGCGAGCCCGCCGCCCGATGCACGTCCACTCCTCCGAGCACTACCTGCGCAGCCACCACTCCTGGACCTGCGTGGCCGCACCCGTGCACGACCCCGGCACCGGGCGTCTCGTCGGCGCCGTCAACCTGAGCGGCCCCGCGCACAGCATCCGCCCCTACCTGCTCCAGCTCACCGCCACCGCCGCCCGGCTCGCCGAGACCGAGTTGCGCGCCCACCGGCTGGAGGCGCTGCACCAGCTGCGCACCCTGGCCGCCCCGATGCTCGCCCGGGTCGGCGGCCCGGCCCTGGTCGTGGACGCGGCCGGGTGGACCGCCGCCGCGGCCGGGCTGCCGCCACCCGACCGGCTGCGGGTGCCCAGCGAGGGCTGGGCACCGGCCGCGGTGCACTGGGTGCCCGGCCTCGGCGAGTGCGTACTGGAACCGCTCGCCGACGGCTGGCTGGTGCGCCCGGTCCGGCCACCCGGCGAGGACGGCTCCGGCCCGGTCGACGCCGAACAGTCCGAGGGCGCCCGGCTCCGGCTCGACCTGCGCCGGCCGGACCGCCCCGAGCTGTCCGTCCGCGGCGCGGCCGGCAGCTGGTCCCACCCGCTCAGCCCGCGCCACGCCGAACTGCTGCTCCTGCTCGCCACCGGACGCGAGGGCAGCACCGCCGCCCAGCTCGCCGAGGCGCTGTTCGGCGACGCGGGGCGGACGGTGACCGTCCGCGCCGAGCTGTCCCGGCTGCGCCGCTACCTGGGCGGGCTGCTGGCCCACCGGCCGTACCGGATCGCCGAGTCGGTGCTGGTCACGGTGGAGGGACCGGACGACCCGTACGACCTGCTGCCGTCCTCCTCCGCCCCGGCCGTCCGGAGGCTGCGGACCGCGCTGGCGGCGGGGAGCGCACGGCTGCCCGGCGCGGCACCCGTCCCGCCGCCGCGCGCCCCCGGGGACGCCCCGCTCGGCTGCTGAGGCCCGCCACCGGCTGCCGACCGCCGACCGACCGGCCGACCGCCGACCGCCCGTCAGCCGCCCGCGAGCAGCGCGGCCAGGTCGGCGTCGGTGGGGCCGCAGTCGCGCTCCTGCGCTTCGGAGACCAGCGCGTACGTCCGGTCCAGCCAGGCCTGCACCCGGGGCTTGGAGGCCTCCAACAGGGCACTGCCGTGCGGGGATTCGAGCGCCAGGTGCAGGGTCGAACCGTGGCAGGGGCAGTACGCCGGCCACAGCTTGACGTCGCCCTGGCCGCTCAACGAGCGCAGGCCGTCGCGCAGCAGCTCGCGCGAGAACACCCAGTCGGCCTCGTCCGGCCGCCCCAGGTGGAACGTCAGCAGCACCTCGTACGGCCGGACGGCGTCGAACCGGAACCGGGTGCGCACCTCGCCGACGACCTCCTCACCCAGCGAGATCCGCAGGGTCAGCACCTCCTCCACCGCCGCCGGAGCGGCGGTGGAGCCGTCCCCATCGCCGCCCGTGGGGGTGGCGGCGAGGGGTGCACTGGAGGCTGCGGACAGCGGGTCGGGCGGCATGACGGTCTCTCCGGGACGGCGTGGGATGCACTCAGCCTGCGCCACCCCGGGCCGGGCGGCAAGGGTTGCAAGGGGGTTGCAATAACCCCCGTCCGGGGCAACCGGCCCTTACGGCGCTTGTCGGACGGAGCGTCAACTTCCGTACATCGAACGGATGTCCACGAAATGGATGGAAGCCGTCCACGGTGTGACCGCCCGCTGGTACGCTCTCCCCCTCCCCGACGCGGGCCCGCGGCGGAAACGGCCCCCCGCGGCGGCCGGAGCCGGGCCCGGCGGTCGCGCGTGGGAGAATACGGCGACGCGACGGCGACTTCGGGGAGGGAGGGGTCCGGTGGCTGTGCGCGAGGACACCACGCAGGACGTGCGGCACGAGCCCGAGCGGCACGGCCGGAACGGCCGGCACGGTCGACCGCGTCCGTTCGGCGGCCGGCTCCGCCTGCCCACCCTGCGCTTCTCCGGCGCCGCGATGGCGATGTCCACCGTCGTCGGCATCAGCATCGCCACCACCCTCCTGCTCAACGAGCAGCAGGGGATCGGCCGTCGGGCCGGCGTGGCCCGGGTCGGCTCCACCCCGCCGCCCACCCCGGGGGCCACCGACCAGGCCGAGGCGGTCTCCGCGTCGACGCCCACGGCCGGCCCGGCCTCCGGCGGGCCGTCCGCCGCCCGGCAGCCGGCGCACCCGCCCACGCGCCCCTCGGCCCACCCCTCGGGAGCGGCACCCGCCCTGGCCACCCCCACCGAGCGCTCGGCGCACCCGGGCGACCCGACCGGTGGCCGGACCGCCGCCGGGCAGGACGCGCAGCCTTCCGGCACCCAGCTCGCGGGCAGCGAGCCGAGCGGCCAGCCCGGCGCACCGGCGCCGGCCGGGCCCTCGCCCGTCGCCCCGACCCCGCCCACCGAGCAGCCCGTCGGCGGGCCCACCGACGACCGGCCGCCGAACCGGCCCGGCCTCAAGCCCACCGGACCGACCCACCCCGTGCCGCCCACCGCGACCGACCCGGGCGGCGACACCGGCACGGCGACGGGTGCCCCCGGCCCCACCGCGCCCGACCCGACCGCACCCGCTCCCACGGCGCCCGTTCCCGTCGTGCCCGACCCGGTCGACCCGGACCCGAGCGCCGACCACGCCCTGTCCGGCGTCGCCCTGGTCGCCCCGCTCGGCCGCGACGGCCTGCGGCACGAGCTGGGGCTCACCGTGACCGAGTCGGTCACCGCCCTGCAGGCCGAGTTCCGGCTCGTCCCCGGCGACTCGGCCGCCGGCCCCGGCACCGCCTGGACCGACCTGCCCGGAGCCGTGGTCACCGTCCAGCAGGAGCGCGGCACCCTGGTGTACCGCTTCACCACGCCGCCCGGCACCGACGTCCGACCGGGCCACTACACCTTCGGGGTGCGCGGCGCCCGTCCGGCCGCGGCCGACCCGTCGGCGGTCCGCAAGTCGGCCCCGACGGAGAGCTGGAGTGCCTCCGCCTTCGCCCTCGGCCACCCGCGCGCGGTCGCCACGCTCGGCACCTTCGGCCCCGCCCTTCCCCTGCCCGCCGCACCTCGGCCTCCGGGCACTCCGGCCGGTCCGCAGGCCCCCGCGCCCCGCTGACGCCCCGCCGCCGGCCCGGTCCGGCCGGTCGCCGCGGCCGCCCGGCCGACGGCCCGTTGTTACAACGTTCCAACAGTCCGACGATCCGACAGCTGACCTGCCCGGACGGGCGCATCCCCGCACCCTCGTTCGTTACTGTGGGCACCACCCGGCCGGGCGCCCCCAACGGCCCCCGCCCGGGGCCGTCGTTCCGCACCCGAGGAGGAGTCCGTGCCCACCGTCCTGACCCAAGGCGGCAACGCACCGCTGACCGCCGCGCGAGTGACCGTCGAGGTCACCGCGCCCAAGGCGCTGGACGTCTCCGGCCTGCTGCTGACCGACGCCGGGAAGGTGCGCTCGGACGACGACTTCGTCTTCTTCAACGCCCCGAACGGCCCCGGTGTCAGCCACCGCCCGGCCGCCGCCGGGACCCCCGACGCGATCACCGTCGACACCCGGGCCGTCCCGGCCGGCATCACCAAGATCGTGGTCACCGCCAGCCCCGCCGACCAGGTCTCCACCTTCGCCGGGACGGAGCCCACCGCCACCGTCCGGGACGCCGACAGCGGCGAGGTCCTGGCCACCTTCACCCCGCCCCCGCTCGGCGTGGAGACCGCGCTGATCGTGGTCGAGGTCTACCTCCGCAACGGCGCCTGGAAGGTCCGCGCCGTCGGCCAGGGCTACGCCAACGGCCTCGCGGGCATCGCCACCGACTTCGGCGTCAGCGTCGAGGACACCCCGGCCCCGGCCGCCGGGGCCGCCCCGGCCCCCGCGGCCCCCGCCCCGAGCACCCCGCAGGCTGCGGCCCCGACCGTCCAGCTCCCCACCCCGCCGACGGCCCCGCCCGCTCCCCCGGCGGCGCCCGCAACACCGCCCGCCGCCGCGGTCGACCCGCGGATCGCCATCGCCACCGGCTCCCACGCGCTGCCCCCGCTCCCGCCGGCGCCGCCCGCCGCACCCCCGGCCCCCGCCCCGGCCGCGCCGGCGAAGATCACCCTGGACAAGGGCCGGGTCAGCCTGGTCAAGGGCAGCTCCGTCTCCCTGATCAAGAACGGCCGCCCCTTCCTCTCCTCCGTCCGGATGGCCCTCGGCTGGGAGCCCGCCGGCCGCGGCCGCAGCGTCGACCTGGACGCCTCCTGCCTCGCCTTCGACGCCCGCCACAAGCGGCTGGAGACGGCCTGGTTCATGAAGCTGAACATCTTCGACGGCGCCATCGCCCACTCCGGCGACAACCTCACCGGCGGCGGCGACGGTGACGACGAGATGATCACCGTGCACCTGGAGGGCCTGCCGGCCGAGGTCCACGGGCTGGTCTTCGTCGTCAACTCCTTCTCCGGCCAGAAGTTCACGGACGTGAAGAACGCCTACTGCCGCCTGCTGGACGCGGGCACCAACGAGGAACTGGTCCGCTTCGACCTCACCCACTCCGAGCCCCGCACCGGCGTGGTGATGTGCAAGCTGGTCCGCCGTCCGGGCGGCGAGTGGGAGATGACCGCGCTCGGCGAGTACGTCGACGGCAAGACCGCCCGGGCGATGATCGAGCCCGCCGCCGCGCTGCTCTAGTCATGCCCGCGCCCGCGAATTCACCCTCCTGAGGCATCAAGTCGTCCACGCACCGGCTCGATTGACTCTCAGGGGGGTGAATCGCACTCTCCCCCGCACTCGCTGAGGAGAGACCGTGCCCCGCTTCCCGTCCCGCCTCGCCGTCGCCGGCACCGCCGTCGTCCTCGCCGCCGGACTGACCACGCCCACCGCCGTCCAGGCCGCCGCCAAGCCGTCCGCCCGCGCCCGGGCCCTGAGCTGGGTGGCGATGGGCGACTCGTACACCGCCGGCGTCATCGAGGCCACCGGCGCCGAGACCGAGCCGATCGACGGCTGCGCCCGCACCGTCGGGTCCTACCCCGAGATCGCCCGTCGCGACCTCGGCTCCCTGGTCGACCAGCACAACGTCAGCTGCAGCGGCGCCACCACCGAGAACGTCGACGCCACCAAGCTCTCCCCGCTCGGCCGCCCGCTCCCGCCGCTCGGCTCCGACCCGAACGCCCCCTACCCGCCCGTCCCGCCGCAGATCGACGCCGTGGGCCCGGCCACCGACCTGATCACCGTCGGCATCGGCGGCAACGACCTCGGCTTCGCCGAGATCCTCAAGAACTGCATCGAACTCGGCGCCACCCACCTCGGCCAGGGCACCCCCTGCAAGGACGCGTACGACGCGAGCCTGCCCGGCCGCCTCACCGGGCTCCGCGACGCCTACGACCGAATGCTCACCGCGCTGCACGCCAAGGCCCCGTTCGCCAAGGTCCTCACCGTCGGCTACCCGCACCTCGTCCCCGAGGACGTCAACCTCTGCACCTACGGCGACCTGCGCCAGTTCGTCACCTTCACCACCGGCGACCTCGCCTGGGCCCGCACCGCGATCGTCGAGCCGCTCAACGCGGCCATCGCCCGCACCACCGCCGCCCACGGCGACACCTTCGTCGACCTCTACCCCAGCACCGCCGGCCACAGCGTCTGCGACGCCGACCACTGGCTGGACGGCGTGCTGACCAGCATCCTCCCCCTGAAGTACGCGCTGGTGCACCCGAACGCCCGGGGTCAGGCCAACGCCGCCGTCGTCGTCGAGAACGCCGTCCTCGGCGGCTGACCCGCCGGCTGCCGGGCGGAGCCCCGGCATCCCGCGGAAAACCACTGGCCCGGCCCGGTGCTGTGGATCATGCTTGTCGGATGCTCATCCGCGAAGCGACCCCCGAGGACTGGCCCGAGATCTACGAGTCGCTGGGCTTCGAGATCGTCGGCACCGTCCCCGAGGCCTTCCGCCACCCGGTCGACGGCTACGTCGGCCTGCACGTCATGTACCGCGCCCTGTAAGGGACTTGGCTCCGGCTCGATCCCGCCGCCGCTACTCCTCGATCGCCCCGCCGACCCGCCGCAGGTGCTGCCGGAAGCTGTACGACGGGTCGGCGGCGCGGCGCTCCAGGTAGTCGTCGAAGGCGGTCTGCCGACGCAGCGTGTCCCCGGAGGCGATCCGCTCGGCCTGCGCGCGCTCGATCCGGGCGATCACGCCCGCCGCCTCCAGCACCTCCTCGACCCGGTCGGCCGGAACGAACAGCACCCCGTCCGGGTCGGCGAACACCACGTCCCCGGCGGTCACCGCGTGCGGCCCGACCCGCGCCGAGAGCAGCGCCTCCGGCTCCCGCTCGTCCAGCCGCATCGGCCCGAGCGGCAGGGCGCCGTAACTGAACACTGGCAGCCCGATGTCCAGCAGCTCGGGCGTGTCCCGGTGCAGCCCCCACACCACGATCCCGGCCACCCCGGCGGCCCGCGCCTCCAGCACCGCGAGGTCCCCGATGCAGGCCTCGTCGGTCCGCCCGCCGTTGTCGATCACCAGGACGTCCCCCTCCCGGGCGGTCCCGTACGCCTCCAGGAAGACGTCCACGCTCCCGTAGTGCCGCACCGGCAGCACCCGCCCCGCCGCCCGGCTCCCCCCGGCCACCCCGCGAACCCCCACTGGCGCCGCCCGCAACCCCACCCCGAGCCGCACACACGCATCCGCCACCAACGGCGTCGACAGCCCCGCGAACTCCTTCAGCATCCCCAACTCCTCCCACCAAAAGCCCAGTTCACCAGCACCGGATCCTATGCCCGGCCTCAAACTCACACCATCGAGTGAAGGTCCGCCGTGTACTGCACAACGCCACCCAGCGGCGAATAGCCTGACGCCCATCCGAAGGAGGGGCATCATGAGTGCTGTGGCGCATAAGCATCCGATCACGGGCTCCCCATCGCAGGCCGACATCCTGCTGGAGAGCTTCCTGAGCCTGCACTCCCCCGAAGGCTTCCGAGCCGAGCTCATCGAGGGAGAGATCATCGTGGCACCACCGCCGGACGGCGATCACGAGGACTACATCGACCTTCTCATCGATCAGGTGAAAGCCAAGTCCAAGGTCCACATGCAAGTGTCCGGCGGCAAGGGTCTCCGGCTGGTCAGCGGCGGGCTGTGCCCGAAGAACCACGTCATTCCGGATGCGACGATCGCGCCTCGGGAGCTTCGCCTCTTCCGCGGCGCCCCGCCGTGGATGGAACCGGACGGCGTCGCCATGGTCGCCGAGGTAACGTCGAGCAGGCCCGACCAGGACCGCATCACCGAGCGGCACTGTTACGCCCGCGCCGGCATCCCGCTCTATCTCCTGATCGACCGCGAGAAGTCCCAGGTCAGCCTCTTCAGCGCCCCTCACCGCGAGGAGTACACCGAGGTCCACCTCGCCGCGTTCGGCGAACCGCTCACGATCCCCGCCCCCTTCGAGTTCGACCTGGACACCAAGGACTTCCTCTAGAACCACGGACTCCGGAAACCACGAAAACGGCCCGCACCCCCCGTCAGGGGTGCGGGCCGTCCGTTCGGTGGCGCCGGGGTCAGCTGCGGGTGGCCATGGCGCGCAGGAAGAAGGTCAGGTTGGCCGGGCGCTCGGCGAGGCGGCGCATGAAGTAGCCGTACCACTCCTGGCCGTACGGGAGGTACACGCGCATCGTGTTGCCCTCGCCGGCGAGGCGCAGCTGCTCCTCGGGGCGGATGCCGTAGAGCATCTGGTACTCGAAGGAGTCCCGGGTGCGGTGGTTCCACTCGGCCAGCTGACCGGCGATCTTGATCATGTTGGGGTCGTGCGAGGCGATCATCGGGTAGCCCTCGCCGGCCATCAGGATCTTCAGCGCACGGACGTACGCGAGGTCGACCTCGTGCTTGCCCTGGAAGGCGACCGCCTCGGGCTCCTTGTAGGCGCCCTTGCACAGGCGCACGCGCGAGCCGGGGCCGGAGAACTCGCGGCAGTCGGCCTCGGTGCGGCGCAGGTAGGCCTGGAGCACGACGCCCAGCCAGGGGAAGTCCGCCCGCAGCTCGCGCGCGATGCCGAGGGTGGAGTCGGTGGTGGTGTGGTCCTCCATGTCGAGGGTCACCGTGGTGCCCGCGTCGGCGGCGGCCTCGCAGATGCGGCGGGCGTTCTCCAGCGCGATCTTCTCGCCGTCCACCGGGAGGAACTGGCCGACGGCCGACAGCTTGACCGACACCTCGGCACCGGCCGCCAGGCCGGTCTCCTTGAGGGCCTTGAGCAGGTGCTCGTACGCCTCGGCGGTGCCGGCGGCCTGGGCGGCGTCCTGGGTGTCCTCGCCGAGGTGGTCCAGGGTGACCTTGCGGCCGGTGGCGACCAGGTCGTCGCAGGCGGTGACCGCGTCGTCGAGGGCCTCGCCCGCGACGAAGCGCTCGACTATCGCGTGGGTCGGGGGGAACTTCTCGACCACGGTGCGGACCTGCGGGGACCGGGAGGCCGCGAGAAGGGCGGAACGGAGCATCGTGACTCCTGGAGCTGGTGTTTCCAAGGGTGGCAGAAGGGCCGGGGCGGCGGTTCGGGTGGGTGGGGCCGCCGCCCCGGCGGGGCGACGCCCGGCTGCGGGGCCGGGCGTCGCGGGTGACCGGTGGCTACTGGACGAACCGTGTGGTCGGCACGGGGCGTGTCAGCCCATGTGCGGGTAGCGGTAGTCCGTCGGCGGGACGAAGGTCTCCTTGACCGAACGGGTCGAGGTCCAGCGCGCCAGGTTCTGCTTGGCGCCGGCCTTGTCGTTGGTGCCGGAGGCACGCCCGCCACCGAAGGGCTGCTGGCCGACGACGGCGCCGGTCGGCTTGTCGTTGATGTAGAAGTTGCCGGCCGCGAAGCGCAGCTTGTGCATCGCGTCCTGGGCCGCCGCGCGGTCCTGGGAGATGATCGAGCCGGTCAGGCCGTACAGGGACACCGACTCCATCTGGGCCAGCATCTCGTCGTACTTCTCGTCCTCGTAGACGTACACGGCCAGGATCGGGCCGAAGTACTCGTCCTTGAAGTACTCGCTCGCCGGGTCCTGGCAGACCAGGACGGTCGGGCGGACGAAGTAGCCGACCGAGTCGTCGTAGGTGCCGCCGGCGAGGACCTCCACGGAGGAGTCCGCCTGGGCGCGGTCGATCGCCGCCTTGTTCTTGGCGAACGCGCGGTCGTCGATGACGGCCGACATGAAGTTGGACAGGTCGGTGACGTCGCCCATGGTGAGGCCCTCGACCTCGGCCGCGAACTCGTCCTTCAGCCCGGCCCACAGCGAGGCGGGGACGTAGGCGCGGGAGAGTGCGGAGCACTTCTGGCCCTGGAACTCGAAGGCGCCGCGGGTCATCGCGGTCTTCAGGACCTTCGGGTCGGCCGACGGGTGGGCGACCAGGAAGTCCTTGCCACCGGTCTCGCCGACGATCCGCGGGTAGGTGCGGTACTGCGAGATGTTGGTGCCGACCTCGCGCCACAGGTGCTGGAAGGTGGCGGTGGAGCCGGTGAAGTGGATGCCGGCCAGCGCCGGGTGCTTCAGCGCGACGTCGGAGACGGCCAGGCCGTCGCCGGTCACCATGTTGATGACGCCCTTGGGCAGGCCGGCCTCCTCCAGCAGCTGCATCAGCAGGTGCGCGGAGTACTGCTGGGTCGGGGACGGCTTCCACAGCACCACGTTGCCCATCAGCGCGGGCGCGGTCGGCAGGTTGCCGGCGATCGCGGTGAAGTTGAACGGGGTGATCGCGTAGACGAAGCCCTCCAGCGGGCGGTGGTCGCTGCGGTTCCACACGCCGTCCGAGGAGATCGGCTGCTCGGCCATGATCTGGCGGGCGAAGTGCACGTTGAAGCGCAGGAAGTCGACCAGCTCGCAGGGGGTGTCGATCTCGGCCTGCTGCGCGGTCTTGGACTGGCCCAGCATGGTGGCGGCGGCCAGGGTCTCGCGCCAGGGGCCGGCCAGCAGGTCGGCGGCCTTGAGGAAGATCGCGGCGCGGGAGTCGAAGGAGAGCGCCTGCCAGGCCGGGGCAGCGGCCAGAGCAGTGTCGATGGCGTCCTGCGCGTCGGCCTGGGTGGCGTTGCGCAGGGTGCCGAGCCGAGCCGCGTGGTTGTGCGGCTGGACGACGTGGATCTCGGTGCCGCCGCCCATCCGGCGCTCACCGTTGATCGTCATGGTCAGCTGGACCGGCTCCTGGCCGCCCAGCTCCTTCAGCTTGGCCTCCAGACGGGCCCGTTCGGGGCTCCCGGGGGCGTAGCTGTGGACCGGCTCGTTCACCGGCGCGGGGACCTGGGTCACAGCGTCCATAGAGCGCACGCTCTCCTTCGTTCAATGCGGGGGGATTGCCGGCGCGGGTCGCACGCCGGCCACAGCACGAACGCTATTCCTGGCCACCGACCCACTTGATTGGCCGGGCGGCTAAATTCCCCCGTACGGCGTTGTCCGGCCCGACGAAGGGGGTCACGCCGCGGTCACGATCGGCCCCACCCCCGCGGCGGCCGACCCGCCCCGTCGCGGCGCCCGACCCGCCCCCGCACCGCGCCCGACCCGCTCCCGCACCGCACCGGGCCGGCTCCCGTCACCGCGCCCGACCGTCAGGCCGCGCGCTTGTCCCGCCCGTGACGGCCCGTCGCACCCGCACCCGTGCCGTCCAGGGTGACCGGGGCCATCCGGCGGTCCCAGTCGATCCGGTAGCCGTGCACCGGCCGGAGCATCTTCTCGGGGCTCATGAAGGTCCGCATCGCGATCGGCGCGACCAGCCGGAACATCATCCGCCCGACCGGCCCGGAGGACTTCTGGCTGTTGGTGCGGGCCGCGTCGGCGGCGATCTTCTCGACCCGGGGCCGGCGCAGCGCCTCGTACGCGGCGAAGGCGGCGGTGTGGTCGGGCAGGTCGCGCAGGCAGCGGGCGAGTTCGACGGCGCTCTCGACGGCCAGCGAGACGCCCTGGCCCGAGCTGTTGGACGGGGCGTGCACCGAGTCCCCGACGAGGACCATCCGGCCGCGGTACCAGCGCGGCACGGACGGCATGATCTCCAGCCGGGGGAACACGTCCATGGTCTCCACGTCCGCCATCCGCAGCACCTCGCGGGCGGGCACGTCGTCGGAGTGCAGATCGCGGCAGCGGCGCAGCCACTCCGCCATGCCGACGGCCCGGGCCTCCTCGGGGGCCAGCGGTTCGGGCTGCGGGATGTTGCTGAACCAGGCGGTGCCGCTGCCGTCGGCCAGGCCCCAGTAGCCGAAGAAGGCGCGGGCGCCGTTGGCGAAGTGGACGGACTCACCGCGTCCGGCCCGGCCGGGCAGCCGGTGGGAGCTGTAGCCGCCGACGCCGAGCAGTCCGGTGTACTGCGCGGCGGGCGCGGCCGGGTCGATCAGGGTGCGGACGGTGGAGCGGGTGCCGTCGGTGCCGATCAGCAGGTCGCCGGTGGCGGTGCTGCCGTCGGCGAACCGGGCGGTGACCCCGTCGGCGCCCTCCTCGGCGCCGACCAGCCGCTTGCCCCAGTGCACCTCGACGCCGGTCTCCTGCAGCCGCCGCTGCAACACCTCGTAGAGCTCGGCGCGGCGCATCAGCCGCCCGCGCGGCAGGTCGGCGAGGCCGGAGAACTCGGCCAGCACGCCGCCCTTGCCGTCCTCGATCACCATCGGCCCGACGGGTTGCCCGATCCGGCCGACCTCCTCCTCCAGGCCGACGAGGGCCAGGGCGCCGAGCCCGTTGGGGGCGATCATGAAGGTGCCGCCGACGCCCTCGGCGGAGCTGCCGTACGCCTCGAAGACGACCGGCTCGATGCCGGCCTTGCGCAGTGCCAGCGCCATCACCGGTCCGGCGATGCCGCCGCCGATGACCAGCGCCTTCCGGGCGGTCCCTGTGTTGCCGGTGGTGCTGGTGGTGCCAGTGGTGCCGGTGGTGCTCATTCCAGGCTCCTCATGAATTCCTGCAGGGTCCGGTTGAAGTCCGGCTCCCCGATCTGTCCGATGAGGTTCTCGGTGTAGCGGCGCTCGGCCTCCAGCAACGCGAGGGCGTACTCCTCCTCGACGACGAACATCGGGTGGACGTCCATCTCGACGGCCTTGCGCAGCTGGGCGCGCGAGTCGTCGATCCGCGCGTCCAGCGCCTCCAGGCGCCGGCCGAGCAGGTCGGCCGATTCCTCGGTCGGGAGCACCACGAGCAGGCAGAGGGCGACCCCGAAGGCCGGGTACTCCTCCTGCGGTTCGGCGATCCATTCGCGCATCCAGTCGAGGAGCTCCGTCTGGCCCTCGGGGGTGAGGGCGTAGACGGTGCGCTCCGGCCGCTGGGTGTCGCGGACGGTCTCCTGCTCGGCGACGAACCCGGCCTTCCGCAGTTGCTCCACGACCATGTAGAGCGAGCTGCGGTTGTACTTGATGTTGCGGTCCTTGCCGTGCTCCTTGAGCCGGCGCCCCATCTCGTACGGGTGCATCGGCTCGGCTCCGAGTTCGGCCAGGACCGCGAGGGCCAGCGGGTTCGACACCTTGCGTCGCTTCGCCATGAGAACGTTCCTCATCACTTGGTCAGTACTGACTATCCATTCTCGGATAGTCAGAGTCAACTATTCAGGATCGACGAACCACGACTCTGTCCGTCCGGCTAAAATCAACCACACGGCATTGTCCGAGCGGATGAAGGAGGCCTGAGTGAGCACACCCGGCCTGCCGCTCCGTCAACTGCTGATGTCCCTCGGCGAACCCCTGGTCGAACTGCAGGCCGCCCCGCTGGGCCTGGACGTCCCGGTGCGCGACGTCGCGATCCTCGACCCGGAGGACCCGCCGACCGCCTCCCCCGGCGAACTCGTCCTCGCGATCGGCGCCCGCGGCCGCGCCGCCCTCCCCGCCCTGCGCGCGGCCGGCCGGGCCGGCGCGGCCGCCGTCGCGGTCAAGCTGGACGGCCCCGGCCAGGCCGACGCGCTGCGCGAGGCCGCCACCGACGCGGGCGTGGCCCTGCTCTCGGTGCGCCGGGAGACCCGCTGGGAGCACCTCGACTCGCTGGCCCGGGCGATCATCGCCGGCCCGGACGCGCCGGACGCGCCCGGCTCCCCCGAGCCCAACGCGGGCGACCTCTTCTCCCTCGCCCAGACCGTCGCCGTGCTCACCAACGGCATCGTCTCGATCGAGGACACCTCAAGCCGGGTGCTGGCCTACTCCCGCTCCTCCGACTCCGACGAGGTCGACGACCTGCGCCGGCTCTCCATCCTCGGCTGGCAGGGCCCGGAGCCGTACCTGTCCAAGCTCCGCGAGTGGGGCATCTTCCAGCACCTGCGCAGCTCGGACGCCCCGATCGCGGTCGAGCCGCACCCCGAGCTCGGCCTGCGCCGCCGCCTGGCCGTCGGCATCCGGGCCGGGGCGCAGCCGCTCGGCACCATCTGGGTACAGGAGGGCGCGCAGCCGCTGGCCCCGCTGGCCGAGCAGGCGCTGGTCGGCGCCGCCCGCGTCGCGGCCGCCCAGCTGGTGCGCCGCCGCCGGGAGCTGTCCGCCGACGTCCGGCTGACCCAGACGCTGCTCACCGGCCTGCTGGAGGGCTCCACCGGCCCCCAGTCGCTCGCCACCCACCTCGGCCTGGACCTGCGCCGCCCGGCCACCGTGCTGGCGTACGGCGCGCACACCACCGAGGCGCTGCACCGCTCCGACGTCACCGGCCTGATCTCGGTGCACACCGCCGCCCGGCACCGCACCGCGCTGCTCGCCCCGATCGAGTCCCGGGTGTACGTGCTGCTGCCCGAGCTGCCGCCGGGCCTGCCGATGACGACCGTGCGCGGCTGGGCCTCCGAGGTGGTGACGGCGGCCCGGGAGCACCTCGGTGTCACGCTGCGCGCGGCGATCGGCGCGACCGTCGACGGGCTGGCCCAGGTGCCCGACTCCCGCGCGCAGGCGGACCGCATCCTGGACGCGATGGGCCGCGGCGGCGTGGACCTCGACGTCGCGGCACTGATCGACGTCCAGGCGGAGGTGCTGGTCAGCGAGATGGTCGCGCTGCTGCAGGAGCGCACCGGCCTGCGCGACCCGCGGCTCACCGCGCTCACCGAGTACGACCGCCGGCACGGCACCCGGCTGGCCGAGTCGGTGCTGGCCTGGCTGGACGCGCTCGGCGAGGTCCGGGTGGCCGCGGACGCCCTGCACATCCACCCCAACACCCTGCGCTACCGGGTGCGCCGCGCCGAGCAGTTGACCGGCATCGACCTCGCCCAGCCGCAGCAGCGGCTGCTGGCGATGCTGCAACTGCGGCTGCCCGCGGACGAGTAGTCCACGGGCAGCCGACGGGGTCAGGACGGACGGTGCGTCACTCGCCGTAGCCCTGGCCGCGCTTGTGCTCGTTCAGCCGGCGCCACGGGCCGGTGATGGCCAGCTGGATGCCCGGGGTCTGGATGTTGGCGAACAGGGTCTTGCCGTCGTCCGAGAAGGTCACCCCGGTGAACTCGCTGAACTCGGGCTTCTCGGCGGTGCCGATGTTCAGCTCGTTGCGGGCGATCGGGTAGACCAGCCCGTCCTCGGTGGCGCCGAACAGGTGCGAGACGCCCTCGCCGTCCTCGCAGATCACGATGCCGCCGTACGGCGAGACGGTGATGTTGTCCGGGCCGTCGAAGTTGTCGTGGTCGCCCCAGACGTCGGTGTTGACGCCCAGCAGGACCTTCAGGGTGATCGTGCGGCGGGCCGGGTTGTAGAACCACACCTGGCCGTCGTGCTGCAGCGGGCTCTCCGAGCGGGCGAAGCTGGAGACGAAGTAGAAGCCGCCGTCACCCCACCACATGCCCTCCAGCTTGCGGGCGCGGGTGACCTCGCCGTCCTTGAACTGCTTGCGGACGGAGACGGTCCTGGCGTCGCGGTCCTGGACCTTGACCCAGTCCACGCCGTAGGTGGTGCCGACCTTGGTGGCGCGGGAGAGGTCGTCGACGAACTTGCCCTGCGCGTCGAAGACCTTGAAGGCCTCCAGCAGGCCGGCGTCGGCGGCCAGCTTGCGCAGCTGGTAGCGGCCGTGCCTGAAACCGGCCGGCGGGGTCCAGCGGAACAGCAGGCCGTTCGGGTTCGAGGCGTCCTCGGTCAGGTAGACCTGGCCGCGCTTCGGGTCCACGACGACGGCCTCGTGCGCGTAGCGGCCGAAGGCCTTCACCGGCTGCGGGTCCCGGTTGTAGTCGTCGTCGAACGGGTCGACCTCGAAGATGTAGCCGTGGTCCTTGGTGAAGCCGTTCTTGCCGGCCTTGTCCTCGGTCTCCTCGCCGGACAGCCAGGTGCCCCACGGGGTCACGCCGCCCGCGCAGTTGGTGGCGGTGCCGGCGATGCCGACCCACTGCTCGACCGAGCCGTCCCGCTTGGCGTGCACGATGGTGCAGCCGCCGGCCGCGCCCGGGTCGTAGACGTGGCCCTCGGTCAGCGGCACCGGGTGCGGCCAGTTGGCGCGGGCGCCGGAGAGCTCGTGGTTGACGACCATGAAGTTGCCGCCGTGCTCGTCCTCGAAGGCGGAGGTGCCGTCGTGGTTGCTCGGGGTGAACTCGCCGGTGCGCAGCTTGGTGACGCCGGCCCGGTTCAGGACCTTGTACGAGAAGCCCTTCGGCAGGGACAGCAGTCCGGCCGGGTCCTGCGCCAGCGGGCCGTAGCCGACGGCGGTGCCACCGGCCGCGTTGGTCCCGGCGGCCGCCGCGACCGGAGCCTCGCCGCCGGCCGGGGCGGCGATCGCGCCGGGGGCGCTGGCCAGGGCCTCGGCGCTGCCGGCGATCAGCACGCCGGCCCCGACGAGGGTGGAACGGTTGACGAAGTCCCGGCGGGACAGCGACATGGCAGCAACTCCTGAAGGATGAGCGGGCGTCGGGGCGGGATGCCGACGCCCAGCAGGCTCCGCCGCGCGGGTGAACCCGGCGTGACGCCCACCCCACATCCGGGCGGCCATTTGCGGACCGATGACCTTCGCATGACCTCCGCTTTGCCAAGGCACCGTCAGGAGCCGTCTGCCGTCACGGCACTCCCGGCCCCGGTCGGACGGCACTCCCGACCCCGGCCGTCACGGCACTCCCGACCCGGCTTCCGCAATCCCGGCCCCGGCCCGCCGGGCTCAGCGCCGCGCCGCCCGCCACTGCTCCCAGGCCGCCAGCCACAGCTGCTCGGCCAGCCGGTGCTCCTCCCACACCCCGGCCCCTCCCCCCGCGGGCCGCTCCCGCCACAGCTGCGCCCAGGCCCGCTGCGCGGGCAGGCTCGCCACCTCGCTCGCGAACACCGTGTACCGGACGACCTCCTCGGCGGCCGCCTCCCCCTCCGCCGTGCCCACCAGCCAGTGCGTCTGCCGGGACAGCCGGTTGAGGTGGTTGACCATCGAGGTCACCGCCGCCGCGGCCTCCTCCCGGGTCTCGGTGGCCAGCCGCATCTGCTGGCGCACCGCTGCCTCCCAGCGCACCGCGCAGGCGTCCCCGCGCAGCCCGCGCGGCAGCCGCGGCGTGCGCCCGGCCCGGACCTGCGCCTCGATCGCGGCGGTCTCGGCGATGCTCTGCGCGATCAGCGACCGGTGCGCCTCCAGCCCGACGACGGGCGGCAGTTCGCGCTCCTCGACCGGCACGTACCGGGCCCGCCGGGAGGCGAGGTCGCGCAGCAGGTCGGTGCGTCCGCTCAGGTACCGCTCGAAGTCGCCGATCCCGCCGAGCTCCACCCCGCCCGGGTCCACCCCGCGCCCGCAGACCGTCACGGTCAGCCCGCCGATCCGCAGCCGCCCGGCCCACACCGCCCCGGGCCCCTCGGCCGCCGCGGCCCCCGGCCGCAGCACCGGCCGGTCCTCGTGCACCTCCACGGCGCGCGGCTCGCCGTCGACCGTGATCCACGCGCGCAGCGCCCGCACCCGGCCCGGCCCGTCGCCCTCGTCGACGCCCAACTGCTCGTAGACGCGGTCCCGTTCGTCCTCGACGACGTCCTCCAGCTCGGGCAGCGGCTCGCACCGCTCGGCGCCCGGGCGGTACGTCCGCACCGTCACGTACGGGCCCGCCGCCGAACGCCAGTCGCCGCACAGCACCTCGACCCAGCGCAGCACGCCGCCGGAGGTCTCGAAGGCGGCCAGTGCCTCGCCGGTGCGGCCCGGACCGGAGGCCACGCCGTACACCGGGAAGTCGACCGCGGCGAGGGTCCGGCGGGAGAAGTCCTCCTGGTCGGCGAAGCGGCCCTCCGGGCCCGACCGGTTCGGGACCGGGGCGCGGCCCGAGGGCCCGGTGTTCCACTCCTGGGGCCTGCCGCCGCTCTCCCGCACCATCCTGTGCCGCACCCCCGACTCCTCGCGCCCGCACCGCTGACGCCACCTTACGTGCCCGCAGCTGCCGGGTCATCAGCCCGACTGCCGGACGGGGGTGGTGGCCGTGTCAGGGCACCCGGTTGTCAGCCGTCCTCCCTAACCTGGCCGCATGACAGCACAGAGCAGCACCACCGCGGGCGCCGGCACGGCACCGGACGGCTTCCCCGCCAGGATCAGCATCGTCACCCTCGGCGTCTCCGACCTCGACCGCAGCACCCGCTTCTACGAAGGCCTCGGCTGGCGGCGCTCCACCGCCTCCAGCCCGGAGATCGTCTGGTTCCGCACCGCCGACTCGGCGCTCGGTCTCTTCCCCACCGACGAGCTGGCGGCCGACGCGGGCATCCCCGCCACCGGCGAGCCGTCCTTCCGCGGCGTCACCCTCGCGGTGAACCTGGAGTCCCCCGCGCTGGTGGACGCCGCGATGAGGACGGCCGTCGAGGCCGGCGCCGTGGTGGTCAAGGCGCCGGTCCCGACGAGCTGGGGCGGCTACTCCGGCTACTTCGAGGACCCGGACGGCCACCTCTGGGAGCTGGCCCACAACCCGTTCTTCCCCTTCACCGAGGACGGCTCGCTGGACCTCCCGGAGTAGACCCCCCGGGTCCGCTCCGGGCCCCCTCAGTTCCTCGAACGGGCCTTGAAGGCCGCCTTGCGCGCCTCCTTGGCCACCGCCCGGTCCAGGTGCAGTTCCCCGATCGCCTCCAGGACGTCCGCCGTGTACGGGTGGTCGACCCGCCACAGCTCGCCGAACCAGGTCGCCGTATCGCCCTTCACCGGCAGGTCGGCGACCAGTTCGCGCAGCAGCGCGGCGTCACCGCCGCTGTCCAGCAGCTGGGCGGCGAAGGTGTCGACCACCGTCCACAGCGTCATCGCCCGGGTCGGCACCGGCACGTCCGTCGCGCCCTGCGCGGTCAGCCAGGCCCGCGCCGCACCGCCCAGCTCCGCGTCGTCCAGCACCTCCCGGACGGCCGGTTCGGCGCCCGGCCCCAGCAGGTCGAGCGCGGAGACGCAGAGCATCCGCCGCAGCGGCCCGTACGCGTCGTCGCCGCGCGCCGCCGCGAGCAGCTCGCGCGCCGCCGCCACCGGCTCCCGGCCGGCGGTCCACACCCGCAGCTCCTCCTCCGGCAGCACGTTGGCCGACTCGCACACCGCGCGCAGCAGCTCGGCCGCGTCGCCCTGGGCCAGCTCGCCGACCAGCGGCGCGTCGTAGCCGTCCTCCAGCAGCCACTGCCGGATGCCGTACTGGCCGAGCGGGGTGAGCCGGACCAGGCCGAAGCGGGCCGACTCCTCCTCGTCCAGCGGCTCCTCGCCGACGACGGCGGGCTCCTCGCCCTCCTCCTCGTCGAACAGCTCCGGGTCGATCGGGCGGTACTCCAGCAGGCCCAGCTCGGCCAGGTCGCCCAGCATCGGGTCCAGCGCGACCATCACGTCGGTGATGTCGCCCAGCAGCTCCTCGCTCGGCTCCTCGCCCTCCGGCACCACCAGCAGCGCGGCCAGCACGCCCAGCGGCACGGTCTCGTTGCCGGGGTCGGCGAAGGCGGTGGTCTCGTAGAGCACCTGCAGCGCCTCGTCCAGCAGCTCGGCGGCCTCGTCCCGGGCCTCCTCGACCTCGTTCAGGCCGTCCTCGTCCTCCTCGGCCGTCGCCTCCTCGGTGCCCTCCTCCGGCATCGAGTCCGCCTCCACCGCCAGCTCCCGGACGATCCCGGCGGCGGTCAGCCACAGCTCCAGGACGGTCTCCGGATCGCCCTGCTCGGCGGGCTCCAGGTCCGGCCCGGGGACGGCTACGTGCTCGCCCTCCGCGGTCGTGCCGAGTTCCACCAGGTCCAGGTCGCAGGCCAGCGACCAGGCGCGCAGCGCCTCGACCTCGGCCTCCTCCGGCACCTCGCCCTCGGCCGGGGCCAGGCCCAGCAGCCGCGCGGCGGGGGCGCGGTCCTCCTCGACCAGGTCGCCGAACTCGTCCACCGCCCGGTGCGGGGCCGCCCAGCGGGCCAGCGTCAGCGCGTACCCGAACATCGGGACGGCCTTCGCCTGCTCGGCCAGCTCCTCCTCGGCGGGCAGCTTGACGGGCGGCACCAGGACGGCCGCGTCGTCCAGGTCCTCGTCGTCCAGACCGTGCGCGGCGAACGCCCCGTAGAGGTCCTGCAGCTCCATGTCGGCGGGCAGGACCGCCTCGGCAGCTCCCTCTCCCCCTGTAGCCCCGGCGTTCTTCCGACGTCGTCCGGCCATCGTTTGCGCTCTCCCTCAGCCAGCGGTCAGCCCAAACAGCTCCGCGTACCGATCTACCACCTCAGCGTATAGGTGTGGCACCCCCGATGCCCGGCCGCAAGGGGCGCACGCAGGGGCGCGCGCCGCATCCACGCGCCCACCCCTTATCCTTCGCATTGGTACCGTGCACACCCCGCGCGGGCCGCCGGGCAACGAAGCCCCCTCTCTCAGCTCATCCGCTCCACCAGGGAGCCCCGCACCGCGGCCACCACCACAGCGCCTCAGGACGGGCGCGCCGGCATACCCCGCCGACCCCGGTGGTGCCCTGCCACAGGAGACCCCTCACATGGCGGACCTCTCCCCCGCCGGCTCCGGCCTGCGCACCGCGCAGCTCGACGGACGCCGACTGTCGGAGGCCCTGCTTCCCCTGGAGCTCGCGCCGCGCGCCCAGCTCCAGCTCTCCGCGATCAGCCGCTGGAACGCGATGCGCGGAGTCCGCGTCGGCCTGGTGGCCGCCGCCCTGCTGCTGATGCTGATCGGTGCCAACCTGGCGACGCCGATCTACCCGCTCCTCCAGCAGCGCCTCGGACTCGGCCCGCTCGACACCACGATCCTCTTCACGATCTACGTCTTCGCGCTGGTCCCGGTGCTGGCCGTCGTCGGCCACTGGTCCGACCACCTCGGCCGCCGGGCCCTGATCCTGCCCGCCGTCGCCCTGGCCGCCGCCGGCGACGTCGTCTTCGCCACCTCCGGCAGCTTCTGGCAGCTCGCCGCCGGCCGGGCGGTCCAGGGCATCGCCGTGGGCCTGTCCACCGGCGCCGCCGGGGCCGCCCTCGGCGACCTGCTGCCCGACCACCCGACACTGGCCGCCAAGCTCACCCTGGCCTGCTCCGCCGGCGGCGTCGCGCTCGGCCCCATCGTCGGCTCCCTGCTGGCCGACGGCGCCGACCCGCTGCTGACGCCGTTCCTGCTGCACGCCATCGCGCTCCTCGCGCTCTGCGTGCCGCTGGCGCTGGTCCACCCCCGGATGCCCGGCCGCAACCGCCCGCCGGCCTCCCCGCCCCGGATCACCACCCCGGCCCACCTGCGCCCGCAGCGCCTGCGGCTGCCGCGCACCGGCCGCCGCGAGTTCCTGCTCGCCGCCGGCGCCGGCTTCATCTCGTACGGCGTCTTCGGCGTCTACCTGGCCCTCGCCCCGGCCTTCTCGGCCAAGCTGCTGCACACGCCCTCGCACCTGACCGGCGCGATCGTCGCCGCCCTGCTGCTCGGCTCCTCGGCCGCCGCCCAGCTCGTCGTCCCGCCGACCGCCGACCGCACGGTGATCGCCCTCGGCATGACCGGCCTGGCCACCGGCCTCGGCCTGGTCGTCGCCGCCGGGTACACCGGCACCCCGGCACTGCTGTTCATCGGCAGCGTCCTCGGCGGCATCTGCCAGGGCGTGGCCTTCCGCTCCCTGTTCACCAGCGCCGTCGCGGCCATGAACCCGGAACGCCGCGGCTCCGAGCTGAGCGCCCTGTGGATCATCGTCTACCTCGGCAGCTCCGCCCCCATCATCGCCGTCGGCGCCCTCGTCCAGCAGTACGGCCTCCTGCCCGCCGTCAGCGGCTTCGCCACCGTCGCCGCCGTCCTCTGCGCCGCCCTGGCAGTGGCCGTCGCCCGCGGGTCGAAGACCGCGCGCGCCGCCTAGGAGTCGCGTCCCGCTGCGCCGCCGTACGCGGCCACCGCCACCAGGCGGCGCAGCCGGGCGGGCGCGGGCATACCGAGTTCCGCACGCAGCCGGCGCTCGTAGCACTCGACGTCCCGCAGCGCCTCGCCGGCGTTGCCCTCGGCGAGATGGGCCCGGATCAGGCAGGTCTGACTGCTCTCGCGCAGCGGGTCGGCGCGGACGGCTGCCCCGGCGGCGGCCACCGCCTCCGGGAAGCGCCCGGCCCCGACGAAGGCGCCTGCCAGAGCCTCCAGCGCGTGGATCCGCAGTCGCCGCCAGCTCTCCGCCTCCAGCAGCGTCCAATCGTCGTACCAGCCCGGCAGCAGGTCGGCGGAGAGGTCTTCGACGGCCGTCAGCCCGAGGGCGAGCCGGCCGAGCGTCGCCCTGGGCGCGAGGATCTCGCCGGCCAGCGTCCGGGCACCGCGGATGTCCACCTCGACACCGTCCGCCAGCCGCAGCTCCGCCGGACCGACCTCCAGCACCCGCCGGCCCGCCGCAGGCAGCCGGGTGAGGGCCGAGCGAAGGCTGGCGTACGCGCAGCGCTCGGCGGTGTCCGGCCACAGGGCGCCGGCGACCAGGGCCCGGGGAACGGCCCCGCGGCAGCAGAGCGCCGTGTACGCGAGCAGCCGCTGCGCCCCGGTGGAGACGGTCACCGTGGTGCCGCCGACCGAGAGGTCGAAGCCTCCGAGCACCGTGAGACACACCTGCCCGCCGTCCACCGCCCGCTCCCGGCCGGGGCCGAGCTGCCCTGTGCCGTCGTCGCACCGATCGCCGCAAGCCATCGGACCACCGTTCCTTCGCGCACGGAGGGCCCCGGCCGGGGCCCTCTCATCCATGCTGCGACACGTCCTGGGCGCTGTCGCCCCGGTCACACGCCGTCACGACCCCCGGGCCGGCCGGGGGTCGTGACGGCGTGTGTTCGTCGACTCGGGGGATGCGTCACAGCCTGAAGCAGTAGCCGACCGGGATCGAGGCGGTGACCCGGCCCGAGGTCAGGTCGATCGCCCGGGCGGTGGCGTTCTTGGACGCGCAGGTGTACGGGTGGCCGGTGTTCACGCCGAAGCTGCCGCCCGCGAAGCCGTCGTAGCGGTGCGCGGTGACGGTCTGCGACCACTGCACGGTGCCGGTGGAGTTCAGCCGGATCTCGACGCGCACCGCGCCGTCGATGTTGAAGTGGTCGCCGTTGATCTCCAGGTTGCCGCCGACGTCGTCGGTCCAGATGCGAACCGCGAGCCGCCGGTCGTCGGCCTGGCTGTTGTCGGACCTCGTCTGCGTACGGGTCTGCGGGGTCACGCAGACGGTGTCACCGACCCAGGCCTCGCGCCACACGTAGCCCTGGACGCAGAAGCCGTTGGCCAGGGTCCGAACCGGCACCTGGCTGTTGTCGTACGCCGCCTGGGACCGGGTCGTCGGCGTGACGCAGACGTGGTCGCCGGGCCTGGCGTCCCTCCAGACGTAGCCCTGGCGGCAGGTGTCCGGCCCGTAGTCCTGGGCCTGGGCCGTGGTCGGCACCAGAGCGGCGGTGCCTAGGGCCATGACGGTGGCCATCGCCATGGTCGCTCCGGTGCGCAGGATCCGTCGTGTGGTCATCTCCCTGCCTCCCTGGGAACGGGGTTCTCCTTGGTTCGCCCAGCGTCCGACGCCCGCCGTGACCGGGGCGTGACACCGGGGCACCGGTCACGGGGAGACGGAACGCCGCTGCCCGGGACTTCCGATGAAGTCCCGGGCAGCGGCGTTCGGACCGAAGGGTGTCAGACGTTGAAGCCGAGGGCGCGGAGCTGCTCGCGGCCGTCGTCGGTGATCTTGTCGGGGCCCCACGGCGGCATCCAGACCCAGTTGATGCGCAGGTCCTTCACCAGGCCGTCGGTGGCGGTCTTGGCCTGGTCCTCGATGACGTCGGTCAGCGGGCAGGCCGCCGAGGTGAGCGTCATGTCGATGGTGGCCACGTCGGACTCGTCGATGTGGATGCCGTAGATCAGGCCCAGGTTGACGACGTCGATCCCCAGCTCGGGGTCGACGACGTCCATCAGGGCCTCGGTCAGGTCCTCGACCGAGACGGTGCCGGCCGTGGTGCCGACGATGAGGCCGGTCTGCTCCTCCGCAGCGGAGGTGGCGGTGGTTTCGTCACTCATGGTCTGTCCTCCTCTGCGGGGTCAGTCGTTCACGGCGGGGTGCTGGGCGAGCGCCTGGGCGGTGGCGTCCTTCCAGGCCATCCAGCTGAGCAGGGCGCACTTGACCCGGGCCGGGTACTTGGAGACGCCGGCGAACGCGACCGCGTCCTCCAGCACCTCCTCGTCGCCCTCGCCCTGGCCCTTGCTCTGCATCAGCTCCAGGAAGGCCTCCTGGACCGCCTGCGCCTCGCCCACGCTCTTGCCGACCACCAGGTCGTTGAGCACCGAGGCGCTCGCCTGGCTGATCGAACAGCCCTGGGACTCGTACGAGACGTCGGCGACCGTCGCGCCGTCGAGCTTCACCCGCAGGGTGATCTCGTCGCCGCACGTCGGGTTGACGTGGTGGACCTCGGCGTCGCCGTCCCGCAGCCCCTTGCCGTGGGGGTTGCGGTAGTGGTCCAGGATGATGTCCTGGTACATCGAGTCGAGCTTCATGTCCTGCGCGTCCCGTCAGCCGAAGAAGTTCCGGACGTGGTGCAGGCCGTCGATCAGCGCGTCGACCTCGCCCGGCGTCGAGTACAGGTAGAACGACGCCCGCGTGGTCGCCGGAATTCCGTACCGGAGGCAGACGGGCCGCGCGCAGTGGTGGCCGACGCGCACGGCGATGCCCTGCTCGTCCAGCACCTGACCCACGTCGTGCGGGTGGATGTCACCGAGGGTGAAGGAGATCGCCGCACCGCGGTCCACGGCCGTGCGCGGGCCGATGATCCGCAGGTCGGGGACCTCCAGCAGCCGCTCGACGGCGTACGCGGTGATCGCGTGCTCGTGCGCCGCGATCTTCTCCATGCCGACGCCCTGCAGGTAGTCGATGGCCGCGCCGAGCCCGACCGCCTGGGCGATCGGCGGGGTGCCGGCCTCGAACTTGTGCGGCGCCGGGGCGTAGGTGGACGAGCCCATGGTGACGGTCTCGATCATCTCGCCGCCGCCGAGGAACGGCGGGAGGTCCTCCAGCAGCTCCTGGCGGCCCCAGAGCACGCCGATGCCGGTCGGGGCCAGCATCTTGTGGCCGGTGAAGGCGACGAAGTCGGCCTCCAGCGCCTGCACGTCCAGCACCATGTGCGGCGCGGCCTGCGAGGCGTCGATGACGACCAGCGCGCCGACCGACTGGGCCTTGCGGACGATCGTCTCGACCGGGTTCACGGTGCCGAGCAGGTTCGAGACCAGGGTGAAGGAGACGACCTTGGTCTTCTCGGTGATCAGCTCGTCGATGTTCGACAGGTCGAGCCGGCCCTCGTCGGTGAGCCCGAACCACTTCAGCTTCGCGCCGGTGCGCTGCGAGAGCAGCTGCCACGGGACGATGTTGGAGTGGTGCTCCATCTCCGTGATGACGATCTCGGAGTCGGCGTCCACCTTGTACGGCTCGTCGGCCCAACCGAGCATGTTGGCCACGAGGTTGAGCGACTCCGAGGCGTTCTTGGTGAAGATCACCTCGTTGCGGCTCGGCGCGTTGACGAACGCCGCGACCTTGTCGCGGGCACCCTCGTACAGCGCGGTGGCCTCTTCGGCGAGCACGTGCACGCCGCGGTGGACGTTGGCGTTGTGCCGCTCGTAGTAGGCGGTCAGCGCCTCCAGCACCTGGCGCGGCTTCTGCGAGGTCGCCGCGTTGTCCAGGTAGACCAGCGGCTTGTCGTCGTGCAGCAGCCGCTGCAGGACCGGGAAGTCCTTGCGGATCGCGTCGGTGTCGAGCAGACCCGGCAGGCCCGACCGCTCATGGGCATGCGTCACTCGGATGCGCCCCCCTTCACGTACGCCTCGTAGCCCTCGTTCTCCAGCTTGTCGGCCAGCTCGGCGCCGCCGGACTCGACGATGCGGCCGCCCGCGAAGACGTGGACGTAGTCGGGCTGGATGTACCGCAGGATGCGGGTGTAGTGGGTCACCAGCAGGGTGCCGACCTCGCCGGTCGAGCGGACCCGGTTGATGCCCTCGGAGACGATGCGCAGCGCGTCGACGTCCAGGCCGGAGTCGGTCTCGTCGAGGATCGCGATCTTCGGCTTGAGCAGCTCCAGCTGGAGGATCTCGTGGCGCTTCTTCTCACCGCCGGAGAAGCCCTCGTTGACGTTGCGCTCGGCGAAGGCCGGGTCCATCTGGAGGGCGGCCATCGCCTCCTTGACCTCCTTCACCCACAGCCGCAGCTTCGGGGCCTCGCCGCGGACGGCGGTGGCGGCGGTGCGCAGGAAGTTGCTGACCGAGACACCGGGGACCTCGACCGGGTACTGCATGGCCAGGAAGACACCGGCCTTGGCCCGCTCGTCGACGGACATCTCCAGGACGTCCTCGCCGTCCAGCAGCACCGAGCCGCCGGTGACGGTGTACTTGGGGTGGCCGGCCAGCGAGTAGGCCAGGGTGGACTTGCCGGAGCCGTTCGGACCCATGATGGCGTGGGTCTCGCCCTGCTTCACGGTCAGGTCGACGCCCTTCAGGATCTCGCGCGGGCCGTTCTCGGCCTCGACGGAGACGTGCAGGTCGCGGATTTCAAGGGTTGCCATGTGTACTCAGGACTCCTGGTTGACGGAGACGAGCACATCGTCCCCTTCGATCTTTACGGGGTAGACAGCGACCGGCTTGGTGGCGGGCAGGCCGGAGGGCTTGCCGGTGCGCAGGTCGAAGCTGGAGCCGTGCAGCCAGCACTCGATCATGCAGTCCTCGACCTCGCCCTCGGAGAGCGAGACGTTCGCGTGCGAGCAGATGTCGTTCACGGCGAACACCCCCTCGTCGGTGCGGACGACGGAGACCGGCACGCCGTTGAGGTCCACGCGCTTGGGCACGTCCTCCTGGAGGTCGCTCAGCGCGCAGGCACGGAGGAAGGTCATCGCGTTCAGACCGCCGCTTCCAGCTCTGCGTCGATCTTCTCCATGAGCTGTTCCTGGACCTCGGCCACGCCGATCTGCTGGAGCAGCTCGGCGAAGAAGCCGCGGACCACCAGGCGGCGGGCCTCGTCCGCCGGGATGCCGCGGGCCTGCAGGTAGAACAGCTGCTCGTCGTCGAAGCGGCCGGTCGCCGAGGCGTGGCCGGCGCCGACGATCTCGCCGGTCTCGATCTCCAGGTTCGGGATCGAGTCGACCCGGGCGCCGTCGGTGAGCACCAGGTTGCGGTTGAGCTCGTAGGTGTCGGTGCCGAGCGCGGCGGCGCGGATCAGCACGTCGCCGACCCAGACCGCGTGCGCGTCCTGGCCCTGCAGCGCGCCCTTGTACGCCACGTTCGACCGGCAGTGCGGCGTGTCGTGGTCGATCACCAGGCGGTGCTCCAGGTGCTGGCCGGCGTCGGCGAAGTAGAGGCCGAACAGCTCGGCCTCGCCGCCGGGGCCCGCGTAGTTGACCCGCGGGTGCAGGCGGACCAGGTCGCCGCCGAAGGTCACGACCACGGACTTGTACGTGGCGTCCCGGCCGACCAGCGCGTTGTGCTGGGCGACGTGGACGGCGTCGCGCTCCCAGTCCTGGACGGAGACGAAGGTGAGCTTGGCGCCGTCGCCGACCAGCAGCTCGACGTTGGCGGCCCGGGTGCCGGTGCCCGCGTGGTTGAGCACCACGACGGCCTCGGCGAACGGCTTGACGTCGATCACCACGTGGGCGAAGCGGACGCCGCCCTCGCCGCGCACGTCGATCCTGACCGGCTCGGTCAGCACCGCGTCCTTGGGGACGGTGACCACCAGGGCCTGCTCGAAGGCGCTGAACGCCTGCGCGGCGACCCGGTCCACCGGCGTACCGGCCTTGCCCAGGCGGGCGTCGTCGCGGCCGACGGTCTCGGCGGTGACGCCGTCCGGCAGCGTGAACTCGACCTTGTCCTCGCCCTTCTCGGCCTGGGCGGCGGTCCCGTCGTGCAGCCCGCCGAGGCGGTGCAGCGGGGTGAACCGCCAGTCCTCCTCGCGGCCGTGCGGCACCGGGAAGTCGTTCACGTCGAAGGACGGCTTGACCGCGACGCGCGCGTCGATCGGCTGCTGGACCGTGGCCCGGCCGGTGCCGGGGCCGGCGAGCTGCGCGCCCGCGCCGGCGGTGCCGACCTCGATCGACCCGGCGGTGGTGGAGCCGGTGGTGTTCTGCTCAGCCATGGCTGTTCGTAGTGCTCTCTTCCTCGGAAATCGGTGGACGGCGGTGGCGGCTGGACGTCAGCCGACCGCGCCCTCCATCTGCAGCTCGATCAGCCGGTTGAGCTCCAACGCGTACTCCATCGGCAGCTCGCGCGCGATCGGCTCGACGAAGCCGCGGACGATCATCGCCATGGCCTCGGTCTCGGTCAGACCGCGGCTCATCAGGTAGAACAGCTGGTCCTCGCTGACCTTGGAGACGGTCGCCTCGTGGCCCATGGACACGTCGTCCTCGCGGACGTCCACGTACGGGTAGGTGTCCGAGCGGGAGACGGTGTCGACCAGCAGCGCGTCGCACAGCACGTTGGACTTGGCGCCGTGCGCGCCCTCGCCGATCTCGATCAGACCGCGGTAGGAGGTGCGGCCGCCGCCGCGCGCCACCGACTTGGAGACGATGTGCGACGAGGTGTTCGGCGCCATGTGCACCATCTTGGCGCCGGCGTCCTGGTGCTGGCCCTCGCCCGCGAAGGCGATCGACAGGGTCTCGCCCTTGGCGTGCTCGCCCATCAGGTAGACGGCCGGGTACTTCATGGTGACCTTGGAGCCGATGTTGCCGTCGACCCACTCCATGGTCGCGCCCTCGTACGCCACGGCGCGCTTGGTGACCAGGTTGTAGACGTTGTTCGACCAGTTCTGGATGGTCGTGTAGCGGCAGCGGCCGCCCTTCTTGACGATGATCTCCACGACCGCGGAGTGCAGCGAGTCGGAGGAGTAGATCGGCGCGGTGCAGCCCTCGACGTAGTGGACGTAGGCGTCCTCGTCGACGATGATCAGCGTCCGCTCGAACTGGCCCATGTTCTCGGTGTTGATCCGGAAGTAGGCCTGCAGCGGGATGTCGACGTGCACGCCCTTCGGCACGTAGATGAACGAGCCGCCGGACCACACCGCGGTGTTCAGCGCGGCGAACTTGTTGTCACCGGCCGGGATGACGGTGCCGAAGTACTCCTTGAACAGCTCCGGGTGCTCGCGCAGCGCGGTGTCGGTGTCCAGGAAGATGACGCCCTGCTCCTCCAGGTCCTCGCGGATCTGGTGGTAGACGACCTCGGACTCGTACTGGGCGGCGACACCGGCGACCAGGCGCTGCTTCTCCGCCTCCGGGATGCCGAGCTTGTCGTAGGTGGCCTTGATGTCCGCCGGCAGGTCCTCCCAGGACTCGGCCTGCTTCTCGGTGGAGCGGACGAAGTACTTGATGTTGTCGAAGTCGATGCCGGTGAGGTCGGAGCCCCAGGTCGGCATGGGCTTCTTGCCGAACAGCTTCAGGCCCTTGAGCCGGAGGTTCAGCATCCACTCGGACTCGCTCTTCTTCGCGGAGATGTCGCGCACGACCTCCTCGCTGAGCCCGCGCTTGGCAACGGCGCCGGCGGCGTCCGGGTCGGCCCAGCCGTACTCGTAGTTGCCCAGGCCCTCAAGCTCCGGGTGCGAAACGGTGTCAGTCATGCGAGCTTCCTAACGCGCGGACGCAGAATCTTCGGTGGACGTACCGGCAGTCGGCACTGCATCGGAGCCGCGGCCCGCGGAACCCCGGGCGGGCGACGATGCGGCACCGGGTGCCGGCACATAGGTGGTGCAGACCCCGTCGCCGTGGGCGATGGTGGCCAGCCGTTGCACATGGGTGCCCAGGAGCCGGGAGAAGACCTCGGTCTCCGCCTCGCAGAGCTGCGGGAACTGCTCGGCGATGTGCGCGACCGGGCAGTGGTGCTGGCAGAGCTGGGCGCCCGCCGGGGCCTTCGCCGCGGCCGACGGGACACGCCGCACCGTGGCAGCGTACCCGTCGGCACTGAGCGCCTCGGCGAGCGCCTCGGTGCGCTCCCCCGCCCCGGCCCGGCCCAGCGCCTCCAGGTACTTCTCGCCCTGCTTGCCGAAACGGGCCCGGGCGAAGGCGGCGACGGCCTCCTCGCCCGCCTTGCCGCCGCCCACCGAGTCCGAGATCCAGCGCAGGGCGTCGGCGGCGAGCTGGTCGTACGCCTGGTAGAAGGCGTCCCGGCCGCCGTCGGTGAGGGCGAAGACCTTGGCCGGGCGGCCCCGGCCGCGGCTGCCGTAGACCCGCTGCTCGCGGGACTCGACCAGGCCGGCGGCGGTGAGTCCGTCCAGGTGGCGGCGCACGGCGGCGGCGGTGAGGCCGAGCCGGCTCGCGAGGTCGGCGGCGGAGGACGGGCCGTGGTCCAGGATCGACCGGGCGACCCGGTCCCGGGTGGCGCGGTGGCCCTCCAGCAGCACCTCGGCCGCCGTCACGGGCACGTCGCAGTGGGAGGCCGACTCGGCCTCCTGCTGCTGGGCGTGCTCGCGCATGTTTTTCACAACACCAGTGTTGCGTAATTACTTCCGTCGGGACAAGCCGTGATCCATGCCTCACCGGTGTCATCGATCACGCAGGTAAGCCTTACCTGACCAGCCGAAACGATCACCGAGGCCGCCGTACGGCCGGTTCGTGAGCGCCTCTTACACTCGCCGGTATGCACTCCGAACCCGCGGTCCAGATCGCCGGGCTGGTCAAGCGCTACGGCGACAAGCCCGCGGTGGACGGCCTCGACCTCACCATCGCACGCGGCGCGATCACCGCCGTCCTCGGCCCCAACGGCGCCGGCAAGACCACCACCATCGAGACCTGCGAGGGCTACCGCCGCCCCGACGCCGGCACCGTCCGCGTGCTCGGCCTCGACCCGGTCGCCCAGAACGCCGCGCTGCGCCCCCGGATCGGCGTCATGCTGCAGTCGGGTGGTGTGTACGCGGGTGCCCGCGCCGTCGAGATGCTGCGGCACACCGCCAAGCTGCACGCCCACCCGCTGGACGTGGACGCGCTGGTCGAGCGCCTCGGCCTCGGTTCCTGCGGCCGGACCACCTACCGGCGGCTGTCCGGCGGCCAGCAGCAGCGGCTCGCCCTGGCCATGGCCGTGGTCGGCCGCCCCGAGCTGGTCTTCCTGGACGAGCCCACCGCCGGCCTCGACCCGCAGGCCCGCCGCGCCACCTGGGAGCTGGTCCGCGACCTTCGCCGGGACGGCGTCACCGTGGTCGTCACCACCCACCACATGGACGAGGCCGAGCAGCTCGCCGACCGCGTCGCGATCGTGGACCGCGGCCGGGTGATCGCCGACGGCACCACCGAGGAGCTGTGCCGCGGCGGCGCCGAGAGCGCCCTGCGCTTCGACGGCCCGCCCGGGCTCGACCTCGGCCCGCTGCTCAAGGAGCTGCCCGAGGGCGCCACCGCCGTCGAGACCGCCCCGGGCAACTACCGGGTCGAGGCGCCCGTCGACCCCCAGCTGGTGGCCACCGTGACCGGCTGGTGCGCGGCCTCCGGCGTCCTGCCCGAGCGGCTGTCCGCGCAGCGCCGCAGCCTCGAAGACGTCTTCCTCGACCTGACCGGACGGGAGCTCCGATCGTGAGTGCCACCGATTACGCCCCGAAGCCGGGCGCAGCGCCGGTCGGCCGGATGCTGCTCGCGCAGACCGCGTTCGAGACCCGGATGCTGCTGCGCAACGGCGAGCAGCTGCTGCTCACCGTGGTCATCCCCACCGTGCTGCTGGTGCTGTTCTCCGCGGTGGACATCGTCGCGGTGGAGGGCCCGGGCAAGCGGGTCGACTTCCTGGCCCCCGGCCTGCTCGCGCTGGCCGTGATGTCGACGGCGTTCACCGGGCAGGCCATCGCGACCGGCTTCGAGCGCCGCTACGGCGTGCTGAAGCGGCTCGGCGCGAGCCCGCTCCCGCGCTGGGCGCTGCTGACCGCCAAGACCGGCTGCGTGCTGGTCACCGAGGCGCTGCAGGTCGCGCTGCTGACGGTGATCGCCCTGGCGCTCGGCTGGTCCCCGCACGGCGACCCGTTCAGCGTGGCCGCGCTGCTGGTCCTCGGCACCGCCGCCTTCTCCGGGCTCGGCCTGCTGATGGCGGGCACCCTGAAGGCCGAGGCCACGCTGGCCGCCGCCAACCTGGTGTTCATCCTGCTGCTGCTCGCGGGCGGGGTGATCGTGCCGCTGAGCCGGTTCCCCGACGCCGTGCGGTCGGTGCTGGAGCTGCTGCCGATCTCGGCGCTGTCGGACGGCCTGCGCTCGGTGCTGCAGACGGGTGCCGGGGTGCCCTGGGCGGACCTCGGGATCCTGGCCGGCTGGGCCGTGCTCGGCCTGGCCGCGGCCGCCCGCTTCTTCCGCTGGGAGTAGGCCGCGCCTGCGACACGGCAACGCCCCCCCGGCCGGGGGGGCGTTGCCGTGTTCGGGTCGCGGTGCGTCAGCCCTGGCTGCCGCCACGACGCTTGCGGGCGAGCACGACGAGCGCGCCACCGACCAGCAGCACGCCGCCGCCGGCCGCCGCGATCATCGGGGTCGCGTCGTTGCTACCGGTCTGGGCGAGCACCGGGCCGCTGCTCGTGGGCGCCGGGGAGGGCGTCGTGCTCGGGGTCGGGGTGGCCGACGGGGTCACGGTCGGCGTCGCGGTCGGCGTCACGGTGGGCGTCGGCGTCGGCGCGGGGGTCTTCGTCGGCGTCACGGTGGGCGTCGGCGTGGGGGTGGGGGTGGGGGTCTTGGTGGGGGTGGGGGTCGGAGTCGGCGTGTGGCACGGCTCGATGGTCTTGGTCTCGTTGATGTTCCACCCCTTCTCGTTCGGGTTCTCCGAGGTGGTCACCACCAGGTTCGCCTTGATCGGGGCGGTGTGGTCCTTCACCGGGAAGGTGCCGTGGAACTCGGCGGGGAAGGCCTTGTTGTCCAGGACCTTGTCGCCGTCGATGGTGAGGCTGACGGTGTTCTTCACGTCGGCCTTGGGGCTGTAGTTGATCAGATCGATCACGATCTTGTCGCAGGTCACCGACCAACTCGGCACGTGCGCCGAGGCGTTGGTGGCCAGCGCCAGAGGCAGTAGAAATCCGGCCGCCGCTGTGCCGGCAAGTGCCGCCGCGCCGATCCCGATGTGCCGCTGCTGTCGCGCCATTACGCTGTTCCCCTCCGAACGGTCTTGTGCAGCAGGCGTGTTGAATGGTTCGCGGTGGCCCGCTACGACTGTCCGGGGGACTCTACCGGCACTCCCGCTTCCCGCCACACCCCGCCGTACGACCGGATTTCGTCTGTCCGTCCAGTCTTCGATGTGCATGACCAGCCCATCACAGTCGCCACCTCGCGGAACGCGGATTCGGCAAACTTGAATGAACTTCGTCACCTTCCAGACAGAACGGCGCCCCCGGTGATCGGGTTCAACCACTGGGGGCGCCGCTTCAATCAGCCGACGAACATTCGGACTTTTCCTGCCTTATCAGGCCCTCCTGGCCTTGCGCCGGGCGGCCACCACGATCGCGCCACCGGCGGCGATCACCGCGGCACCGCCGATCGCCAGCGGCAGCACTGGGCCGGAGCCGGTGTGCGCCAGGTTGCCGCCGCCGGTCTCCCGGGCGGACGGGCTCGCCGAGTGGGAGTGGCCCGAAAAAGGTATGGACCAATCCACACTCTTTCGATCACCCGCGTGACTGGTCAAGACCATTGACCGTTTTGTCCGAACAGTCCCTCCACGCCCCGGACGTGGCGGGGCGGCCCCGCCCCAAGATCGCCCATAAAGCCACTTACCATGGACGTCGTGCTTAAGACCACCCCCTTCTCCCTGCTCGCCGAGCGCTGGCAGCCCTCCGCCGCGATGGTCCGGCGCGCCGCGTTCGCCGCGCTGGTGATGAGCGTGGTGATCGTCGTCACCGGCGGCGCCGTCCGGCTCACCGCCTCCGGCCTCGGCTGTACGACCTGGCCCCGCTGCACCGACGAGAGCCTGACGCCCACCGCCGAGATGGGATTCCACGGCGTCGTCGAGTTCACCAACCGGATGCTCACCTACGTGCTGAGCGCGGCGGTCGGCTGGGCGATCCTGGCCGCCCGGTGCGCCCGGCCATGGCGGCGCAGCCTGACCAAGCTCGGCTGGGCCCAGTTCTGGCTGGTGATGAGCAACGCCGTACTCGGCGGCATCACGGTCCTCACGGGCCTCAACCCGTACACCGTCGCCCTGCACATGATCGCCGCGATGGCCCTGGTCTGGGTCGCCCTGCTGATGTGGGAGCGCAGCAAGGAGGGCGACGGCCCGCCGAAGCTCGCGGTCGCCCGCCCCATCCAGCAGCTCTCCTATGTCCTGGTCACGGTCGTCGGCCTGCTGGTCGCGGCCGGCACCCTGGTGACCGGCGCCGGCCACCACCCGGGCACCCCCAAGGACAACAAGATCGTCCCGCGGATCCCGATCGACTACGACCGCCTCGCCCAGTTCCACGCCGACTTCGCCTTCGTCTCGGTCGGCCTGGCCATCGCGGCGATCTTCGTCTTCGCCGCGATCAAGGCCCCGCAGCCCGCCCGCGCCCGCGCGAAGGAACTGCTCGCGGTCCTGCTGCTCCAGGGCGTGCTCGGCTTCGTCCAGTACTTCACCGACGCCCCGGAGCTGATGGTCGGCCTGCACATGTTCCTGGCCACGCTGACCTGGATCGCCGCGCTGCGCATCCCGCTCGCCCTGCGCACCCGCGAGGACGAGGCCGCCGCCGAGCAGCCGGCCGACCGGACCCCGCAGAGCGCGGCCGCCTGAGGGCGCCGGGAACGACACCGGAACGGCACCGGACAGCGCGAAGGCCCGGTTCCCCCGCACGGGGGGAACCGGGCCTTCGCGTCGTCCGAGCGGGGCGTCAGCCGCCGAGCTGGATGCCGGCCATCCGCTTCCACTCGTACGGGCCGGTCTTGACCTTGAGGCCCAGCTCGCCCTCGAAGTCGTCGTGCAGGGTCAACCCGGCCAGCTCGGCGGCCCGTCGGCCGACGGCGTAGCTGGGGGCGACCTGGTCACCCCAGGCGCCGTCCGCGCCGACCACGACGATCCGGGTGGCCACGGCGCCGACGTACTCGACGACCGCGTCGGCGCTGCCGCCGTGCTGCTGGGCGAAGCTGGTGAGGTTCTTGGCGATGCGCTTGGCGCGGCGCTCGGTGCGGGCGTCCGGCGCGGCCGTGGCAATCTCTGCGCTGCTCATGCCCGCATGCTACCCACCGGTACACGCCCTGGCGACGGGAGCACCCTGTGCACCGGGACACATACTGGAGACGTGACGTTCAAAGGCTGGCCCTCCGAGGCGCTCGACTTCTACGAGCACCTGGAGGCCGACAACTCGAAGACCTTCTGGCAGGCCCACAAGGAGCAGTACGAGGACGCCGTACGGGCCCCGATGGAGCAGCTGCTCTCCGACCTGGAGCCGGAGTTCGGGCAGGGGAAGATCTTCCGCCCGAACCGCGACATCCGCTTCAGCGCCGACAAGTCCCCGTACAAGACGCACATCGGCGCGCACCTGGAGAGCGGCGGCTACATCCAGCTCTCCGCCGACGGCCTGGCCTGCGGCAACGGCATGTACCAGCTCGCCCCGGACCAGCTGGAGCGCTACCGCGCCGCCGTCGCGGAGGACGTCACCGGCGCCGAGCTGGAACGGGTGATCGCCAGGGTGGAGAAGGACGGCCCGAAGGTGTTCGGCCGGGACTCCCTCAAGTCGGCCCCGCGCGGCTACCCCAAGGACCACCCCCGGATCGAGCTGCTGCGCCACAAGGGCCTGGTGGCCTGGCAGGAGTGGGAGCCCGCGAAGTGGCTGGGCACCCGCACCGCCTACACCCGGATCACCGCCTTCCTGCAGGCCTCCCTGCCGCTGCGGGACTGGCTGGACGGCCACGTCGGCCCCTCCGAGCTGCCGCCCCGCTGACGCACCGGAAACGGAAGAGCCGGAAACGGAAGAGCCGGAAACGGAAGAGCCGGAAACGGAAGAGCCCCGGTCCGAGGAGGACCGGGGCTCTTCCGCACGACGTCTACTTCACGAACGGGTCGATCGCGCACACCACGAACAGCAGCGACAGGTAGGTGATCGACCAGTGGAACAGCCGCATCTCCTTCAGCTTGGCTCCCACCACCCCGGCCTTGGCCCGCCCGTACAGCGCGTGCGCCTCGCGCAGCCAGAAGCCGCCGAGCAGCACCGCTGCGACGGGGTACAGCCAGCTCATGTGCCCCAGCGGCCACACCGCCAGCGAGGTCGCGACCATCACCCAGGAGTAGGCGACCACCTGCTTGCCGACCGCCACGTTGCCCTTGACGACCGGCAGCATCGGCACGCCCGCGCGCAGGTAGTCGTCGCGCACCTTCATCGACAGCACCCAGGTGTGCGGCGGGGTCCAGAAGAACACCACCAGGAACAGCGCCACCGCCACCCACGACACCGAGTCGGTCACCGAGGACCAGCCGATCAGCACCGGCATGCAGCCGGCGATGCCGCCCCAGACGATGTTCTGCGAGGTGCGCCGCTTCAGCCCGAGCGTGTAGACGAACACGTAGAACAGCAGCGCGCCCAGCGCCAGTCCGGCGGAGAGCCAGTTGACGCCCCAGCCGAGCAGCGCGGTGGAGAGGACCGCAAGCGCGATGCCGAACACCAGCGCCTCGCGCGGCGACACCATCCCGGTGACGATCGGCCGGCGCTCGGTGCGGGACATCATCGCGTCGATGTCGCGGTCGATGTACATGTTGAGGGCGTTGGCGCCGCCCGCCGAGAGGTAGCCGCCGACGACGACCTTCAGGACCAGCAGCATGCTCGGCACGCCCTGCTGGGCCAGGAACATCACCGGCACGGTGCTCATCAGCAGCAGCTCGATGATCCGGGGCTTGGTCAGTGCGACGAACGCGCCGACACGGGCCCCGATCGGCCGGTGCGCAGGCGTCGCCCCGGTGACCCCGGCGGGACGGGTTTCGACGGCGGTCACTAACACCCCAACTGAAGATGAATCCTCGCAGGCGTCCACAGGAACGAAGGGTCCCGAATCGTCCGCTCTGCGCGTACCACGACACCATAGACGCTCCATATATCCCATCCGGCTCCGGGGTCCCCGGCGAGGCCGAACCGCACACCCCCGGGTGAACCGACTGGGTGAAGCCACGAACCGTCTCCGGCGGCCCCCGCTACCCCGTCCTGACCACCCCGGCGGCGGGCCGTCACGAAACAGGAGAGCCTGGGACAAAAGCAGTCATACGGGCCTAGTGGGAATCACCATGCGGAAATCCCGGTTGTCTCAGCACGGAGGGTGAGCCCCGGCCCGGACGGTAGGCTCGCACGCAGAAGCGGGATCTACCCTCCGTGACCGGCACCACCCAGCGTCGGGACCACAGCGCCGTGGCCGACCCGGTCCCCATTCACGGGGTCACTCTTCAATGGAAGGAGCCCTGAGACAGGGTGAGCACTGCGCCGACGAACGCATTCGAGTGGACCGATCTGGACGAGCGCACGGTTGACACCGCGCGAGTCCTCGCCATGGACGCTGTCCAGAAGGTCGGCAACGGGCACCCCGGGACGGCCATGTCGCTGGCCCCGGCCGCGTACCTGATCTTCCAGCGCTTCCTGCGCCACGACCCGACCGACCCGTCCTGGGTCGGCCGCGACCGCTTCGTCCTCTCCCCCGGGCACACCAGCCTGACGCTCTACACCCAGCTGTACCTCTCGGGCTACGGCCTGGAGCTGGACGACCTCAAGGCCTTCCGCGTCGCCGGCAGCCGCACCCCCGGTCACCCGGAGCACGGCCACACGGCCGGCGTCGAGACCACCACCGGCCCGCTGGGCCAGGGCATCGCCAACGCGGTCGGCATGGCGATGGCGGCCCGCTACGAGCGCGGCCTCTTCGACCCGCAGGCCCCGGCCGGCGAATCCCCCTTCGACCACACCATCTGGGCCATCGTCTCCGACGGCGACCTGGAGGAGGGCATCTCCGCCGAGGCCTCCTCGCTGGCCGGCCACCAGAAGCTGGGCAACCTGGTCGCGCTCTACGACGACAACCACATCTCGATCGAGGGCGACACCGAGACCGCCTTCTCCGAGGACGTCCTCAAGCGCTACGAGGCGTACGGCTGGCACGTCCAGCGGGTGACCCCGAAGTCCAACGGCGACATCGACGTGGCCGCCCTGGCCGACGCGCTGGCCGCGGCCAAGGCCGAGACCTCCCGCCCGTCGTTCATCGCGATGCGCACGATCATCGCGTGGCCCGCCCCGGACGCGCAGAACACCGCCAAGGCGCACGGCTCCGCGCTCGGCGCCGCCGAGATCGCCGCCACCAAGAAGGTCCTGGGCTTCGACCCGGAGAAGACCTTCGAGGTCAGCGACCAGGTCATCGAGCACGCCCGCCTGGTCATCAAGCGCGGCAAGGCCGCCCGCGACCAGTGGCAGCTGTCCTTCGACGCCTGGCGCGCCGCGGACGCGGACCGCGCCGCCGAGTTCGACCGCATCCAGGCCGGCGAGCTGCCCGAGGGCTGGAAGAAGGCCGTCCCCTCCTTCCCGGCCGGCAAGGACGTCGCCACCCGCAAGGCCTCCGGCGACACCCTCAAGGCGATCGGCGCGGTGATCCCGGAGCTGTGGGGCGGCTCCGCCGACCTCGCCGAGTCCAACCTCACCACCATCGACGAGGACAGCTCCTTCCTCCCCGAGGGCAACCCGCTGAAGTCGGCGAGCCCGTACGGCCGCACGATCCACTTCGGCATCCGCGAGCACGCCATGGGCTCGACCATGAACGGCATCGCCCTGCACGGCAAGACCCGTGTGTACGGCGGCACCTTCCTGGTCTTCGCCGACTACATGCGCCCGGCCGTCCGCCTGGCCGCGCTGATGAAGCTGCCGGTCACCTACGTCTGGACGCACGACTCGATCGGCCTCGGCGAGGACGGCCCGACCCACCAGCCGGTCGAGCACCTGGCCTCGCTGCGCGCCATCCCGGGCCTGGCCATGGTCCGCCCGGCCGACGCCAACGAGACCGCCGTCGCCTGGCGCACCGTCGTCGAGCGCCAGACCAGCCACCCGGGCCCGGTCGGCCTGGCCCTCACCCGCCAGGGCGTCCCGACCTTCGACCGCGAGGTCTTCGGCTCCGCCGAGGGCACCGCCAAGGGCGGCTACATCCTGGCCGAGGCCTCCACCGGCGACCCGCAGCTGATCCTGCTCGGCACCGGCTCCGAGGTCCAGCTGGCCGTCAAGGCCCGCGAGGTGCTGGAGGCCGAGGGCATCGCGACCCGCGTGGTCTCCATGCCGTCCTTCGAGTGGTTCCAGGAGCAGGACCAGGCCTACCGCGACAGCGTGCTGCCGCCGTCGGTCAAGGCCCGGGTGTCGGTCGAGGCCGGCATCGCACAGGGCTGGCGCGAGCTGGTCGGCGACCACGGCCGCATCGTCTCGCTGGAGCACTTCGGCGCCTCCGCCGACTACAAGGTGCTCTTCGAGGAGTTCGGCATCACCGCCGAGCGCGTGGTGGCCGAGGCCCACAACGCCCTGCGCTCCCTCGAAGCCGTCAACCGCTAGCCGCCAGGGCCGCGTACCCGCCCGCACGCGAGTACGCGGCCCCCTCCGCCTACCCCACGAAGCAGAAGAACAAGGGACTGAAGCACCATGACTGACGCACTGAAGCGCCTCAGCGACGAAGGCGTTGCGATCTGGCTGGACGACCTCAGCCGCAAGCGGCTCAACTCCGGCAACCTGGCCGAACTGGTGCAGAACAAGCACGTGGTGGGCGTCACCACCAACCCGACCATCTTCCAGAAGGCGATCGCCGGCAGCGGCGACGACTCCTACGACGGTCAGCTGCGCGACCTCGCCGTCCGCAAGGTCACCACCGACGAGGCGATCCGCATGATCACCACCTCCGACGTGCGCGACGCGGCCGACGTGCTGCGCCCGGTCTACGACGCCTCCAACGGCCGCGACGGCCGGGTCTCCATCGAGGTCGACCCGCGCCTGGCGCACGAGACCGCCCCCACCGTGGCCGAGGCCAAGCAGCTGTGGTGGCTGGTCGACCGCCCGAACGTCTTCATCAAGATCCCCGCCACCAAGGCCGGCCTGCCCGCGATCAGCGAGGTCATCGGCCGGGGCATCAGCGTCAACGTCACGCTGATCTTCTCGCTGGAGCGCTACAAGGCCGTCATCGACGCCTACCTGACCGGCCTGGAGTCCGCCAAGGCCAAGGGCCTGGACCTCTCCCAGATCGAGTCGGTCGCCTCCTTCTTCGTGTCCCGCGTGGACACCGAGATCGACAAGCGCCTGGACAAGATCGGCGGCGACGCCAAGGACCTGCGCTCCAAGGCCGCCCTGGCCAACGCCCGCCTCGCCTACCAGGCGTACGAGGAGGTCTTCGGCAGCGTCGACGGCAAGACCGCCGGCAACGCGCGCTGGAAGGCCCTGGAGGCCGCCGGCGCCAAGCCGCAGCGCCCGCTGTGGGCCTCCACCGGTGTCAAGGACCCGGCCCTGCCGGACACCCTGTACGTCACCGAGCTGGTCGCCCCCGGCACCGTCAACACCATGCCCGAGGCCACCCTGGACGCCACCGGCGACCACGGCGTGATCACCGGCAACACCATCGTCCCCAACTACGCCGACGCCAAGGCCGTGCTGGACGCGATCGCCGCGGCCGGCGTGGACTACGACGACGTGGTCCAGGTCCTGGAGGACGAGGGCGTCGAGAAGTTCGAGCAGTCCTGGAACGAGCTGCTCGACACCGTCACCGCCTCGCTCGCCTCCTTCGCCGACGAGAAGTGACCCCTGCTCACAGCCAGCGCACGAAAGCGGAGCCCATCAAGTGAGCACTGATTTCCCTGAGTTGACTTCGGATTCGGACGCGGACGACCTCCCGCCCACCCCCGTCAACCCGCTTCGTGACCCCTCGGACCGACGGCTCCCGCGCATCGCGGGGCCGTCGGGTCTGGTCATCTTCGGGGTCACCGGCGACCTGTCCCGCAAGAAGCTGATGCCGGCCATCTACGACCTGGCCAACCGCGGTCTGCTTCCGCCGGGCTTCTCCCTCGTCGGCTTCGCCCGCCGCGAGTGGGACGACGAGGACTTCGCGAAGGAGGTGCACGACGCCGTCCGGGACCACGCCCGCACCCCGTTCCGGGAGGAGGTCTGGCAGCAGCTCGCCAAGGGCATGCGCTTCGTGCACGGCACCTTCGACGACGACGACGCCTTCGACAAGCTCCGCGCGACCATCGAGGAGCTGGACAAGGCCCAGGGCACCGGCGGCAACTTCGCCTTCTACCTGTCCGTCCCGCCGAAGTTCTTCCCGACGGTCGTCCAGCAGCTCAAGAAGCACGGTCTGGCCGACCCGCCGCAGGGCTCCTGGCGCCGCGCCGTCATCGAGAAGCCCTTCGGCCACGACCTGGAGAGCGCGCAGGAGCTCAACAAGGTCGTCCACGAGGTCTTCCCCCGGGACGAGGTCTTCCGGATCGACCACTACCTGGGCAAGGAGACGGTCCAGAACATCCTGGCGCTGCGCTTCGCCAACCAGATGTTCGAGCCGATCTGGAACCGGTCGTACGTCGACCACGTGCAGATCACCATGGCCGAGGACATCGGCATCGGCGGCCGGGCCGGCTACTACGACGGCATCGGCTCCGCCCGTGACGTCATCCAGAACCACCTGCTCCAGCTGATGGCGCTCACCGCCATCGAGGAGCCGGCCTCCTTCCACCCGAAGGCACTGGTCGCCGAGAAGCTCAAGGTGCTCAGCGCCGTCAAGCTCCCGGCCGACCTCGGCCGGCACACCGTGCGCGGCCAGTACGCCTCCGGCTGGCAGGGCGGCGAGGAGGTCGTCGGCTACCTGGACGAGGACGGCATCAACCCGGACTCCAAGACCGACACCTACGCGGCCATCAAGCTGGAGATCAACAACCGCCGCTGGGCGGGCGTCCCGTTCTACCTGCGCACCGGCAAGCGCCTGGGCCGCCGGGTCACCGAGATCGCGGTCGTCTTCCAGCGCGCCCCGTACCTGCCCTTCGACTCCTACGCGACCGAGGAGCTGGGGCAGAACGCCCTGGTCATCCGGGTCCAGCCGGACGAGGGCGTGACGGTGCGGTTCGGCTCCAAGGTGCCGGGCACCTCCTTCGAGGTCCGTGACGTCACGATGGACTTCGCCTACGGCGAGTCCTTCACCGAGTCCAGCCCGGAGGCGTACGAGCGGCTCATCCTCGACGTGCTGCTCGGCGACGCCAACCTGTTCCCGCGCCACCAGGAGGTCGAGCTCTCCTGGCAGATCCTCGACCCGATCGAGAAGTACTGGGACACCCACGGCAAGCCCGCCCAGTACGCGGCGGGGACCTGGGGCCCCGTCGAGGCGGACGAGATGCTCGCACGAGACGGCAGGAGCTGGCGCCGGCCATGAAGATCGACCTCACCAACACGACGTCGAGCAAGATCAACGCCGCGCTCATGGAGGCGCGCCGGGCCAGCGGCTCCACCGCCGCCGGCATGGTGCTCACCCTGGTGATCGTGACCGACGAGGGCAGCGCCTACGACGCCCTCAAGGCCGCCAACGACGCCTCCCGCGAGCACCCCTCGCGCACCCTCGCGGTGATCAAGCGCGCCGGGCGCTCGCCCCGGGCCCGCGCCGAGACCCGCCTGGACGCCGAGGTCCTGGTCGGCTCGGACGCCGGCTCCGGCGAAACCGTCATCCTGCGCATGCACGGCGAGCTCGCCGCGCACGCCCAGTCGGTCGTCCTGCCGCTGCTGCTGCCGGACGCCCCGGTCGTGGTCTGGTGGCCGGACAACGCGCCGCTGCACCCGGCCCAGGACCCGCTGGGCTCGCTCGCCCAGCGCCGGATCACCGACGCCGTCACCGCCGAGTCCCCGGTCGGCCAGCTCGCCCAGCGGGCCCAGAGCTACACCCCGGGCGACACCGACCTGGCCTGGACCCGGATCACCGGCTGGCGCTCCATGCTGGCCGCCGCGCTGGACCAGCGGCCGTCCACGATCATCTCCGCGGTGGTCGAGGGCGAGTCCTACAACCCCAGCGTCGAGCTGCTCGGCCTGTGGCTGACCAACCGGCTGCACGTGCCGGTCGAGCGGGTCGTCACCGGCGGCCCCGGCATCACCGCGGTGCACCTGCGCACCACGGACGGGGACGTCACCCTGGACCGGCCGGACGGCCTGATGGGCACGCTCTCCATGCCCGGCTCGCCGGACCGCCAGGTGGCGCTCAAGCGGCGCGAGACCTCGGAGCTGATCGCCGAGGAGCTGCGCCGCCTGGACCCGGACGACATCTACGCGACGGCCGTGCGCACGCCCGTCGAGCGGCTGCGCGAGCCGGCCAACGCCGAGACCGCGGCGGCCGGGCTGGTCGCCCGGGAGGCCGCCGGGGACACCGGGGACGCCGCCGAGGACGCGGTGGCCAACCCGGAGCGGATCACCACCGACGCGTCGGACCGGAAGCCCGCCAAGAAGGCCGCCGGCAAGCGCACCACCAAGGAAAGCGCATGACCAACGCGACCCCGCAGCTGGTCGTCCACCGGGACAAGGAGCTGATGGCCCAGGCGGCCGCGGCCCGGCTGATCACCCGGATCGTGGACGCCCAGGCCGCGCGCGGCACCGCCTCGGTGGTGCTCACCGGTGGTCGCAACGGCAACGCCCTGCTGGCCGCGATCGCCGCCTCCCCGGCGCGCGACGCGGTCGACTGGGGCCGTCTGGACCTCTGGTGGGGCGACGAGCGGTTCGTGTCCGCCGCCGACCCGGACCGCAATGCGGTCCAGGCGCGGGCCGAGCTGCTGGACGCCGTCCCGCTCGACCCGGCGCGGGTGCACGAGATGCCCGCCTCGGACGGGCCGGACGGCTCGGACGTGGAGGCCGCCGCCGCCCGCTACGCGGAGGAGCTGGCGAAGGCGGCCGGGCCCGGCGACCGGCTGGGCGTCCCCGCCTTCGACGTGCTGCTGCTCGGCGTCGGCCCGGACACCCACGTCGCCTCGCTCTTCCCCGAGCACCCGGGCGTGCGGGAGACCGAGCTGACCGTGATCGGCGTGCGCGGGGCCCCCAAGCCCCCGCCGACCCGGATCTCGCTCACCCTCCCGGCCATCCGGTCCGCCCGTGAGGTCTGGCTGCTGGCCGCCGGCGAGGACAAGGCGGGCGCGGTCGCGCTGGCCCTGTCCGGACCCGGCGAGATCCAGGCGCCCGCCTCCGGCGCGTACGGTCGCAGCCGCACCCTGATGCTGCTGGACCGCGCCGCCGCCGAGCGGATCCCGCCGCAGCTCTACCCGCCGGCCTCGGCGTAGGGCCGGCAGGCAACGGCGAAGGGCGCCACCGTCGATGACGGTGGCGCCCTTCGCCGTTCCGGTCGCCTCAGATCTCGCCGCGGAGCTTCGCCAGCGCCTCGGCCAGGATCGCCTCGCCGTCGGCGTCGGTGCGCCGCTCACGGACGTAGGCGAGGTGGGTCTTGTACGGCTCGTTGCGCGAGGGAGCCGGCGGGTTGTGCTGGTCCTGCCCGGCCGGGAAGCCGCAGCGCGGGCAGTCCCAGGTGTCCGGGATCGCCGCTTCGGCGGCGAAGCTGGGCCGGGTCTCGTGCTTGTTGGCGCACCAGAAGGAGATCCGGTTGCGCGGGGCGGACTCGCCGCGCTCCGCCTCGCCCATCGGGCCGGCCCCAACCCTGCTGCCACGGATGGCATTGCCACTTGCCACGGTCTGACTCCCTGCGTACTGGTGCGCCGACCCGCCGCGGAGCGCGTCGGTGGCGAAAGTCGTCCTAGTGTAAGCAGGAGTTAAGGATCCGCCACCATCGCCTCCGCCCCCGACCGCTCCAGGATAGGCGCTCGGGCGACGGGGCGTCAGGCTTGTGTCAGCTCTGGTACTTCAGCACCAGGCCCAGGACGATGATGGAGGCGAACCAGCCCAGGCCGACCACGATGGTGATGCGGTCGAGGTTGCGCTCGGCCACCGCCGAGCCGCCGCCGGTGGACATCGCGCCACCGCCGAACATGTCCGACAGGCCGCCGCCCTTCCCCTTGTGCAGCAGCACCAGGAGGATCATCAGCAGGCTGAAGATGATCAGGGCAATCGAGAACCCGAGAACCACGACGGGACCAACTCTCTCGTATCTTCGGCGAAGGGGCCGGGCCGCGTACGGCGGTCCGACCCCAAAGCCTACGTTGCTGCAGCGGCGTTAGCCTACTGCCTGCTCACGGTAGCGCACGATCTTGACGAACTCGTCGGCGTCCAGCGAGGCACCGCCGATCAGGCCGCCGTCGATGTCGGGCTTGGCCATCAGGCCGGCCGCGCTCGACGACTTGACCGAACCGCCGTACAACACGCGGACCTTGCCGGCCAGCTCGGCGTCGTACAGCTCGGCGATCCGCTTGCGGATGGCGGCGCAGACCTCCTGCGCGTCCTCCGGGGTGGCCACCTCGCCGGTGCCGATCGCCCAGACCGGCTCGTACGCGACCACGACGGTCTCGGCCTGGTGGGCCGGGACGTCCGCCAGGCCGCCGTCCAGCTGGGCCAGGGTGTACTCGACGTGGGTACCGGCCTTGCGGATGTCCAGGGGCTCGCCGATGCACAGGATCGGGGTGATCCCGGCGCGGTAGGCGGCCTTCACCTTGGCGTTGACGATCTCCTCGTTCTCGCCGTGGTACTGGCGGCGCTCCGAGTGGCCGATCACCGCGTAGGTGCACTGGAGCTTGGCCAGCATCGGCCCGGAGACCTCGCCGGTGTAGGCGCCGCCGTCGTGCTGCGAGATGTCCTGCGAGCCGTACTTGATCTTCAGCTTGTCGCCGAAGACCAGGGTCTGCACCGAGCGCAGGTCGGTGAACGGCACCAGGACGGCGACCTCGACGGCCTCGTAGTCCTTGTCGGCCAGCGCGAACGCCAGCTTCTGGGTGTGCTGGATGGCCTCAAGGTGGTTGAGGTTCATCTTCCAGTTGCCCGCCATGAGCGGGAGACGGTCGGTCATGTGCTTTCAGTCCTCCAGAGCGGCGAGGCCGGGGAGGGTCTTGCCCTCCAGGTATTCGAGGCTGGCGCCGCCGCCGGTCGAGATGTGTCCGAAGGCGTTCTCGTCGAAGCCCAGGATGCGGACGGCCGCGGCGGAGTCGCCGCCGCCGACGACGGTGAACGCGTCGCTGTCCAGCAGGCCCTGCGCGACGGCCTTGGTGCCGTTCGCGTAGTCCGGGTGCTCGAAGACGCCCATCGGGCCGTTCCAGAACACCGTGCCGGCGTCGGCCAGCTTGGCCGCGTACAGCTCGCGGGTCTTCGGGCCGATGTCCAGGCCCTCCTTGTCGGCCGGGATCGCGTCCGCGGCGACGAGGTCCGGGTTCGCCGGGGTCTTGCCCTTGAGGTCCGGGAACTCGGCGGAGACCAGGACGTCGACCGGCAGGACGAACTCGACGCCCCGCTTCTCGGCCTCGGCCAGGTACTCCAGGCAGACCGGGATCTGGTCCGCCTGCAGCAGCGAGATGCCGACCTCGTGGCCCTTGGCCTTGAGGAAGGTGTACGCCATGCCGCCGCCGATCAGGATCCGGTCGGCCTTCTTCAGCAGGTTGTCGATCACGCCGAGCTTGTCGGAGACCTTGGCGCCGCCGAGCACCACCACGTACGGGCGCCGCACCTCGTCGGTGAGCTTCTTCAGCACGCCGACCTCGGTGGCGATCAGGTCGCCGGCGGCGTGCGGCAGGAGCTTCGGCAGGTCGAACACCGAGGCGTGCTTGCGGTGCACGGCGCCGAAGCCGTCACCGACGTACAGGTCGGCCAGGGCGGCCAGCTGCTCGGCGAAGGCGCCGCGCTCGGCGTCGTCCTTGCTGGTCTCGCCGGCGTTGAAGCGCAGGTTCTCCAGCAGCGCGACCTCGCCGTCCGCCAGCGCGGCGACGGTGGCCGCGGCGCTGTCGCCGACGGTGTCGGTGGCGAAGGCGACGTCCTTGCCGAGGATCTCGCCGAGCCGCTTGGCCGCGGGCGCGAGCGAGAACTTCGGGTCCGGCTCGCCCTTGGGACGGCCGAGGTGCGAGGCCACGACGACCTTCGCGCCGGCGGCGGCCAGCTTGGCGATGGTCGGGGCGACGGCGCGGATCCGGCCGTCGTCGGTGATCGTCTCGCCGTCCAGCGGGACGTTCAGGTCGGCGCGCACGAACACGCGCTTTCCTGCGACACCGGCTTCGATGAGCTCTTCGATGGTCTTCACGGGGATTCGGTTGCTCCTGGGGAGATGGTCGATGCGCAGAGGCGGCACGGCGCAGGGGCCGCCTGAGAAGTCCTTGAGCGCGGAGCGAGGGCCCGGTCGGCACGGTGCGCCGTCCGGGCCCTCGCCCCTACATCACGTCAGCTCCCACGCGTCAGAGCCGGCCACCGACGAGGGTGACCAGGTCGACGACGCGGTTCGAGTAGCCCCACTCGTTGTCGTACCAGCCGAGCACCTTGACCTGGTTGCCCTGGACCATGGTGAGCTGGCTGTCGAAGATGCAGGAGGCCGGGTCGTTGACGATGTCCGAGGAGACGATCGGGTCCTCGGTGTAGGCCAGGATGCCCTTGAGCGGGCCCTCCTGCGCGGCCTTCTGGAAGGCCGCGTTGACCTCGTCCTTGGTGACCTCGCGCTCCAGGGTGACGACCAGGTCCGTGATGGAACCGGTCGGGACCGGGACGCGCAGCGAGGTGCCGTCCAGCTTGCCCTTCAGCTCCGGCAGGACCAGGGCGGTCGCCTTGGCGGCACCGGTCGAGGTCGGGATGATGTTCTGGCTCGCCGCACGAGCACGGCGCAGGTCCTTGTGCGGGAAGTCCAGGGTGACCTGGTCGTTGGTGAACGCGTGGACGGTGGTCATCAGACCCTTGACGATGCCGAAGGCCTCGTTCAGCACCTTGGCCATCGGCGCCACGCAGTTGGTGGTGCAGGAGGCGTTGGAGATGACGTGGTGGTTGGCCGCGTCGTACTTGTCGTCGTTGACGCCCAGGACGATGGTGACGTCCTCGTCGGTCGCGGGCGCCGAGATGATGACCTTCTTCGCGCCGGCGGCGAGGTGCTTCTTCGCAGCCTCGGCCTTGGTGAAGATGCCGGTGGACTCGACGACGATGTCGGCGCCCAGGGCGGCCCACGGCAGGTTGGCCGGGTCACGCTCGGCGGTCACCTTGAAGGTGTGGCCGTCGACGGTGATGCTGTCCTCGGTGTGCGAGACCTCGGCCTGGAGGGTCCCCAGGGTGGTGTCGTACTTGAGCAGGTGAGCCAGGGTCTTCGTGTCGGTGAGGTCGTTGACACCGACGATCTCGATGTCCGCGCCCTGGGCCTTGACCGCACGGAAGAAGTTGCGGCCGATGCGGCCGAAGCCGTTGATGCCTACCCGGATCGTCACGAACCGATCTCCTCGTTAGGTACGCCGGGCCGGAGCCCGACGGGGGTGAGATTTGGGAAGTCCCCGACCGCCTATGACCCTACCCCTCCGGGGCCTTTTGGGGCACATCGCGCCACCTCGTGAGACGTGGCGTGGCGTGCCCCGAAGGCGGTTCCGGGCCGTCCGGCCTTGGTCCGGCGGGCAGTTGGTCCCGGGGCCAGTGGTCTCTACCAATTCGGGGGTTCGGCGGGCACCCGGAAACGACCCGGAAACGACGAAGGCCGGCACCCGGGGAGCCGGGCGCCGGCCGTGTCGTGATCACGGACCGCGGGCGTCAGTTCATCGCCATCTCGTCGGTCAGGCTGGCCTCGGTGCTCGGCAGGCCGAGCTCGGAGGCGCGCTTGTCCGCCATCGCCAGCAGGCGGCGGATCCGGCCGGCCACCGCGTCCTTGGTCAGCGGCGGGTCGGCGAGCGCGCCCAGCTCCTCCAGCGAGGCCTGCTTGTGCTGCATCCTCAGCTGGCCGGCCGCGGCCAGGTGCTCGGGCACCTCCTCGCCGAGGATCTCCAGCGCGCGGGCGACCCGCGCGCCGGCCGCCACCGCGGCGCGGGCCGAGCGGCGCAGGTTGGCGTCGTCGAAGTTGGCGAGCCGGTTCGCGGTGGCCCGCACCTCGCGCCGCATCCGCCGCTCCTCCCAGGCGAGCACCGACTCGTGCGCGCCGAGGCGGGTCAGCAGCGCGCCGATCGCGTCGCCGTCGCGGATCACCACCCGGTCCACGCCGCGGACCTCGCGGGCCTTGGCCGGGATGCCGAGCCGGCGGGCGGCGCCGACCAGCGCCAGCGCCGCCTCGGAGCCGGGGCAGGTGATCTCCAGCGAGGAGGAGCGGCCTGGCTCGGTGAGCGAGCCGTGCGCCAGGAAGGCCCCGCGCCAGGCCGCCTCGGCGTCGCAGGTGGCACCGGAGACGACCGCCGGCGGCAGGCCGCGGATCGGACGCCCGCGCCCGTCGACCAGCCCGGTCTGGCGCGCGAGCAGCTCGCCGTCCTTGACCACGCGGACCACGAAGCGGCTGCCGCGGCGCAGCCCGCCGGGGGCCATCACGACGAGGTCGGAGGAGTGCCCGAAGATCTCCAGGAGGTCCTTGCGCAGCCGCCGTGCCGCCGCCCCGGTGTCCAGCTCCGCCTCGATCACGATGCGGCCGCTCACGATGTGCAGCCCGCCCGCGAACCGCAGGATCGCCGACACCTCCGCCTTGCGACAGCAGGCCCGGGTGACCGGGAGCCGGCTGATCTCGTCCTTCACCGCTGGAGTCATCGCCATGGCCCGATCCTTCCATGTGTCCGGAAAATCCGGTCGTACGCTGCCGCCAACAGCTCGGGGTCGTGTCGCGGCGTGCCGTCGGTGCGGGCCACCGAACCGAGCACCAGGGCGGCGCCCATCCGCTCGGCCGCCTTCTCCAGTCCGTCGAGGTCCGCCTGGCCGAAGGCGCCGCCGGTGACGGCGCGCTCGTCCACCAGGATCGCATCCACCGCGAGCTCCGGGGCGTGGTCGGCGATGACCTCCAGGTGGCGCTGCGGGGTGAAGCCCTCGGTCTCGCCGGGCTGGGGAGCGAGGTTCAGGGTGAGCAGGCGGCGGGCGCGGGTCTCGGTGAGCGCCTTCGCCAGCTCGGGCACCAGCAGGTGCGGCAGCACGCTGGTGAACCAGGAGCCGGGGCCGAGCACCACCCAGTCCGCCTCGCGGACGGCGGTGACCGCCTCCGGGACGGCGGGCGGCCCGTCCGGGAGCAGCCGGATCGACTGCACGGTGCCCGGGGTGACCGCGACGTTCGCCTGGCCCCGGACCGCCGACACCTTGCCGGGCAGCGCCGGGTCGTGGCCGCGCACGGTCGCCTCGATGTCCAGCGGCACCGCCGACATCGGCAGCACCCGGCCCTGGACGTTGAGCAGCCGGCCGACCCAGTCCAGGGCCTCCACCGGGTCGCCCAGCTTCTCCCAGAGCGCGACGATCAGCAGGTTGCCGACGGCGTGGCCGCCGAGCTCGCCGTTGCCGGTGAAGCGCTGCTGGATCACCTCGGACCAGGTGCGGCCCCAGTCGTCGTCCCCGCACAGCGCGGCCAGTGCCTTGCGCAGGTCGCCCGGGGGCAGCACGCCCAGCTCGCTGCGCAGCCGTCCGCTGGAGCCGCCGTCGTCGGCGACGGTGACCACGGCGGTGAGGTCGCTGGTCAGGCGGCGCAGCGCGGACAGCGAGGCGGACAGGCCCTGGCCGCCGCCCAGCGCGGTGATCCGGGGGGCCGGATTGGCCCTGGCGGGACTGCTGCGCGGACGGCTCGGCGCCGGGGGCCGGGCCGGGCTGCCCGCCCGGTCACCGGTCCTGCTCTGCGTCTGTCGCCCGGGCACGTATCCCGCCACACATCACCTCGCGTTCCTCGGCCCCGCCACCGGCTCCGCCGGGGGCCCGGCAGGGAAGGCGGCGGTTACTCCCGTCCCATGTCACGGTGGACGAGCACCGTCTCGACTCCGTCGGCGATGAGACGCTTGGTCAGACGCTCGGACATGGCGACGCTGCGGTGCTTGCCACCGGTGCAGCCTACGGCAAGCGTCATGTAGCGCTTCCCCTCGCGTCGGTAGCCCTCGGTCACGATCCGCAACAGCTCGGTGTAGCCGTCCAGGAACTCGTTGGCTCCGGGCTGCCGGAACACGTAGTCGGCGACGTCCGTATCGGTGCCGGTGCGGGCCCGCAGCTCGGGCACCCAGTGCGGGTTCGGCAGGAAGCGGCAGTCCACCACGAGGTCGGCGTCGACCGGCAGGCCGTACTTGAAGCCGAAGGACATCACGGTGGCGCGCAGCTCGGGTTCGTCGTGGTCGGCGAACTGGGCGTCCAGCTTGGCGCGCAGCTGGTGCACGTTGAGGTTGGAGGTGTCGATCACCAGGTCGGCCTCGCCGCGCAGGTCGCGCAGCAGGTCGCGCTCCTGGGCGATGCCGTCCACGATCCGGCCGTCGCCCTGCAGCGGGTGCGGGCGGCGGACGTTCTCGAAGCGGCGCACCAGCGCGTCGTCGGAGGAGTCCAGGAAGACGACCCGCAGCCGGACGCCGCGCTTCTCCAGCTCGTCCAGCGAGGTGAGCAGGTCGTCGAAGAACTGGCGGCCGCGGACGTCCACGACGACGCCGATCCGGGCGACGTTGCCCTGGGACCGGGCGCCCAGGTCGACCATGGTCGGGATCAGGGCCGGCGGCAGGTTGTCCACCACGAACCAGCCGAGGTCCTCCAGGCACTTGGCGGCGGTGGAGCGGCCGGCTCCGGACATGCCGGAGATGATCACCAGCTCCGGCGCGTTCTCGGCCACGTCTGACACGGTCACTTCGGTTCCCCGCTCTCGGTCTTTCTGCTGGGGAGAACGCGCACGGCACGGCCGCCCTTCCCCGGCCCGGGCAGGCGGGCGGGGTCGGGGCACACCGGCTGACGGGCGGCGTCGGCCGTCATGGCGTCTCCTGGGATGGTGCGGTCTGGGGTGCTGCTGCCGCCGGCTCGGCGGCCTGATCGGCCCCGTCCTCGATGATCTCGCCGGTCGCGGTGTTGACCGCGGGTGCGGCGGGTGTACGGGACGACAACGCCGCCGCAACAGTCTCCGCGGTGCGGCGTCCGATGCCGGGTACCGCGCAGAGTTCGTCCACGGTGGCGGCCCGGAGCTTCTTCAGCGAGCCGAAGTGCTTGAGCAGCGCCTGGCGGCGAGTCTCGCCGAGGCCCGGGACGGAGTCCAGCTCCCCGGCGGTGAGTCGCTTGGAACGCTTGTTGCGCTGGTAGCCGATCGCGAAGCGGTGGGCCTCGTCGCGGACTCGCTGGAGCAGGTAGAGGCCCTCGCTGGAGCGGGGCAGCACCACCGGGTCGTCCTCGCCGGGCAGCCACACCTCCTCCAGGCGCTTGGCCAGGCCGCACAGCGCGACGTCGTCGATGCCGAGTTCGTCCAGGGCGCGCTTGGCGGCGGCGACCTGCGGCTGGCCGCCGTCGACCACCAGCAGCTGGGGCGGGTAGGCGAAGCGCCTGGGGCGGCCCTCCTCGGTGCGCGGGCCGTCCTCGGGCTGCTCGTCCTCCTCGGGGACGGCCCACTCGCCGGTCTGCTCGCGCTCCTGGAGGTAGCGGCGGAAGCGGCGGCCGATCACCTCGTGCATGGAGCGGACGTCGTCCTGGCCCTCGAAGCCCTTGATCTGGAAGCGCCGGTACTCGCTCTTGCGGGCCAGGCCGTCCTCGAAGACGACCATGGAGGCGACCACGTCCTCGCCTTGGAGGTGGGAGATGTCGTAGCACTCGATGCGCAGCGGGACGGAGTCCAGCTCCAGCGCGTCGGCGATCTCCTGCAGGGCACGGCTGCGGGTGGTGAGGTCGGAGGCGCGCTTGGTCTTGTGCAGCGCGAGCGCCTGCTGGGCGTTGCGCTGCACGGTGGCCATCAGGTCCTTCTTGTCGCCGCGCTGCGGGATGCGCAGGTCGACCTGGCTGCCGCGCAGGCCGGCCAGCCACTCCCGCACCGGTTCGACCGGCTCGGGCAGGGCGGGGACGAGCACCTCGCGCGGGACGGACTCGCCGCCGCCGTAGAGCTGCTGGAGGGCGTGCTCGACCAGGCCGGCGGTGTCGACGTCCTCGACCTTGTCGGTGACCCAGCCGCGCTGGCCGCGCACCCGGCCGCCGCGGACGTGGAAGATCTGCACGGCGGCTTCGAGTTCGTCCTCGGCGAGGGCCAGCAGGTCGGCGTCGGTGGCGTCGGCGAGCACGATGGCGTTCTTCTCCATCGCGCGCTTGAGGGCGCCGATGTCGTCGCGCAGCCGGGCCGCCTTCTCGTACTCCAGCTCGGCCGCGGCCTCCTGCATCTGCTCTTCCAGCCGGTGCAGGTAGTTGCCGGTGCGCCCGGCCATGAAGTCGCAGAAGTCCTCGGCCAGCTCCCGGTGTTCGTCCGCCGAGACCTTGCCGACGCAGGGCGCGGCGCACTTGCCGATGTAGCCGAGCAGGCAGGGCCGGCCGACCTGGCGGGCGCGCTTGAAGACGCCGTTGGAGCAGGTGCGGACGGGGAAGACGCGCAGCAGCAGGTCGACCGTCTCGCGGATGGCCCAGGCGTGCCCGTAGGGGCCGAAGTAGCGCACGCCCTTCTTGTGCGCCCCACGCATCACCTGGACCCGCGGGTACTCCTCGTTGAGGGTGACGGCGAGTTCCGGATAGCTCTTGTCGTCGCGGTACTTGACGTTGAACCGCGGGTCGAACTCCTTGATCCAGGAGTACTCCAGCTGGAGCGCCTCGACCTCGGTGCCGACCACGGTCCACTCCACCGAGGCGGCGGTGGTGACCATGGTCGCGGTGCGCGGGTGCAGGCCGGCCAGGTCCTGGAAGTAGGACGACAGGCGCGGCCGCAGGCTCTTGGCCTTGCCGACGTAGATGACCCGGCCGTGGGCGTCACGGAACTTGTAGACGCCCGGGGAGGTCGGGATCGCGCCGGGCGCCGGGCGGTAGGTGCTCGGGTCAGCCATGGGTCCACCGTACCGAGTGGGGACGGGGCCGCGGGGAGGAGATCAACTCGACGGGGGTCAACTGCTTCAGCTCGGGGTCACCTTGAGGTTCCCGCCCTCGACCGTGACGGTGTAGGCGGGCAGCGGGGAAGGGGCCGGGCCGTCCTGCACGGCGCCGTCGGCGATGCCGAAGCGGCTGCCGTGGCAGGGGCACTGGATCTGCTGGTTCTTCACCTGGTCCACGATGCAGCCGGCGTGGGTGCACTTGGCGCTGAAGGCCTTGTACTGGCCGGCGGTCGGCTGGGTCACCACGATCTTCTGCTCGCGGTACACCTTGCCGCCGCCCTCCGGTACGGCCGAGGCCGCGCCGAGGTCCACCGGGCCCTTGGCGGTGCCGCCGGAGCCGGAGGAGCCCGAGGAGGACGAGCTGCAGCCGGTGACGGCCACGGTGCCGCCGGCCGCCAGGACGGCCGCGGCCCCGCAGAGCAGGGTGCGGCGGGAGGCGGTGGGGCTGGTCTCGGGGGCCTCGGACATCGGTGCGCTCCTACGGTTGCTGCTGCTGCGAGGGACCACGGAAGTCTATGCCGCACGCGCCCCGCCGCTCCCGGGCCTCCCGCTGTTCGGGCGGTCCGGGAGCGGCGGTGCGGGCGCGGTTACTTCTTCGCCGCTGCGCGCTTGCGCGGTGCCGCCTTCTTCGCCGCCGCGGCGACCGGGGCGTCCGCGAAGTCGCTCGGCAGGATGTCCCGCAGGAACTTGCCGGTGTGGCTCTCCGGGACGGCGGCGATCTGCTCGGGAGTGCCCTCGGCGACGACCGTGCCGCCGCCGGAGCCGCCCTCGGGACCCATGTCGACGACCCAGTCGGCGGTCTTGATCACATCGAGGTTGTGCTCGATGACGATCACCGTGTTGCCCTTGTCGACCAGCCCGCTGAGCACCTTGATCAGCTTGCTGATGTCCTCGAAGTGCAGACCGGTGGTCGGCTCGTCCAGCACGTACACCGTCCGCCCGGTGGAGCGCTTCTGCAGCTCCGAGGCGAGCTTGACGCGCTGCGCCTCGCCGCCGGACAGGGTGGGCGCGGACTGGCCGAGCCGGACGTAGCCGAGGCCGACGTCGTTGAGCGTCCTGAGGTGCCGGGCGATCGCCGGGACGGCCTCGAAGAAGGCCAGCGCCTCCTCGATCGGCATGTCCAGCACCTCGGCGATGGACTTGCCCTTGTAGTGCACCTCCAGCGTCTCCCGGTTGTACCGGGCGCCGTGGCAGACCTCGCACGGGACGTAGACGTCCGGCAGGAAGTTCATCTCGATCTTGATCGTGCCGTCGCCCGAGCAGTTCTCGCAGCGACCGCCCTTGACGTTGAACGAGAACCGGCCCGGCAGGTAGCCGCGGACCTTGGCCTCCTGGGTCTCCGCGAAGAGCCGGCGGACGTGGTCGAACACCCCGGTGTAGGTGGCCGGGTTGGAGCGCGGCGTGCGGCCGATCGGCGACTGGTCGACGTGCACCACCTTGTCCACCTGGTCGGTGCCGGTGATCCGGGTGTGCCGGCCGGGCACGCTGCGGGCGCCGTTCAGCTCCCGGGCGAGGTGGGTGTAGAGGATGTCGTTGACCAGCGTCGACTTGCCGGAGCCGGAGACCCCGGTGATCGCGGTGAAGGTGCCGAGCGGGAAGCCGACCGTGACGTCCTTGAGGTTGTGCTCGCGCGCACCGTGGACGGTCAACTGCCGCTTCTTGTCCCGCTCGCGGCGGGAGGCCGGGATCGGGATGGACCGCTTGCCCGAGAGGTACTGGCCGGTCAGCGACTCCTTGTTGCCGAGCAGCTGCTTCAGCGAACCGGAGTGCACCACCTTGCCGCCGTGCTCGCCCGCGCCCGGGCCGATGTCGACCACCCAGTCCGCGGTCTTGATGGTGTCCTCGTCGTGCTCGACCACGATCAGGGTGTTGCCGATGTCGCGCAGCCGCACCAGCGTCTCGATCAGCCGGTGGTTGTCCCGCTGGTGCAGGCCGATGGACGGCTCGTCCAGCACGTAGAGCACGCCGACCAGGCCGGAACCGATCTGGGTGGCCAGCCGGATGCGCTGGGCCTCGCCGCCGGACAGGGTGCCGGCCGCGCGGTCGAGCGAGAGGTAGTCCAGGCCGACGTCGACCAGGAAGCGCAGCCGCTCGTTGACCTCCTTGAGGACCCGCTCGGCGATCTGCTTGTCCCGGGCGTTGAGCTTCATCGCGCCCAGGAACTCGGCGCAGTCGCTGATCGACATCGAGGAGACGTCGGCGATCGACCTGTCCTCGACGGTGACCGCGAGCACCACCGGCTTGAGCCGGGTGCCCCGGCACGTCGGGCAGGGCACCTCGCGCATGTAGCCCTCGAAGCGCTCGCGGCTGCTGTCGCTCTCCGCCTCGGTGTGCCGGCGCTGGATGAACGGGACGGCGCCCTCGAAGCCGGTGCTGTACGAGCGCTCGCGGCCGAAGCGGTTGCGGTAGCGGACCTGCACCTGGTGCTTGTGCCCGTGCAGCAGCGCCTTCTTGGCGCGGGCGGGCAGCCCGGCCCACGGGATGTCGGTGCGGAAGCCGAGCTCCTCGGCGAGCGCGTCGATCAGGCGCTGGAAGTACTCCTTGGCGTGCCCGGCCGACCACGGGTGGATCGCGCCCTCGTCCAGCGAGCGCTCCGGGTCCGGTACGACCAGCTCCGGGTCGACCTCCATCCGGTTGCCCAGGCCCGAGCAGTCCGGGCAGGCGCCGAACGGCGAGTTGAAGGAGAACGAGCGCGGCTCCAGCTCCTCGAACGACACGTCGTCGTACGGGCAGTAGAGGTGCTCGGAGTACATCCGCTCGCGCTCCGGGTCGTCCTCGGGGAGGTCGACGAAGTCGAGCACGACCATGCCGCCGGACAGCCGCAGGGCCGTCTCCACCGAGTCGGTGAGCCGCCGCTTGGCGCTCTCCTTGACGGTGAGGCGGTCGATGACCACCTCGACGGTGTGCTTCTCCTGCTTCTTCAGCTTCGGCGGCTCGGCGAGCTGGATCGTCTCGCCGTCGACGCGGGCGCGGGAGTAGCCCTTGGACTGGAGGTCGGCGAAGAGGTCGACGAACTCGCCCTTGCGCTCGCGCACCACGGGGCTGAGCACCTGGAACCGGGTGCCCTCGGCGAGCTCCAGCACCTTGTCCACGATCGCCTGCGGCGACTGCTTGGCGATCGGGCGGCCGCAGTGCGGACAGTGGGGCTTGCCGATCCGGGCGAACAGCAGGCGCAGGTAGTCGTAGACCTCGGTGATGGTGCCGACGGTCGAACGGGGGTTGCGGTTGGTGGACTTCTGGTCGATCGAGACGGCCGGGGAGAGGCCTTCGATGAAGTCCACGTCGGGCTTGTCCATCTGCCCGAGGAACTGACGGGCGTAGGACGACAGCGACTCGACGTACCGGCGCTGGCCCTCGGCGAAGATCGTGTCGAAGGCGAGCGAGGACTTGCCGGAGCCGGAGAGGCCCGTGAAGACGATGAGGGAGTCGCGGGGCAGGTCGAGCGAGACGTTCTTGAGGTTGTGCTCGCGAGCACCGCGGACGATGAGGCGGTCGGCCACTGCTTCTGGCGCCTTTCTCCGGGGCGAGACGGCTTGCGGTGAGATTCGGTACTTCTTCCAGGATGCGGCAGCCAGCCTATAGCTCAGACGTTCGAATCTCGACTCTGTCCAGTGGAGACCACCCGAACGAGTGAGGGCGGGGCCGGGACGGTCCGTACCCACACCGTGCGCGTACCGAAAAACTCCCTGCTCAGGGCCCGGATCCGGCGGTAGCGTCGACTGGTCAACGAGCGAAGCCCCCTGCGGGCAACGCGCAGTCTCCCGACAGAAGGCAGATTCGATGACCGACCCGCAGTCCGCCGCCGCCTCCGCCGCCGCCTGGCTCGGCCAGGTCGAGGAGAGCACCCAGCGCCTGCTGCAGACCGTCTCCGGGCTGGAGCCCGGCGCCGTCGCCGAACCCTCCGCGCTTCCCGGCTGGACCCGTGGCCACGTGCTGGCCCACCTCGCCCGCAACGCCGACTCCCTGGTCAACCTGCTGACCGGCGCCCGCACCGGCGCCGACATCCCGCAGTACCTCAGCAACGAGGCCCGCGACGCGGACATCGAGCGCGACGCGCCCCGCCCGCTGGAGGTCCACCTCGCCGACCTGCGCGAGTCGCACGCCCGCTTCACCGAGGCCGCCGCGCTGCTGACCCCGCAGGCCTGGACGGCGGAGGTGAAGCACCGCTCCGGCTACGTCTTCCCGGCCTCCGACATCCCGCACAAGCGCCTGCTGGAGGTCGAGTACCACCACGTCGACCTGGCCGCCGGCCACGGCCCGGGAGACTGGCCGGAGGCGTTCGCCGTCGAGGAGTTCCACCGGCTCGTGGAGAAGCTCCACGGCCCCGGCCTGCCGCTCGTCGAGGTGCACGCCGAGGACACCGGGAGGTTCGGCCTGATCGGCACCGGCACCCCCGCGCTGACCGTCGAGGGCCCGCAGCGCGCTCTGACCGCCTGGCTCTCCGGCCGCTCCGACGGCGCCGGCCTGCGCCGCACCCCCGACACCGCCCTCCCCCCGCTTCCCCCGATGGGCTGACAGCGCGAGGATGGCCTCCTCCCCTCTCCTAGCCGAGAGGGGAGTCCCCTCAGCCTCTCAGCTGAGCCGCCGCGCGTGCGCGCGGCGATGGGACGACTTCCTGCTTCACTGACGGCCGCCCGCTCGGAGTGCTCCGTTGAGGTCTTACACCGTCTCCACAGGCTGCAACCGCCAGCCCGGCGGCCAGGATGTTCTTCGCCGCGTTCACGTCCCGGTCGTGGACCGCTCCGCAGTCACACGCCCACTCGCGGACGTTCAACGGCATCGTGGCGGCGATGGCGCCGCAGGCCGAGCACAGCCTGGAGCTGGGGAACCACCGGTCGATGGCCACCAGGTTCCGGCCGTACCAGGCGCACTTGTACTCCAGCATGGCCCGCAGCGCGCTCCAGCTCGCGTCGCTGATCGCGCGCGCGAGCTTCTTGTTCTTGAGCATGTTGCGGACCGCGAGGTCCTCGATCACGACCGTTTGGTTTTCGCGGACGAGTCGAGTCGTGAGCTTGTGCAGGAGATCCCTGCGCCGGTCGGCGATCCTCGCGTGGATCTTCGCGACCTTTCTGCGGGCCTTCTCCCAATTGGCGGAGCCCTTGTCCTTACGGCACAGGTCCCGCTGGGCCCTGGCCAAGCGCTCCCGGTCCCGGCGCTCATGCCGGGGGTTGGCAATCTTCTCCCCGGTGGAGAGTGCCACCAGCGACGTGACGCCCGCGTCGATCCCGATCGCCGTGTCCAGGGCGGGTAGAGGCCTGGTACCAGGGTCCTCGCACACCACGGTGACGAACCAGCGGTCGGCCGCGTCGCGGCTGACGGTCACCGTGGACGGCGAAGCACCCTCGGGAAGGGGACGGGACCAGACGATGTCCAGCGGCTCCGCCATCTTGGCCAGCGTCAGCTTCCCGTCGCGGAAGCGGAACGCCGAGGCGGTGTACTCCGCCGAGTCGCGGGACTTCTTCTTTGACTTGAACCGCGGGTGCTTCGCCCGCTTCGCGAAGAAGTTCGTGAAGGCCCCCTGCAGATGCCTCAGCGCCTGCTGCAACGGCACGCAGGAGACCTCGGACAGATAGGCCAGATCCTCGGTCTTCTTCCACCCCGTCAGCATTGCCGACGTGGCGTTGTAGTTGACCCGCTCCCCCCGAAGCAGCCACGCCTCGGTTCGGGCAGCCAGCGCCAGGTTGTAGACCTTCCGCACGCAACCGAACGTGCGCGACAGCTCGGCCGCCTGCACAGCGGTCGGATAGAAGCGGAACTTGAACGCCCGCTTCACCGGAGAGTCCTGCACAACTCGCACGATATACCGTCGGATTGTGACCACACGCGGGTCATCACCCGCTCAGACGCCGAACCGCCTTGACGGCGGTCCGGCTCTCCCTGTCCCGCCACGCGGGAGTTCGTTTCTCTCCGGCTGAAGCCGGGAGTATCCACCAAGGAGTCCTGATGACGTACCACGGAGCGGTCAAGGTCGGCGGGCCGCCGGACGTACGGGAACTGGCCCACCTGATCATCACCAAGGTGGCCGTCGGCCCGTACGACAACAACGCCTACCTGCTGCGCTGCCGGGCCACCGACGAGCAGCTGCTGATCGACGCCGCCGCGGACGCCCCGGTGCTCCTGGAGACCGTCGGCGACGAGCTGGAGACCGTGGTCACCACCCACCGGCACCACGACCACTGGGGCGCGCTGGCCGAGGTGGTCGCCACCACCGGCGCCCGCACCGCCGCCGGCGAGCACGACGCCGAGGGCATCGACGTCCCCACCGAGCTGCGGCTCGCGGACGGCGACAAGCTCCGGGTCGGGGACGTCGAGCTCACCGTCCGGCACCTGGTCGGGCACACCCCCGGCGCGATCGTGCTGATCTACGACGACCCGCAGGGCCACCCGCACGTCTTCACCGGCGACTGCCTCTTCCCCGGCGGCGTCGGCAACACCTGGGGCGACCCGGAGGCCTTCAAGACCCTGTTCCGGGACGTCAACGAGAAGATCTTCGACGCCCTGCCCGACGAGGCCTGGGTCTACCCCGGCCACGGCAACGACACCACCCTCGGCGCCGAGCGCCCGCACCTGGAGGAGTGGCGCGAGCGCGGCTGGTAGCGGCTCCGGGCCGGTCGGCTCCACCCGGAGCCGACCGGCCCGGCTCAGCGCTCGCTTCCCGAGAGGTGCCGGGCGCACGCACACGACGGTTCCATGCAGAGACACACCAGGGCGACGGCCCTGGACACCTCCCGGATACCGCCGGGACAGGCCCAATGCGCATCGAGCTGGCACTCGGCGCTGACGTAGCGCCCGGCCTTGCGCACATCGAAACGGATCACGATGCCGGTCGGCGAGGCCGAGCGGCGGGCGGCAGCGGTCATGACCAGGCCCTCATGTCGATCATGTTGAAGTCCTCCAGCTCCACCCAGACGATGACTTCGCCCGTGGCATCGGTGGAGCCCCAGGCACAGCCCGACCGAAGGATGTCGAGCACCTCGGTCCACTGCGTGGACGAGGTGTCGCCCGGTGCGGTAGTGGAGAGCCGGACGCGACCGGCCTTCCCTTTGGTGATTCGCACGGGAGCCCCGGCCGCCTGACCGAGCGAGGCCTTGAGCAGACTCGTGCGCATGCTGATCTGCACCGACGTTCCCCTTATCGGCACGGTGGAATCGTATCGATAGAGTAGCCGCCTGAGCGTTACGGTGTCAGCCGCAACGCACCATTCGGAGCGAGGAGGCCGAGGCGTGAGCGACACACCCTCTTACCTGCACGTCGCGGACACCTTGCGCGGCCACATCACCGCCCGGCGGCTTCAGCCGGGCGATCGGATGCCGTCCATCAGTGCGCTTCAGCGCGAGCACAACGTCTCGACCGGCGTGGTCCAGCGGGCGTACGCCGTACTGATCGACGAAGGACTCGTTCTCGCGCGGCCAGGTGCCGGTTACTACGTGAAGTCCCAGGAACCACCGGCCGTCCTGGTGCGTCGCCAGCGCGTCGCACCCGGCGACGGATCTCCGACGGAGGCCGCTCTCGCCCGACAAGGCGTGGTCGGAACCTGGCGACACGAGTCACAGCCTCGTGCCGCCGACACCCGAATCGCCGCCCGATTGGAGATCCAGCCCGGCGATCCGGTGATGCACACCAGCTACGTCTACCTGGCGGACGGCGATCCGGCTCAACTGGCCGAGAGCTGGGAGTCCATGGCGATCACCGGCGGCAGCCTGATCGTCCTGCCGGAGGCCGGTCCGCACGCCGGCATCGGCGTCGCCGACCGCATGGCCTTCATCGGCATCGAGGTCGGCGTCCCGGTCGAACGGGTCAGCGCCCGCCAGGCCACCCGCTCCGAGGCCCAGACCCTCGGCGTCGCGCCCGCCGTCCCCGTGATGGCGATCGAGCGCACCTACTACGACCAGGCCACCGGCCGCCCAGTCGAGACCGCCGACATCGTGCTGCTCGGCTCGCGCTGGGTGGCCGAGTACGGCCGACGCCCATAGGACGGGGCCCCGCCGCCGGATGACGCATCCGGCGGCGGGGCCCCGACTCATTCGCTGTCGGTCAGGCGTCGAGCTTCGCGGGCTCGGCCTGCTCGGCGCGCTCGGCCGGTTCGGCCTTCTTCGAGGCCCGCAGGCTGGTGAAGGTGGTGACGGCCAGCACCACCACGATGAAGCCCAGCGAGAACGGGATGCCGATCTCCGGGGCCCACGTCGCGCCCGCCTCGTGCGCGGCGTGAAGCACCAGCTTCACGCCGATGAAGCCCAGGATCACCGACAGGCCGTAGCTCAGGTGCACCAGCTTCTTCAGCAGGCCGCCGATCAGGAAGTACAGCTGGCGCAGACCCATCAGGGCGAAGGCGTTGGCGGTGAAGACGATGTACGGGTCCTGGGTGAGGCCGAAGATGGCCGGGATCGAGTCCAGCGCGAACAGGACGTCCGTCGTGCCGATCGCCAGCATGACGATCAGCATCGGGGTGATCAGGCGGCGGCCGTGCTCCCGGACCAGGAGCTTGGTGCCGCGGTAGCCGTCGGTCGACGGGAAGCGCCGGGTGATCGACTTGAGCAGGCGGTTCTCCTCGAACTCCTCGTCCTCCTCCTCGGCCCGCGCCTCCTTGATCAGCTTCCAGGCGGTCCAGATCAGGAAGGCACCGAAGACGAAGAACACCCAGGAGAACTGGGCGACCAGTGCGGCGCCGCCGGCGATGAATGCCGCGCGGAGCACCAGCGCGATGATCACACCGAACATCAGCACGCGCTGCTGGTAGATCCTCGGCACCGCGAACTTGCCCATGATCAGGATGAACACGAAGAGGTTGTCGACGCTGAGCGACTTCTCGGTGATGTAACCGGCGAAGAACTCACCCGCCGGCTGCCCGCCGGAGTGCCACCACAGGAACCCGCCGAACAGCAGCGCCAGCACGACCCAGACGGCCGTCCAGATCCCGGCCTCCTTGATCGAGACCTCGTGCGGCTTGCGGCCGCCGATGAAGAAATCGGCCACGACGAGTGCGATCAGCACACCGATCGTGGTGGCCCACATGGTTACGGAAACGTCCATTACTGCTCCTCCGGCAGCTAGGCGAGACAGGTCGTCACTGCCGGAGGTCTCTTCCGCCCATCGGGCCAGCGCCCCGGGATGCCGCGACGGGCACCCGTGATGACGGGGTCGGCTGTCGAGGAATACTCCCCTCCGCTGCCATCGAGAGTAACAGGACGGGCAAAGAAAGGTAAAGAAGGTAAAGATCCGTCAGGGGAGCGGCGTCAGAGGAACGGCTCGATCGCCGGCAGCAGGTCCTGGAACGTGCGCCCCTTCGCCGGGGCGCCGATCGCCTGCATCTCCCAGCCGCCGTTGCCGTCCCGGACCACCTTGGCCATGATCTGCCCGGTGTGCGGCCCGCCGCCCGCCAGCTCGTACCGGGCCAGCTCCAGCCCGGTGGTCTCGTCCACCAGCCGGCAGTGCGCCCGCTGCACCTCGGCGAAGGTCTGCCCGGTGTACGAGCTCACCGTGAACACCACCTGGGTGATGTGCGCGGGCACGTGCATCAGGTCGACCAGGATCGCTTCGTCGTCCTCGTGGCCCGAGCCGCCCTGCAGGTTGTCCCCGGTGTGCCGGACGGAGCCGTCGTTGCTCTCCAGGTGCTGGAAGAACACCACGTCGGACGGGGTCCGCTCGGCGTACAGCAGCGCCGAGGCGTCCAGGTCGATCGTCCTGGTACGGCTGCCGAACAACCCCCGCTTGGGGGCGGCCTGCCAGCCGAGGCCCATCCGGACCACGGTCAGGGCGCCGCCCTGCCCCTTCTGGAGGCTGACCCGCTGCCCCTTGGCAAGGTTCACCGACACGACGTTGTCCTCTCTGCCGGCCACGCGGTCGCTGCCGCCCGGCTCCCCTGGAACACCCCGTCGCCGTCCCCCGGCTGAGGCCCCCTCTGCATACGGCCCGCGCCCGTCCGATGAGCGCGATGCCGCAGGCCAGCCTAGGCCCTGCGACACCCCCGCCTCCTCAGGGTTTCCCCGTTTGTGGCAAGGCTGAGACACCGCCGGGCTTGACCGGTGCCATTCCGGCCAAGCCCGGGCGCCCCGGTCGGGCGGCTACGCCACGCCGGCCTCGCGCATCTGCCGCAGCTCCTTCTTCAGCTCCTTGACCTCGTCGCGCAGCCGGGCCGCGACCTCGAACTGCAGGTCGGCGGCGGCCCTGTGCATCCGGTCGGTCATCTCCTGGATGAGGTCCGCCAGCTCGGCGGCCGGCAGGGACTTGGCGGGCTTGCGCTCCGCGCCCAGCGCCGGCACCGGGGCCTTGCCCTTCCCCGGGCTGCGGTAGCCGGTGGACAGCAGCTCGTCGGTGTCCACGTCCTCCCGGGCGAGGGTGTCCAGGATGTCGCCGATCTTCTTCCGCAGCGGCTGCGGATCGATGCCGTGCTTCTTGTTGTAGGCCTGCTGCACGGCCCGGCGGCGGTTGGTCTCGTCGATGGCCTTCTCCATCGCCGCGGTGATCCTGTCCGCGTACATGTGGACCTGGCCGGAGACGTTGCGGGCCGCGCGGCCGATCGTCTGGATCAGGGAGGTGCCGGAGCGCAGGAAGCCCTCCTTGTCCGCGTCCAGGATCGCCACCAGCGAGACCTCGGGCAGGTCCAGGCCCTCGCGCAGCAGGTTGATGCCGACCAGCACGTCGAAGCGGCCCGCCCGCAGCTCGCGCAGCAGCTCCACCCGGCGCAGGGTGTCCACGTCGCTGTGCAGGTACCGGACCCGGATGTCCAGGCCGAGCATGTAGTCGGTGAGGTCCTCGGCCATCTTCTTGGTCAGCGTGGTGACCAGCACGCGCTCGTCCCGCTCGACCCGCGTGCGGACCTCGTGCACCAGGTCATCGATCTGGCCCTCGGTCGGCTTGACGATCACCTCGGGGTCGATCAGGCCGGTCGGGCGGATGATCTGCTCGACCTGGCCGTCGCCCCGCGACAGCTCGTACTGGCCGGGCGTCGCCGACAGGTAGACCGTCTGGCCGACCCGCCCCAGGAACTCCTCCCACTTCAGCGGGCGGTTGTCCATCGCGGACGGCAGCCGGAAGCCGTGCTCGACCAGCGTGCGCTTGCGCGAGGCGTCGCCCTCGTACATCGCGCCGATCTGCGGGACGGTCACGTGCGACTCGTCGATGACCAGGAGGAAGTCCTCCGGGAAGTAGTCGAGCAGGGTGTTCGGCGGGGAGCCGGGCTCGCGGCCGTCGAAGTGCATCGAGTAGTTCTCGACGCCCGAGCAGGTGCCGATCTGGCGCAGCATCTCGATGTCGTAGGTGGTGCGCATCCGCAGCCGCTGGGCCTCCAGCAGCTTGCCCTGCTTCTCCATCCGGGCGAGCGTCTGCTCCAGCTCCTGCTCGATGCCGGTGATCGCGCGCTCCATGCGCTCGGGGCCGGCCACGTAGTGCGAGGCGGGGAAGACGTAGACCGAGTCGTCCTGGCTGATGATCTCGCCGGTGAGCGGGTGCAGCGTGTAGAGCGCCTCGATCTCGTCGCCGAACATCTCGATCCGGACGGCGAGCTCCTCGTAGACCGGGAAGATCTCGATGGTGTCGCCGCGCACCCGGAAGGTGCCACGGGTGAAGGCGACGTCGTTGCGGGCGTACTGGATGTCCACGAAGCGGCGCAGCAGGTCGTCCCGGTCGATCTCCTGGCCGACCTTGAGCGGCACCATCCGGTCCACGTACTCCTGCGGGGTGCCGAGGCCGTAGATGCAGGAGACGGACGCGACCACGACCACGTCCCGGCGGGTGAGCAGCGAGTTGGTCGCCGAGTGGCGCAGCCGCTCGACCTCCTCGTTGATCGAGGAGTCCTTCTCGATGTAGGTGTCCGTCTGCGGGACGTACGCCTCGGGCTGGTAGTAGTCGTAGTACGAGACGAAGTACTCGACCGCGTTGTTCGGCAGCAGCTCGCGGAACTCGTTCGCCAGCTGCGCGGCCAGCGTCTTGTTCGGCGCCATCACCAGGGTGGGCCGCTGCAGCTTCTCGATCATCCAGGCCGTGGTGGCCGACTTGCCGGTGCCGGTGGCACCGAGCAGCACGACGTCCTTCTCCCCTCCCCTGATCCGCCGCTCCAGCTCGGCGATCGCCGCCGGCTGGTCACCGTTCGGTTGGAAGGGACTGACGACCTCGAAGGGCGCCACGGACCGCTCAATACTCGTGATGGGACGCACGACTCCACCGTACGACCCACCACTGACAGCCGGGGGTGCTTCGGTCAGGCCGCGTGCGCCTCGAACCTTATGGCGGGCTCGCGGGCGGGGTCGATGCGGACGACCGAGTCGAAGGCGGCGGCGAGGCGCTCGATCAGCGGCAGCGTCGGATCGATGCCGCTCTCCTCGATGCTCTCGACCGTCTCCTCGTCCAGCCCGGCCCGCTGGGCGAGCTGGGCCGGGCTCCAGCCCAGGGCGGACCGGCGGACGTACACGGCCTCGGCCAGCGCCATCCGCCGCCCGGCCGCCCGGTACTCCTCGCTCTCACGGTGCTCCGGGGGCACGACCCACCGCGTGTGATAGCCGCTGCTCACCGCTGCTCCTCCCGGTCGTACACCTCGTGGTCGGCTGCGGGCCGGTGCTCGGCCTCGCACACCTTCTGGGCTCGCCGTGCCCGCTCGACCTGGTCCGTTTCGCGGTTCCTAGTCTTGCGGAAGACCGTCAGCAGCACAGCCCTCCGCCCGGGTGCGAGCCAGTACGTGATCCGCACCGGGCCGACCCGCAGTTCCCGCAGACCACCGCCGAGGTGGCTGGAGAGCGGGAACGGCAGGAGCTCGCCGTCCTCCGCCAGTCGGTCCGCGGCGCGCTCGGCCGCACGGTATTCGGGGAGCGGGCACTGGCGCAGCCACTCGCGCGCCTCGGGCTCGATCTCGACCGAGTAGCCCGCTCCGGGCCCGCCACCGGTCATGCGCCCCCCTTCGCTCCGCAAGGAGCAACGCGTGACCGGGGCCGGGGTTACGGCCGGGGCCTACTTGGCGCTGTCGCGGGCCAGGGCGACGAGGCGGGAGATCGCGCGCAGGTACTTCTTGCGGTAGCCGCCGCGGAGCATGTCCTCGGGGAAGACCCGGTCGAAGGGCATCCCGGAGGCGGTGATGGGCAGTTCGCGGTCGTACATGCGGTCGGCCAGGACGACCAGGCGCAGGGCGGTCGACTGGTCGTCGACCTGGTGCACGCCGCGCAGGCAGACCGCGGTGACGTCGTCCAGCAGCGCGCCGTAGCGGCTGGGGTGGACGGCGGAGAGGTGGGCGAGCAGGGCGTCGAAGTCGTCCAGCGAGGCACCGGGGGTGCGGGCGGCGGCGGCCTCGACGGCCTCGTCGGAGTACGGCGGCGGGGCGTCGGGCAGGCCGCGGTGGCGGTAGTCCTGGCCGTCGATCCGCAGCGGGCGGAAGTGCGCGGACAGGCCCTGGATCTCGCGCAGGAAGTCGGCGGCGGCGAAGCGGCCCTCGCCCAGCTTCTCGGGCAGGGTGTTCGAGGTGGCGCACAGCTTGACGCCGTTGTCGACCAGGCGGCCGAGCAGGGTGGAGACCAGCACGGTGTCGCCCGGGTCGTCCAGCTCGAACTCGTCGATGCAGAGCAGCGTGTGCCGGGAGAGGGTCTGCACGGCCTGCTGGAAGCCGAGCGCGCCGACCAGGTTGGTCAGCTCGACGAAGGTGCCGAAGGCCTTCGGCCCCGGGGCGGAGTGCCACAGCGAGGCGAGCAGGTGGGTCTTGCCGACGCCGTAGCCGCCGTCGAGGTAGACGCCGGCCGGGCCGGTGGGCGCGGGGGCGGAGCGGCGGAACCAGCTGCGCTTGGGTGCGGAACCGTTTCCTCCCGCGAGGGTGGCCGCGAACTGCTCCAGGACCTGGACGGCCTCGTACTGGCTGGGCTGGCTCTGGTCCGGGATGTACGACCCGAAGCTCACCTCGGCGAACCGGGGCGGCGGGACCATCTCGGCGACCAGCCGCTCGGCGGGCACGACGGGACGGCGGTCGGTGAGCGCGATCGGGGAGCCGGCCGCGCTCGCGGTGGCTATGGACTCGGTCGCGGTGTCGGGGCGGGAGGCTGCGGGCACATCAGTAGAGGGTACGCCTGGTCCCGGTGGCCTCCGAACCGCCTCCGGACGACCTGCGGTGGAACACTGAGGGCATGCAACAGTTGATCAGCCCGCTGGGTGAGCCGGTCGCCGATCCGGCCGCACTGGAGTCGCTCGCCGCCGTGTACGCGTACCCCGAACAGGTGAATCGGGGCCGCCCCTGGCTGCGCGCCAACATGGTGGCCGGCCTGGACGGCGGGGCACGGCTCGACGGCCTGTCCGAGGGGCTCTCCGGCGACGCCGACAAGCGGATCTTCGGGGTGCTGCGGGCGCTGTCGGACGTGGTGCTGGTGGGCGCGGAGACGGTCCGCGCGGAGGGCTACCGGCCGGCCCGGGCCCGCAGGGAGTTCGCGGCGGCCCGGGCCGCGGCCGGACAGGCCCCGGCGCCGGTGATCGCGATCGTGTCGCGCTCGCTGGATTTGGACCTGACCGCGCCGCTGTTCACGGAACCGCTGGTCAGGACGGTGGTGATCACCACCGAGGACGCCCCCGAGGAGCGCCGCCGGGCGGCCGCCGAGGTGGCCGACGTGGTACTCGCCGGCACCGGCTCGGTGGACCTGCGGGCGGGCGTGGCCGCGCTGGCCGAGCGGGGCTGGACCCGGCTGCTCACCGAGGGCGGCCCGCGCCTGCTGGGGCAGCTCGCGGCGGCGGACCTGCTGGACGAGCTGTGCCTGTCGCTCGCCCCGCTGCTCACCGGCGGCGACGCGCCGCGCATCCTCCGCGATGCGGAAATGCCTGACGTGCAGCGGATGCGGCTGGTCTCATTGATCGAGCAGAAAGGATTCCTCTTCACCCGCTACCTGCGTCACCTGGGTTCGGAATGACCCCGTGACCCCCCGCTCGTGATCCCGTTATGCGATGCCGGGGCCCGGGGGCCGGCCACTGGAAGGGACTCACGTGTTCAAGACGGTACTGATGATCGAAAAGGCTCTCTCGGACGCGGACGTGGAACTCGTCACCACGCTCCACAGCGACGAGAAGGTCTCCTTCGTCGTCCTGATGCAGCCGCGCGGCAAGCAGGACGAACTGCTGCGGGCGCTCGACGACGTGGCCCTCGGCCACCTCGACAAGGTGAGGCACGAGCACGACGAGTCCGAGAGCGGGCCGACCGTGGCCACCGAGTCGCTGGAGCACAGCCTGCGCCACCTGCGCGCGGCCGGGGCCGAGGCGGTGGGCGAGCTGGTCGAGGACAAGCCCCTGGAACGGCTGCGCGCGGTCGTCGAGGAGCACCGGGCGGACGAGGTGGTGGTGCTCACCTCACCGCACTTCGTGGAGGAGTTCTTCCACCGCGACTGGGCCTCGCAGGCCCGGCACAAGGTGGGGGTCCCGGTGCTGAGGCTGTTCGCCAGCGACTCCTAGCTGCGGGCGCCGGTGGTGCAGAATCGTCCTTGCGGTCCGCCCGCGAGGACGGTTCCCACGTCGGCTCCCACGCCGACGGGCGCCGAGCCGTCCGCCCGACCTGTCTGCCCCCGCCCGTACGGAGCCACGCCTTGAACGACGCCGCGCACGACCTGCACGCCCCGCACTTCATCGGCATCGGCGGCGCCGGGATGTCCGGCCTGGCGAAGATCCTCGCAGTGCGCGGTGCCAGCGTCTCCGGCAGCGACTCCAAGGAGTCCGAGACCGTCCTCGCGCTGCGCGCCCTCGGCGCCACCGTGCACGTCGGCCACGCCGCCGAGCACGTGCCGGACGGCACCAGCAGCGTGGTCGTCTCCAGCGCGATCCGCGCCGACAACCCGGAGCTGGCCGCCGCCCGCGAGCGCGGCATCCCGGTGGTGCACCGCTCCGACGCGCTGGCCGCGCTGATGGGCGGCCGCCGCGCGCTCGCGGTGGCCGGCACCCACGGCAAGACCACCACCACCAGCATGCTCGCCGTCGCCCTCGGCGAACTGGGCCTCGACCCGTCCTACGCGATCGGCGGCGACCTCGACGCGCCCGGCTCCAACGCCCACCACGGCACCGGGGAGATCTTCGTCGCCGAGGCCGACGAGAGCGACCGCAGCTTCCACAAGTACGCGCCCGAGGTGGCGATCGTCCTCAACGTGGAACTGGACCACCACGCCAACTACGCCTCGATCGACGAGATCTACGAGTCCTTCGAGACCTTCGTCGGCCGGATCGTCCCCGGCGGCACCCTGGTGGTCTCCGCCGACCACGACGGCGCCCGCGAGCTGACCTCCCGGGTGGCCGGCCGCGAGGGCCTGAACGTGGTCACCGTCGGCTCCGCCGAGGACGCCGACGTCCGGGTGCTCTCGGTGGTCGCCCGCGGCATGACCAGCGAGGTCACCGTCCTGCTGGACGGCACCGAGCTGACCTTCACCGTGTCGGTGCCCGGCCGCCACTACGCCCACAACGCCGTCGCCGCGCTGGCCGCCGGCGTCGCGCTGGACGTCCCGGCCGCCGACCTGGCCAAGGCGCTCGGCGCCTACACCGGCGTGCGCCGCCGCCTGCAGCTCAAGGGCGAGGCCGCCGGCGTCCAGGTGATCGACTCCTACGCCCACCACCCGACCGAGATGACCGCCGACCTGGAGGCGATCCGCGAGGGCCTGGACGGCGAGGGCCGGGTGCTGGTGGTCTTCCAGCCGCACCTGTTCAGCCGCACCCAGCAGCTCGCCGAGGAGATGGGCCAGGCCCTGGCGCTGGCCGACGCCTCCGTGGTGCTGGACATCTACCCGGCCCGCGAGGACCCGATCCCCGGCGTGACCAGCGAGCTGATCATCGACGCCGCCCGCCGGGCCGGCGCCGAGGTCACCGCCGAGCGCTCCTTCGCGGCCGCCCCCGCCGTGCTGGCCGGCCTCGCCCGCCCGGGCGACCTGCTGCTCACCATGGGCGCGGGCGACGTCACCAACCTCGGGCCGGCCGTCCTCGACTATCTTGAGAGGGGCCTGGAGCACCTCGCGAACGTTGCTTCCAACGTCTGACGTACGTCCGTCCGACATCCACCGCGAACGGGAGCCGTGATGAGCTACGAGATCGAGAAGTCCGAGGCCGAGTGGCGTGCCGAGCTCAGCCCCGAGGAGTACCACGTGCTCCGCGAGGCGGGCACCGAGCGGCCGTTCACCGGTGAGTACACCGACACCAAGACGGTCGGCGTCTACGGCTGCCGGGCCTGCGGCGCGGAGCTGTTCAGCTCCGAGACCAAGTTCGACAGCCACTGCGGCTGGCCGTCGTACTACGCGCCGCTGGCCGAGGACCGGGTCCAGTACATCGAGGACACCACGCTCGGCATGCGCCGGGTCGAGGTGCGGTGCGCGCGCTGTGGCGGGCACCTCGGGCACGTCTTCGAGGGCGAGGGCTACGGCACGCCGACCGACCAGCGCTACTGCATCAACAGCGTCTCGCTGACGCTGCGGCCGGCCGAGTAGGCCGTGCGGCGAGGAGGCCCGGACACCGCTGTGCGCTGTCCGGGCCTCCGCGCTGTCCGCGGCCTCCGGGGCGTCCGGGGCCTCGTACCGTCGGGCCGTCGTACCCGGCGGGCCGCGCGGGCGTTACCCGGCGACCGGCTCGAAGCGGACCGGCAGGTGCACCAGGGCGCGGTGGAACGGGCCCGGACGCCAGAGCAACTCGTCGGCGGGGGTGGACAGTTCGAGGTCGCTGAGGCGGCTGCCCAGCTGCTCGATCGCGGTGATCGCGATCAGCAGGGCGGGGTCGCGGGCCGGGCAGGCGTGCGGGCCGGCCGCCCAGGCCAGGTGGGCGCTCTCGCCGCTGCGCAGCCCGCCGCCGTCGGTGGGCGGTGCGGCCTGGGAGTTGGCGGCCGCGTAGGAGACCAGCAGAAGGGTGCCGGCCTTGATCTCACGGCCGTGGAACACGATGTCGTAGCGCGGGTAGTGCGCGGAGAGGTTGGCCAGCGGCGGCTCGTGCCAGAGCACCTCGTCGATCGCCTGGTGGGCGGTCATCGCGCCGCCGAACAGCGAGCCGGCGTAGCGGGCGTCGGTGAGCAGGCGCAGCAGGGCGTTGCCGATCAGGTTGGTGGTCGGTTCGTGCCCGGCGATCATGGTCAGGCTGATCTGCCGGATCGCCTCGTCGTCGTCCAGCCCGCGCGGGTGGGTGACGAACCAGGAGGCGAGGTCGTGCCGGGGGCGCGCGCGGCGTTCGGCGACCATGGCGGTGACCACCGCGAGGAGCTTCCCGTACGCGGCGCCCGCCTGCGCGGTGCCCTCGATCAGCCCGGTGATCGCGGCGACCACCTCGGCGTGCTGCGCCTCCGGCACGCCGAACCAGGTGGTGAGCACGGAGGCGGGCACCTGGCGGGCGTACTCGGCGATCAGGTCGGCACGGCCGACCGCGGCGAAGCGGTCGATCAGCCGGTGGGCGGTCTCGGCGACCTGGCGCTGGAGCCGGTGCGGTTCGAACAGCGCGAGGGCGTCGGTGATCACCGCGCGGTAGCGCGCGTGCGTCTCGCCGTCGCTGAACAGGGCGGTCGGGCGGTAGCCGAGCACCGGCAGCAGCGGGGAGTCCGGCGGGACGGTCCGCTGCCAGGCCCGGGAGTCCTTGGAGAAGGTGTCGCTGTCGCGCAGCAGGTCCAGCGCGGCCTGGTAGTCGGTGACGAGCAGGGCCTCGACGCCGGGCGCGATCTCCACCGGGGCGACCGGGCCGTGCCGGCGCAGCCGCTCGTAGACGAGTTGCGGGTCGGCGGCGAAGACCGGGCCGTGGATCGGGATCGGGCGGGTCTCGACGGTCACGGGCACTCCTGGGTGACGGTGGAGGCGGTGGGCAGGGCGTCGAGGACGTGCTCGGCCAGCGCGATCAGCGCGTCCAGGCTGCCCTCGCGTTCGCGGGCGTCGCAGAGCAGGAGGGGGGTCGCGGGGTGCAGGTCCAGGTGGGCGCGGAGCACCTCGACCGGGTGGACCGGCGCGTCCGGGAAGCAGTTGACCGCGACGGCGTACGGCAGGCCCTGCTCCTCGACCATGTCCATGATCTCGAAGGAGTCGGCCAGCCGGCGGGTGTCGGCGAGCACCAGCGCGCCCAGGGCGCCGCGGGCGATGTCCTGCCAGAGCGGGAAGAAGCGGCGCTGGCCGGGGGTGCCGAACATGTAGAGCACGACGTTGCCGGGCAGGGTGAGCCGGCCGAAGTCCACGGCGACGGTGGTGGTGGTCTTCTCGGGCAGGCCGGCCAGGTCGTCCACCGGGCGTCCGGTCTCGGTCATCGCCTCCTCGGTGTGCAGGGTGGCGATCTCGGAGAGCGTGCGGATGAGCGTGGTCTTGCCGACGCCGAAGGGGCCGGCGACCACCAGCTTCATCAGCGTCTGGTCCCGGTCGGGCAGGTAGCCCACCCGTTCCGGCGGCCCCGGGGGGTGACCGTCGGGGTGGCCGTCGGGGTGGCCGTCGGGCGGGTCGACGGGTGGATCGACGGACCGGCCGACCGGGTCGGCGGCCCGGTCACCGGAGCGCACGGAGTCCAACGAGGAGCCTCTCGACGATGGAGCGGTCGGTCTGCTGGGCGCGCGGGATCGGTGCGCGGGCGTGCAGGCAGCCCGCCTCGACCAGATCGGCCGCGAGGAAGACGGTGGCGCTGACCGGCAGGCGCAGGTGCGCGGCGGCCTCCACCACGGTCAGCGCGCCGGGGCACAGCAGTTCCCAGAGCCGGCGGTGTTCGGGTTCGAGCCCGGTCGGCGGTTCGGCACGGTCGGCGAACAGGACGGTCAGTCGCTCGAAGCCCTCGGTGCCGGGGCGGCTGCGGCCGCCGGTGGCCAGGTAGGCGGGCACCATCCGCCTGCGGGGGACGGCGGTCATGACCGGCCGGTGTCGCCCTGCCGCCGGCACGGGCTCGCGAGCGCGCGGCCCAGGGCGGCGACCTGCACCTGCATCTGGTACGACACGTTGCCGAGCTGGGCGTCCGGGGTGGTGAACACGGCGAGCGAGGTGTTCTCCCCGGCGGGGACGACGATGGCGTAGCCGAGGTCGGACTCCACCACGGTCTGGGCCAGTCGCGGCCGTTCGGCGTCGGTGAACGCGCCGGTGAAGGCGCGGGCGGCGGCGTGCACGGTGGCGGTCATCGCGGCGACCCGCTCGGCGGAGGCCCGGCCCAGGCTCTCCGAGGCCCCTTCGACCAGGCCGTCCCCGGTGGCGATGACCGCGTGCAGCACCCCCGGCAGCTCCAGCAGCGGGGTCAGCACCCACGAGATCTCGTCGGTGGCGGTCGGGCTGGGCGAGCTGCTCACTGCTCGGCTCCTTCTGAGGTCGTCGGGCCGGTGGTGTGGTCACCGGTGGGGCGGGCGGTGGTGGTGTCGCCGGGGGTGCCGGCGGTGGTGGTGCTGTCCTGGGTCGCGGCGCCTGCGCGGTCGGCGGCCTCGCGCTGGGCACTCGCGCGTTCGGCGGCTGCACGGTCGGCACTCGCGCGTTCGGCACTCTCGCGTTCGGCACTCTCGCGTTCGGCCTGCGCCACGGCGGCCCGGCCGGAGTCGGTGCCCTGCTGCAGCGCCTGCCAGCGGGCGGCGGCCCGCTCGGGGGACCGACCGGGGGCGTCGGATCCGCCGGCGGATCCCACAGCGGACCCGACGGACGAGCCCGCGGTGGCGGCGGGCGCACCGGCCTCCTCGGGGGCCGGCGGACGGCGGCGGCGCCGGGTGGGCAGGCCGGTGCCGTCGTCGGCCGGGGCGTCGCCGGAGGCCCGGGCGGCGGAGGCGCCGTCGGAAGCCGGGGAGGCCGGGGCGGCCTCGGACGCGGGGGAGGTCCGGCCGTCCGGGGCCGCCGCGTCCCCCGACGGGCCGCCCGTGCCCGGGTCGGGCACCACGCGGATGGCCGGTGCCGGGTGCGGTCCGGGCTGGTGGTGGCGGTCGGCGAGCTGCGGGCCGTCCTGCTCGTCGGCGTCGCGCATCGGCGGGACGGCGGCGACGGTGGGCGCGGGCGCGGGGCCGGACCCGGCCCGCAACGGCAGCGGGGTGAGCACCGACAGCGGCTGCTCGTCGTCGACGACGGTCACCAGCCCGGCCGGGATGCGCAGGATGGTCCGCATGCCGCCGTACGGCGAGGGCTCGATGTGGCAGGAGAAGCCGTACTGGCGGGCGAGCTTGCCGATCACCGCGAAGCCGGTCTTGGGCGGGTTCCCGAGCTCGGTGAGCAGGAGGTCCGGCGGGCCGGAGAGCAGTCGGCGGGCGCGGCGCAGCTGGTCCTCGTCCATGCCGATGCCGCTGTCGTCGATGATCACCAGCGCGCCGCGGCCGCCCTGCTGGACGGTGACCGGGACGTCGGTCTCCGGGTGGGAGTAGGCGGTGGCGTTGGCGAGCAGTTCGGCGATGGTGACGGCGATCGGCTCGGCGGCCCGGGCGACGACCGCGAGCCGGTGCTCCCGCAGGTGGTTGGCGACCTTGACCCGGGCGTAGCCGGGCACCCGGGAGAGGGCGCCGACGACGACCTCGGCGAGCGACGAGTCGGTGCGGGCCAGGCCCGGCCAGGCCTCGCAGAGCACGGCGACGGTCTGGATCCGGCGCAGCGCGACCTCGTTGCGGAAGTCGACCTCCAGCAGCCGGGGGTCGTCGTTGTCGTGCTGGAGCTGCTGGACCAGGCTCTGGATCTGGTACAGCAGGGTCTGGATCCGGGAGGTGGCACCGCGCATCGCGGCGCGGGCGGCGGCGTCCACCCGTTCGCGTTCGTCGGCGAGGGCGGCGGCGGTGGCGTCCAGCACGGACTGCAGCGCCCGGACGGCCTCCGGGCCGACGATCTGCGGGTCCAGCGGGCCGACCACCGGGGCGTTGGCGTGGCTGAGCCGTACGGCGGTGGCGGCGACCCGCTCCTGGGCGAGGTGGCCGATCTCGGCGAGCAGCGCGGCGGCGCGCGCCTCGGCGGCGGCCAGGCGGTGGTCGGCCTCCTCGGCACGGGTGGTCGCGGCGGCGCCCTGCCGCAGGGCGTCCCGGACGGCCTCCTGCGCCTCCCGGGCCGCGTCCTGCGCCTCGTGGACGGCGTCCTCGGCGACGCGGGTGCGGCCCTCCGCCCGCCGGGCCTCGTCGGTGGAGCGCCGGGCGGTCTCCTGGGCCTCGCGCAGTTGCTGCTCGGTGCGGGCGAGGCGGCCCTCGGCGACGCGGGCGCGCTCCTCGCCCCGGGTGAGCGCGGTCTCGGCGGCCGCCGCACGGGCGACGGCCCCGGCCCGGCCGCGGGCGAGCACGGCCGCGGCCACGGCGGCGACCAGCGCCAGGGCGATCAGCGCGATCTGCGTCATCGGAGTCCTCGGGAGTGCTTGCGGGGCGGGCCGGGCAGGCGGGCGGGCCCGGTTCCGGGCGGGGCATGGGGGGCGGCTTCCCGGCCGGCCCGGTTCCGGGCGGGGCGCGGAACCGGGGGCGCGGAGCCGCGGGGCGCGGAGCCGGGTGTCAGTTCCGGGCGGGGCGCGGGCGCGGGATCCGGGCGGCGGGGCCCTCGGCCAGCTCCCGGGCGACCAGGGCGACCTGCCCCATGGCTTCCAGCGCGCCCGGCGCCGCCGAGCCGTCCAGGTGCCGGTACTCGGCGGCGACGGTGAGCACCAGCCGCTCGGGCAGGCCGAGTTCGGGGTGGCGCTGTTCGGCGATCACCCGCCGGGCGGCGTCCAGCGCGGGTATGCCGGCGGCGTGCAGGGCGTGGGCGCGCTCGCGGACGTACGCGAGGTAGCCGATGTGCCCCCGGACGCCGTCGCGGTCGAGCACCGGGCCGTGGCCGGGGACGAAGATCTCCGCGCCGGTGGCCAGGGCCTGCTCGCAGGCGCCGATGACGTTCTCCAGCGGGCCCGCCCAGTGCGAGGGGTGGTCGCCGGGCTGCTCCGGCGTCGAGGAGAAGATGACGTCGCCGGTGAACACCGCGCGCTGGTGCGGGAGGTGGACGATCAGGTCGCCGCCGGTGTGGGCGGCGGGCAGGCTGGTGATCTGCACGGGGTGGCGTCCGACCCGCAGCTCCAGCTCGCCGGTGAAGACGGTGTCCGGGTGCACCGGGTCCGTGGCGGACCAGTCGAAGCGCCCGAAGTGCTCCCTGAGGTAGCCGCCGAGCAGCGAGTCCGGATCGCTGTCGGTGACCAGGGCGTGCTGCTGCTTCGGGGTGGGCTCCCAGTGGATGTGCTCCAGCGCCTCGCGGGTGGCGATCACCTCGGCGGCCGGCACCACGCCGGCGCCCCACAGGTGGTCGCCGTTGGCGTGGGTGACGACCACCCGGTCGATCTCGACCCCGGCCGGCAGCAGTCGGCGGCTCGCGGCGAGGAACTCCCCCGCCATCGAGGGGTCGTAGGGCGTGTCGATCCAGAGCGCGGTCGTGTCGGAGACCAGCAGTCCGCAGTTGGCCAGGCCCCAGCCCCGCTTCGGGGGGAGCCACACGTACAGGTCCTCGGCAATCGCGCTCACGTTCGCACGGTTGATCGTCATGTGCGCGATTATGCCCATGATGCGTCAAGGGCGGGGCAAAACCTGTACGAATAGCCGGAGTTCATGGCCTGCTCTCGCCCGTCTGTCCGGATTCGCACCGCAGGTCCGAGACCAATTGTCTCACTGGTCGGGACGACTGACGGACACCTCGCCCCGGAAGCCCGACGGGACGTCCGACCGGGGTGCGGGCAGGACCCGGCAGACCTCGACCGTGACGTCCACCGTGTCCAGCCCGATCACCCGGCCCTCCACCGCGGCGAATCCTTTCTCCCCCGAGCGGAAGAGCGCCGCCAGCGGGGAGTTCCGGCTCGCCGCCGTCAGCGCCTCCACCGCCATCGCGGAGCCGAAGGCGAACACCCCGCAGAGCACGACGCAGGGCGCGTGCCGGGGCGTGCGGGTGACGAAGACGAAGCCGTGGTCGCGGATCAGCTCCCCGGCCGGGTTGTACAGCGCCTCGAAGGTCATCCCGCCCCAGCGGGCGCGGGCCGCCTCCGGGTACTCGATCGCGAAGTCCGGGAACACCGCGTCCAGCACGCCGCCGGAGTAGGCGTTGACGCTCGGGCCGCCGATCGAGAAGGTCGGCATCCGCGGGTCCTGCGCGCCCGCCACCACCAGCTCGATCGTCGCCTTCCGGTTGACCTTGCGCAGCAGGTCGGTGAGTTCCGCTATCGCCCTCGCCTCGGCCATCGGCATGAACAGCACGTTCTTCGGCCCGCGGCTGGTCAGCTGGCAGCCGTCCGAGGTGAGGGCGAACTCCGCGACCTCGATGCTCGGCGTGATGATCTGCACCCGGCTGTACGGCGCGAGCAGCGCCCTCAGGAAGCCGTAGCGCAGGAACAGTCTCGTCCGGGCGAGGGAGCGGGCCGCGAGGAAGCCGATCACGGCCGGCACCGATGCGATCAGTGCCTGGAGCAGGATGTCCATATCATCCCCCCGGAGGAAGACTCGACCACGAACCGTACGCCCTGGTTAAGTCCCCGCCCGTGGCCGGAAATACCCCCTGACGGCGATTCCGGGTGTCAGAATCACCGCTCCGAGGGTCACTTCAGGCGCTTGATCCCCTTGCGCTCCCCCGCGCAGCGCTCGTACCCCAGCCACGCGTTGACCGCGAGCATCGGCGCGTTGGTCTCGTCGTTGGAGGTGTACGCGCGCCGGTAGCCCGCCGCGGCCGCCAGGCGCAGGGACTCCAGCTTGGCCAGCTTGCTCAGACCGCGCCCGCGGAAGTCCCGGCGGCAGGCGGTGAACGCGGACCAGTAACGGTCCACCCCGTCGGTCTGCGCCAGGGTGAACGCGGCGGGCTCGCCGTCCACCACGGCGACCACGGTCAGCGTCAGGTCCAGGTCCGGCCGGGCCCAGTCGCCCCGCAGCCACTCCTCGTACTCCAGGGCGTCCATCGGCACCTCGCCGGGCTCGTCCCGGATGGCGTCCGCCTCGACCAGGAACAGCGGGCGGGGGTCGTCCGCCCAGTCGGTGGCCGGGCGCAGCTCGACGCCGGCCGGCCGGACCGGTGCCTGCGGCAGCGGCAGCGTCAGGTCCCGTCCGCCGAACTGCGCGGGGCGCCCCGGCTCGTAGCCCCGGGCGGCGGCGAAGGCCAGCGAGGCGGGCTCGTCGTCCAGCCAGGTGTGCAGCTCCGTCACCCCGTGCTCGACCAGGTGCCGTTCGGCCGCGGCCAGCAGCGCGGTCGCGGCGCCGCGGCGCCGGAACTCCGGCAGCACGCTGCCGTTGGCGTACCCGACGCCGGCGGTCGTCGTCCCGCGCACCAGCCCGCAGCGCACCGCGCCGACCACCCGGCCGTCGCACTCGGCGACGAAGGTGCGGAAGTGCTCCTGGGGATTCGGCCGGTCGTTCAGCCAGAGCAGGGCCTCGGCGCTCAGCACCAGGTGCTCGCGCCCGGCCCGGTGGGCGGCCGCCACGGCGGCGGCGTCGTCGGGGTGGAATTCACGGATCGTCAAAGAAGTCATGGATTCCCACGCTAGCCGCGCCGCCCGCGCACCGCCTTCGAATTTTCGCCGCGAAAGGGCGCCCCAGCTGCGGGAACGGCCGCGGCGGAGGGCTGGAGCCGGGCCTTCCGGGGCGGCAAGCTCAAATAATGCTCTGAGAAGACCGGGTGAGGCTTGGCAGCCACCCCGCCCGGGGACATCCTCAGCAACACGGCCGTGGAAAGCCCGGCGACGACGCCCGCACCACCCGACGGCCCTCCCACCCCAGCCCTCCGAAGGGGGCGAACCCATGACTTCCGCTGCCCTGGACCGGCCCGCACCGGCCACCGGCCCCGCCGTCCCCGCCCGCCTGGGTGTCGGCCTCGGCTGGCGCCCGGAGATCGACACCGTGGTCGAGCGCCAACCCGGCCTGGACTGGGTCGAGGTCGTCGCCGAGAACGTCTGCGCCGGCCACCTGCCCGACTCGCTGACGGCGCTGCGCGAGCGCGGCGTCACCGTCGTCCCGCACGGCGTCGGTCTCGGTCTCGGCGGCGCCGAGCTGCCCGACCCCGGCCGTCTCGCCCGACTCGCCGACACCGCGCTGGCGCTCGGATCCCCGCTGGTCACCGAGCACCTGGCCTTCGTCCGGGCCGGCGGCCTGGAGGCCGGTCACCTGCTGCCCGTCCCCCGCACCCGGGACTCGCTGCGGGTGATCGCCGAGAACGTCCGGATCGCCCAGGACCAGCTCCCGGTGCCACTCGCCCTGGAGAACATCGCCGCCCAACTCGCTTGGCCGGAAGACGAGTTCACCGAAGGGCAGTTCCTCGCCGAGCTGGTCGGCCGCACCGGCGTCCGGCTGCTGATCGACGTCGCCAACCTGCACACCAACCGGGTCAACCTCGGCGTCGACCCGGCCGCCGAACTCGACCGCCTCCCGCTGGAGGCGCTCGCCTACGTCCACGTCGCCGGCGGCACCCTGGTCGACGGGACCTGGCACGACACGCACGCCCACCCCGTCACCGAGCCGGTGCTGGAGGTGCTGGCCGAGCTCTGCGCGCGGGTGGCACCGCCCGGCGTCCTGCTGGAGCGGGACGCGAACTTCCCGCCGCCCAGTGAGCTGGCCGGTGAACTGGACGCCATCCGCCGGGTGCTGGAGGGGAGCACCCGGTGACGAGCGACCCGACCACGGCGACCGGCCCGACCGCGGCCCCGGAGGCCCCCGGCACCGCCGGTGCCCGGGAGCGGCTGGCCCGGCGCCAGGAGGAGCTGCTGGCCGCCCTGGTGGCCGGCGGGCCCGTCCCGCCCGGCTTCGACCCGGTCCAGGTCCGCGTCCAGTCCACCGGCCTCGCCGCCAAGCGGCGCGACACCACCGCGAAGGTGGCCCCGGACCTGCCCCGCCTGCTCGGCGACCGGTACGGGCCGCTCTTCCTCGACTACGCCCGCACCCACTCGCAGACCGGCGGCTACCGCGCCGACGCCCGGGCCTTCGCCCAGTGGGTGCTCACCGACGGCGGCCCGACCGCCGCCCACCACCGCCGGGCCCTGGAGCAGTGGCTCCACCCGGCACCCGTACGGCCGCCCGGCCCGCTCGCCCGCCTTCGCCGGGCCCTGCGCGGCTAGCGACCCATCGTCATCCCGGGGGAACCGCCCATGTGGCACAACAGCTACTTCGCCGTCCCGGCCGTCCTGCTGGCGGCCGCCGCCCTGTACGCCTCCCGGACCCGGCAGCACATCGGCCGCGTCCGGTACGCCAAGGGCCTGCCCGGCCGCGGTCTGCCGCTGCTGGACACCGCGTTCCTGTCCGGCGGGCCGGGCCGGGTGTTCGACACCGCGCTGGTCCGGATGCACCTGGCCGAGCAGGTCGTGATCAGCCGCTCCGGCCTGGTCACGCTCACCGGCGGCAAGCCGTACGACGCCGTCGACCAGGCGGTCCACGAGGCCGTCGGCCCCACCGGCAGCCGGGAGATCGGCCCGCTGCGCCGGATGGTGATGCGCTCGGACGCCGTCCAGGAGATCGGTGGCCGGCTCGCCGACCGCGGCCTGCTGCGCCGCCCCGAGCGACTGCGGCGGGCCCGCACCGCCCGCCGGCTGCTCTGGCTCGCGATGCTCGTCGTCGTGGCCTTCGCCGTCGCCGCCGCGCTGCTCGACGACGGCGCTCCCGGCCACGACCGCCCCGACCTCTGGATCCCGGGCCTCCTGCTGTTCGTGGGCGCCGTCACGCTGCTGGCCACCTGGCCGGTCAGGGGCCGGATCACCCCGGCCGGGGCGCGCCAGCTGACCCTGATGGGCGGCTCGCCGTGGACGCCCGGCTCAGGGGTGCCGCCCATGCTGGCGGGCGGCGCGCTGCTGGGCGCGCTCGCACTCGGCGGGCTGGCCGCCGCCGGGCTGGAGAACCAGGAGCTGGAGGCCGCGATGCTCGGCGCGACGGCCGAGGAGGAGGAAATGATGCGACAGGCTTCCACGGGCTCGTCCTGGTTCACGAACTCCTCGTCCTCGTCCTCCTCGTGCTCGTCCTCCTCGTGCTCGTCCGGCAGCCCCGCCTCCTGGTGCGGCTCCTCCGACTCCGGGTCCTCCGGCGGGGGCAGCGGCTGCGGCTCGTCCAGCTGCGGCTCCTCCTCCGGCAGTTGCGGCTCGTCCTCCTCCAGCTGCGGCTCGTCCTCCAGCTGCGGTTCCTCGTCCTCCAGCTGCGGATCGAGCTGCGGCGGGGGCGGCTGCGGCTCCTGACCGGCCCCGGTTCGTCCCACGACCGACGTCACAGTTCGGTATCGCGGACCGGGAAGGCGTTCCCCGCGCCATCGGGCCAGGCATACAACAAGCCCATGTGGTTGCTCTTCCTCATACCGGCCTGTGTCGCGGCGGTCCTCTCCTGCCTCCGGCTGGTCCGGATGACCGCCACCGCCGATGCCCTGGCCGAACAGGACGGGCTGCGCCCACCGGAAGCCGTCGGCATCGGGCTGTACGAGACCGCCTACCTGGCCGGCGGCCCGGACCGGGTGGTCGAACTGGCCCTCGTCCTGATGGCCGGCCGGGGCCGGCTGCACCTGGCGCACACCGGCTGGACCACCGTGGTCGACCCCAGGGGCCGCAGCCGCCTGGAGCGGGCGATCATCGCCACCGTCGGCCCGGAAGGCCAGTGCCGCACGGACGAGCTGCGCCGGGCGATGGCCGAGCACCCCACCGTGCTGGAGATCGGCGCCCGGCTCGCACTGGCCGGCCTGGCCACCCCGGCCCTGGTGCAGCGCAGCACCGTCGTGGTCGTCCGGCAGGTCCGGCACGCGCTGCTGCTCTCGCTGGTCCTGCTGGCCGCCTCGCTGGCGGTCAGGGGCTTCACCGGCGGTGACACCCTCACCCCGCTCGCCTGGTTCTCCCTGCCGCTGGTGCTCACCTCGGGCACCCTGCTGATGGCCCGGGTGGACGTCTACCCCTACACCCGCTGGGCCTCCCCGATCGGCCAGGAGGTGCTGCGGGAGGTCCGCCCGGCCCGCCAGCGCGGCCTCGCCGACGACGAGGAGCGCGAACTGCTCACCGCCGTCGCCATGAACGGCCCGGCCGTCCTCCCCGACGCCCGCCTCCGCGCCGCCCTGCGCCCGCACCGCACCTGACCCGGATCCGGCTGCGGGGCGACGCCCGGGGGCCCGGGAACGCCGGAGGCCGGCTCCCCTCGTGCGGGGAGCCGGCCTCCGGACGGAGTGCGGGTGGCTCAGGCCAGGCCGCCCAGCAGCTCGCTGACCGGCTTGCGGCGGCCGGTGAAGAACGGCACCTCCTCGCGGACGTGCAGCCGGGCCCGCGAGGGGCGCAGGTCGCGCATCAGGTCCACGATCCGGTGCAGCTCGTCCGCCTCGAAGGCGAGCAGCCACTCGTAGTCGCCGAGCGCGAACGAGGCCACCGTGTTGGCCCGCACGTCCGGGTAGCCGCGCGCCATCTTGCCGTGCTCGGCGAGCATCGCGCGCCGCTCCTCGTCCGGCAGCAGGTACCACTCGTAGGAGCGCACGAACGGGTACACGCAGACGTAGTCGCGTGCGCGCTCGTCGGCGAGGAAGGCCGGGATGTGCGACTTGTTGAACTCGGCCGGGCGGTGCAGCGCCATGTTCGACCAGACCGGCTCCAGCCGGCGGCCCAGGCCGGTGCGGCGGAAGCGGTTGTACGCCTCCTGCAGGTCGTCCGAGTCGGCGGCGTGCCACCAGACCATGATGTCGGCGTCCGCGCGCAGACCGGAGACGTCGTACGTGCCGCGGACGGTCACGTCCTTCGCGGCCAGCTGCTCGAACAGCTCGTCCACCTCGGCGGCCAGGGCGGCACGGTCCTCGGGCAGGGCGTCCTTGAGCTTGAACACCGACCACATGGTGTAGCGGATGACCTGGTTCAGGTCGCGCGCCTTCTTCTTCTCGGGTCGCTGCTCCGGCTCCCGCTCAACGCTCTCAGTCATGCGCCCATTGTCCTCTCCGTGGAACGTTCCCCGGTCTCCGGGGTCAACAGTCTGTCGACGGCGGCCACCGCGGCGGCCGCCGAGCCGATGCACGCCGGAATGCCCACGCCGTCGTACGCGGCGCCGCACAGCGCCAGCCCGCCCACCCGCTCGGCCGCCGCCCGGACCCTGGCCACCTTCTCCGGGTGGCCCACCGGGTACTGCGGCAGGCCGGCCTCGAAGCGCGAGACGAAGGTGTCGTACGGCCGGGCGGTCAGCCCGATCGCCTCCCCCAGGTCCGCCAGCGAGCGGGCCACCAGCTCCTCGTCCGGCAGGCCCAGCGCCTCGTCCTCGCGGTGCCGGCCCAGCGAGGTGCGCAGCAGGAACGCGTCCGGCGCGGAACGCTCCAGCCAGCCCCACTTGTTGGACGAGAAGGTGGACGCCTTGATCCGCCGGCCGTCCACCGGCGGCACCAGGAAACCGCTGCCGCTCGGCGGCTCGGCCAGGTCGGAACGGCGGAATGCCAGGGTCACCAGTGCCATGCCCGCGTACTCGACGGAGTCCAGTTCGGCGGCGGCCGCCGGGGCGTCCGTGCGCAGCAGCCGGGCCGCGGCCGGGGCCGGGACGGCCAGCACCACGGCGTGCGCGTGCAGCACCTCGCCGCCGGTCCGCACCCGCCAGCCGTCGGGGGTGCGGCGGAGCTCGTCCACCCGGGCGTCCGTGCGCAGGTCCACGCCCGCCTCGGCGCAGGCCGCGGCGACCGCCTCCGGCAGGGTGCCGAGGCCGCCGCGCAGACCGTTGAACACCGGGGTGCCGACCACCTGCGGCCGGGAGGCCAGCTCGTGCACCCCCTCGACCAGCGAACCGCCGCCCCGGGCGATCCCCAGCAGCTGCGGCACCGCGGCGCGCAGCGAGATCTCGTCCGCACGCCCGGCGTAGACCCCGCCCAGCAGCGGCTCGACCAGCCGGTCCACCACCTCCCGGCCCAGCCGGTCGGCGACGTAGCGGCCGATCGCGACGTCCTCCCCCACGTCGGTGGGCTGCTCGTGCCGGGCCCGCTCCAGCCCCTCGGCGGTGAGCACGCCGGAGGCCGCCAGTGCCTCCAGGTCGCCCGGCACCCCCATCACCTGCCTGCCCGGCAGCGGCCGCAGCGCCCCGCGGGTCCAGATCGCCGCCTTCGCGGTGGTCGGCGGCTCCAGCTGCTCCGCCAGCCCGACCGCCCGCGCCAGCTCCACCGCCTCCGGCCGCCGGGCCAGCACCGACTCGGCCCCGAGGTCCACCCGGACCCCGCCGACCTCACCACCCCACAGCTTCCCGCCGACCCGCCCGGACGCCTCCAGCAGCGTCACCCGAGCCCGCGCGGGCCCCCCGGCCGCGCCACTCAGGAAAGCGGCCGCAGCCAGCCCCGCGATCCCACCACCGACGACGACGACCTGTGCATCCGACATGCTCCGCAGTCTCGCAGGTCTTTACACGGACTCCTCAATCCGCTGCACGCCCGCCGCTCGGCACCAGCGCGTCCAGGTCGATCGCGATCGGGAACGGCACCGGGCGTTCGATCTTGCCGCGGAAGATTCCGGCCGGGACGTACGAGGAGGTCACCGCCTCCAGCTCGAAGACGTGCACGACCGGCAGGCCCGCCTCCTCCTCCACGATCCAGTAGTGCGGGATGCCCGCCTCGGCGTACTTGCGGACCTTGACGGTGCGGTCCCGGTGCGCGGATTCCGGCGAGACGACCTCGACGACGAGCGCCACGTCGGCTGCGGCGAACCAGGTGCGGGCGGTGTCGTACTCCGCCACGGCGACCACCACATCCGGCTCCGGCCGGTTCCACCGGTCGAGCTTGACCGTCATCTGATCCTCGGCCAGCACCCCGTCCGGCACCAACGCCTCCAGCGCAGCGGTCAGGTTTCGCACGACCCTGCCGTGAAACGAACGCTGGGGAGACACCCTGAAGACCAGTGCTCCATCGATCAGTTCGGTGTGCCGCGGCGCCTGCGGCAGGTGGTCGAGGTCATCGGCGAACCAACCCTCGGCTCTGGGCGCGTACATCCAGTCCGGCAGCTCACTCATGCCCCCAAGATAGCGAGATCGGCGTCCCGGTATCCGGCTGCACGGGCGGTGTGCTATCGGAATGCCATGACGTTTCTGAGGGGTGAGGCGGTCCGGTGGGTGGACGACGGGTTCCCGGGGTGGGTGGAGGTTTGCTTCGCGGATGCGGACGGGCCGCGGTGGTCCGTGATCGACAAGACCGCGATGTTCGGGACGGAGCAGGCGCTCGGGCCGGACGCCTGGCTCGACGTCGACTCGCCGTACCCGGTGCCGGTCGAGATCGACTGCACGGTGCCGGCAACCGGCCCGGACGGGGTGGCCACGGTGTCCGTCCACCGGCCGCACCGCCTCGAAACCGTGTGCGGGCAGCGGGAGTTCAGGGTCCGCCGGGACCGGCTCGTCGAGGACTGACCGCAGTTCCGTAGGCTCGACCGCATGGAACCGATCGTGGTGAGCGCGTGCCTGGCCGGGATCCCCTGCCGGTACGACGGGCGGGCGAAGACCTCGGCGGACGCCGTGCGGCTGGTCGAGGAGGGGCGGGCCGTGGTGGTGTGCCCGGAGGGGGCGGGCGGGTTGCCGACGCCGCGGCCGCCGGCGGAGATCGTAGGCGGGGACGGCGCGGACGTGCTGGACGGGCGGGCGCGGGTGGTGGACGCGACCGGGGCGGACTGCACCGGGGAGTTCCTGGCCGGCGCCCGGGCGGCGCTCGCCGCCGCCGAGTCGGCGGGGGCGCGGCGGGCGGTGCTGATGGCGCGCAGCCCGTCCTGCGGCTGCGGGCAGGTGTACGACGGGACGTTCTCCGGGGAGCTGCGCCCCGGAGACGGGGTGACGGCCGCGCTGCTGCGGCGCGCGGGGATCGAGGTCGCCGCCGGGTAGCGGGCCCCGGGACGGGGCCCGCCACCGCGGGTGGGTCAGCGCGCGCTGGCCTCGTGGACGAAGGCGACGAGGCGGCTGAGCGCGTCCGGGTCCATGGACGGCAGCACGCCGTGGCCGAGGTTGAAGATGTGGCCGCTGGTGCCGAGCGCCTGGGCGGCGTGCAGCACCTCGCGGGCCTTGGTCTCGACGACCTTGGTGGGCGCGAAGAGCACCGCCGGGTCGAGGTTGCCCTGCAGGCCCTTGCCGGGGCCGACCCGCTCGGCGGCGACGTTCAGCGGTACCCGCCAGTCGACGCCGACGATGTCCGCACCGGCCTGGCCCATCAGGCCGAGCAGCTCGCCGGTGCCGACGCCGAAGTGGATCTTCGGCACGCCGTACTCGGCGACGGCGTCGAAGACCTTGGTGCTGGCCGGCAGCACCGAACGGCGGTAGTCGTCCGGCGCGAGCGAGCCGACCCAGGAGTCGAACAGCTGGATCGCCGAGGCGCCCGCCTCGATCTGCACCTTCAGGAAGGCCGAGGTGATGTCGGCGAGCCGGTCCACCAGGGCGGCCCACAGCTCGGGCTGCCCGTACATCATGGCCTTGGTGTTCTCGTGGTTCTTGGACGGCCCGCCCTCGACCAGGTAGCTGGCCAGCGTGTACGGCGCGCCGGCGAAGCCGATCAGCGGGGTCTCGCCGAGCTCGTCCACCAGCAGGCCGATGGCCTCGGTGATGTAGGGGACGTCGTCCGGCTCCAGGGGGCGCAGCCGCTGCAGGTCCTCGAAGGTGCGGATCGGGTCGGCGATGACCGGGCCGACGCCGGCCTTGATGTCGACGTCGATGCCGACCGCCTTGAGCGGCACCACGATGTCGCTGAAGAAGATCGCCGCGTCCACCTTGTGCCGGCGCACCGGCTGCAGGGTGATCTCCTTGACCAGCTCGGGCCGCATGCAGGACTCCAGCATGGGGATGCCCTCGCGGACCTTCAGGTACTCGGGCAGCGAGCGGCCGGCCTGGCGCATGAACCAGACGGGCGTGTGCGGCACCGGCTCGTGCCGGCAGGCGCGCAGGAACGCGGAGTCGTACGCGGCGCCGCGGCGCGCGGGGGTGGTCCGGCCGTCGTTGCTGGCCGCCGTCGTGTCTGCCGTAGTCTCGCTCACGCGTCAAATCTTCGCACGCGTCCCGGGGGCCTCTTCCCGGCCGGTCTCGTCGGTTCCTCCAAGATCTGCCGGGGTTTGCCGTTCCGGCACGCCGCTGGGAGAGAAGTTGCGGCGATAACCCGTGCTTTCGACCTAGTCTTCGGGTCATGGCAGCGGTCGGAGGGCACCCCGCGCAGGGTGGCGGAGCAGGTGGCGGAACGGGTCGCGAGGGGGCGCCGAGCGAGTTCCGGGCTGCCGTGGCGGCCCTGGACGGGGCCCGGCTGCGGCCCGAGGTGCAGCTCTCCCCCGCGCCGGCGCCGCGCCGGCTCGCCCCGCACTCCTTCGCGGTGACCGCCGCGGTCGAGGTGGACGGCGAGGAGCTTGCGGACGGCCGGCTGGTGCTGCTGTACGACCCGGCGGGGCAGGAGTCCTGGAACGGGGAGTTCCGGGTGGTCACGATGACCCGGGCCGAGCTGGAGCCGGAGATGGCCGGCGACCCGATGCTGTGCGAGGTCGGCTGGGCCTGGCTGCTCGACGCGCTGCAGGCGCACGGCGCCGGGTACGCGGAGCCGTCCGGCACGGTGACCAGGTGCGCGTCCCAGTACTTCGGCGGTCTGGCGGACCGCCCGTCGTCGACCGAGATCGAGATCCGGGCCTCCTGGACGCCGGCCGACGGCCGTTTCGAGCGGCACCTGGCGGCCTGGGCGGACCTGCTCTGCATCAGCGCCGGCCTGCCGCCGGCCGCGCCGACGCCGCAGGGGCCGCCAGAGGTGCCGTCACTCGGTGGAGTGGTCCCGATGCCCGCCCGGCGACGCCCCAGGTCGCACTGACGGGTGGTGTCGGGGCCCGGCGGCACCGGACGGCCGGACGCCACCCCCAGGGCTGACGGAGTGTGAACTCGGACCCGCTCTGCGTCAATAACGCGGTCGATACCGACTGGCTTGCATCGAATCTGATCG